>DATBZY010000325.1:0-38898 GCA_036512915.1 Pseudolabrys sp. | reverse complement strand
TGGCGAGACTCTCCGGTTTCTTCACAGCGTTCAATATTTCAGTCAGCCCGAGCTTCAAAAATAACCAGTTCCGATTCTTTTCGGAAAGGTTTTACACTTCTGCGGATTCGTTTATTTCAAAAAATGAGGGGATGGCTGAGGTGCCAACCCATTCAACGCATGTCTGTTGTTGGAGGTTGAACGGACTCAGTACGGACGTGGCATGTTGATCGGCGTGGGGTCGCGACACCTATCGGCGCACTAAACAATTGATCCGCCTACTATTGAGGGGGTCATGCATCGGCGCTTATTCACATTCTGACCTTGTACGCTTACTATTATAATGTATCGCGCGCGCACTTATCGCTGCGCAAGGATGCGCCGCTGGGTCGAACAATCCAACGATACGGAACCATTGCTGCTACGCCTATTCTGTCGGGGCTGCATCATCGCTACGCGCGGATATGATTTTCGGAAAGGACAGCGTGTTTATGAGTTCACGCATCGTCGAGATGCGCCGCCCCGCTACGCATGAGCCGGGCAGCATTACGCAGTGTCGTAGGTTCCCAATTGGGGGCGAATTCAGCCATGATATCGATTGCGGCAGCGGCAAGATGGTCGGTCAACAAAGTGACAACCGCCGCCGGTTGGCGCCGCTTGCAAGCTTGATAGATTTCCTCATGTTCGATGGCGGCGCGACGAAATATGTCGGTGAGCCCCGCCTGCACGGTGTTGTAGACGTAGCGTTCACTGCGTTGGCAATCGACAAACATGCGTTTCTGCAGCAACGGGTTCGCCCGACAGAACAGCATCTGATGAAACGCCCGATGGTTCTTGAGCCAACGGCGAAGATTGTGTTGCTTTTCATCCTTGCGCAGTTGGAGCAAAAGCTCTGCGAGTGTTTCGACGTCCTCATCGGTCATGCTTTGCACGGTGACGGTAGCCGCAATTCCTTCATTAGCAATTCGCGATACATAGAGCGCTTCCAATTCACGCGGATCAAACCCCAGCACCCGGCAACGATAATTGGGCTCGGCCTTGACTAAGCCTTCCTCCATTAGCATCCGCAGCGCTTCGCGCACAGGCGTGCGGCTGACCTTAAGGCAATCTGCAACCTCGACCTGCGACAGAATTGTTTCCGGTGGCAGGGCGTTCGACAGAATGAGGTCGCGCAGATACTGATGAATATCGACCGAGGCGCGACGGTGGCTGTCGCCAGCCAGCGGCCGCAAGATCTTTTTCAGCGTCGTTCCCTTGCGTAGTCTGGGTCGTTGTTTGGCCATAGCTCGCATTATGCCAGTGTGGCCGCAGGTCCCCATGGACGGTCCGACCAACGGCCGCGAATCCCGCCGCGTCGGTCGATAAGGCTCATTGCGCCCGCAAGGCCTTGGTCGCCCGCTCATCCACTTGCAGGGTATCGGGATCTATGACCACTCGGTAGATCGCCTTGGCTGTGGTGATCGAAACAAGTTCGTTTTCCACGTCCTCGCGCACCATGTCCGGGTCGCGCTCGGAAGCTTTGCCGACGCCGCCGCCGCCCGACGAATGCTTGACCAGCACATCCCCGGTCTTCACTGGCACGAGCCGGTGCGGTTTGACCCGGATATCCTCACCATCACGGCGCAGATAGGTGCGAGAGACAGGCGCAGGCTCGCCTCCGACCGCGCCGAAGCCCTGCACGACGTCGCCATCCGAGCTGCCAGTCGCCATCTGGCCATCCGTGCCTTCGTTGACGGCTTCCCAATGCACGCCAGGACCGCCGCGCCAGCGTCCCGCGCCGCTGAAGTCAGGCACGAACTCCCATCGAAGTGCGCGCCATGGCACCCGTCCTTCCATTTCCTCGACATTGTCGCGATGCGCGGCGCCCATGGCGGTCAACGTACTCACCGCCTGGTAGCCGTCGTAACCCCAGACCGCGCCGGCGCTGCCATCGTAGTCGAAGCACGTGCGCACGTATGGTTCCCCCGTACGCGGGTCCGTGGCGAAGAGGTAGTCGCCGCGATGCTTGCCCCAAGCGGCGACGGCGTGATGGGGCAGTGCCTTCGACAGTGCCTCGACGACGGCTTCCATGATCTGGACACCGACATTAACGGGCGAGGCGCCAACGGTTGCCGGGTACTGGCAGTTCACGACGGAACCGGGCGGCGCGATAATCTTAATCGGCTCCATCGTCCCCTGATTATGGTAGTCGGCGAGAGCGGGGTCGAAATACAGAATCACGGCGGCGATCGAAATGCCGTATGTTACAGCGTAAACACAATTCACGAACCCTTTGCGCTGGGCGTCGCTCTCGGAGAGGTCGATCGTCATCTCGTCGCCTTGCACCATGATGCGCGCACGCACCCAGACCGGCTCGTCGAGTGTCGTTCCGTCGTCATCGGTCGCCGCCGCGCCAGTATAGACGCCATCGGGAATCTTGCGAATTTCCTCGCGGACGGCGATTTCCGTTCGCCGCACCATTTCTTCGACCGAGGCGAGTACTGTATCCCTGCCGTACATGTCGAGCAGCGCCAGCATTCGCTTCTCGCACATGGTGGTCGCGCCGATCATGGCGTGCAGGTCGACGCGGACGCCGTCCGAAAAGCGCACATTGTTGAGGATTAGATCAACGAGGTCTTTCCTCTCCCGGCCGCGATCAATGACCTTGATCGGAGGAATGATGAGACCTTCAGCGTGGATATCGTAACCGTTGGGAAAATAGCCGCCGGGGAAAGAACCGCCGGTGTCCATCTGATGGCCACGGCAGAGCGTGAAGAACAGCAACTCGCCCTTGTAGAATATCGGCCGGATATACCCCCAGTCGGGCAAATGAGTGTTGTGCCCGCCGTGATACGGATCGTTGGTGAGAAACACGTCGCCAGGATTGATGTTGCCGGCGAAGTTCTTGACCAAATCCTTTACGGCGAACGTCGTGCCGAGGAACTGGTTGGGTAATCCGACCGGAACCGCAATCGTGGTCCCGTCCGCACCCCAGATGCCAACCGACAGATCTTGCAGTTGGCCGATGAGATAATTTTGTGCCGTGCGCTTGACCAAGTGCCGCATCTCCTTGCAGATCGTCTGCATGGAATGCCAAACGGTGGCGACGGTCGTTGCATCGATATTGGATTGGCTCATATCGGGCTCCCGTTAGGCGCGCGTGAGAATGTAGTTCTTGTACTTGTCCACCGAGCACACATAAGTCGCGGGGATAACGACAGTCGTCGTTGTCTCTTCGATGACGGCCGGCCCGGGTATGACGTTTCCGGCAAGCACCTTCTCGCCGTCATACACCGGAGTATCGATATCACGTCCGTTGAATCGGCAGGTGCGACGGCGTTTGAACGCGCGTTTCGGGTCGACACCGCCTTGCTCGACCTGCGGCAACGCGAACGGGGCATTCGGCGTGGAGGCTTTTAAACGCAGCGTCAATATCTCCACGGCCTTCCAGGGCATGGCGAACGTGTAGAGTTCCTCGTGCTTGCGCGCGAACGCGGCCGCTGCAGCTTCTGCCGATTCGCGCGTGATCTTTCCGCCTGTGAAATCTATCTCCACTTCGTGGAATTGTCCGACATATCTCATGTCGGCGCTGCGTTTGAATACGACATCGGAGGCAGCGACGCCGTGCGCTCGGAATGACGCGTGAGCCTCGGTTTCCATCTCTGCATACACACGGTTGAGCGCTTGAACGTCGGCATTTGCAGCACGGCTGACGAACGACCGCGCGTAGTCCTGACCGATGTCCATGGCGAACATGCCGAACGCGCTATACAGGGCTGCGACAGGAGGTATGACGACCCGACGAACCCCCAGGCTGTCAGCGATGAAACCGCCGTGAATTGGTCCGCCGCCGCCACCAGCGATCATAATCGTGTTACGGATATCGTAGCCGCGTTTGGTTGATACCTCGGCGATCTTGTTGGCCATATTCGCGTTGACTGTGCGGAAAATTGCTTCGGCTGCGCCCTTTTCATCCAATCCGAGCCTTTCCATGAGCGGCTTCATCGCGCGTCGCGATGCCTTTTCGTCGAGTTTCATTTCACCGCCGAGGAAATAGTCGGCCGGGACATAGCCCAGGATCAAATTGGCGTCGGTTACCGTTGCGTCGCTTCCTGTCCCGTAGCAAGCCGGTCCCGGATCGGCGCCGGCACTCTGCGGTCCGACCCGCAGCAATCCGAGCGCATCAATTTTGGCCATCGATCCGCCACCTGCGCCGATGCTAGCGATGTCGACCATTTTGATCGCAACCCGTTGATCATTTTCCCAGTGTTCTATCGTCGTCGGAATTTCACCGTTGTCGATCACGCATACGTCGAAGCTCGTTCCGCCCATGTCGACCGAAAGTAGATTTTTCTCTCCCAGATGCCGTCCAAGATAGACCGCCCCCGACGGCGCAGCCGCCGGACCTGAATGGAGTAGAAATACCGGTCGGCGAATGCATTCTGCGATATTCTGCACCAGACCATTGGCAAGCATCATGAGAAACGTGCCGCGAAATCCGGAATCTTTCAGAACTTTCTCAAGCGATGTCAGATAGTGCGCAACCGCTGGGCCGACATAGGAGCCGACGGCTGTGGTGTTGAAACGCTCGAATTCGCGCCAAATCGGCAGCGTCTCGTGCGACGTGCTGACGAAGATGTCCGGCGCAGCCTCACGGCAAATCTCGGCGGCGCGCCGTTCATGTTTCGGGTTTGCATAGGAATGCAGAAAACAAACGGCGATCGATTCAACGCCTTGCGTCTTGAATTTTTTCACTGCATTCGCCACGTCCTGCTCGTTGAGTGGCGTCATGATGCTGCCGTCGAACAGCGTACGCTCTTCGACGCCGATCCGGCGGGAGCGCGGGATCAGCGGCCGATTGGGTGGAATAAACAGGTTATATAACGACACATCGATGGGCTTGATCCCGCGACGCATCTCGATACTGTCGCGGAAACCCTTGGTGGTAATCATGCCGGCCTTGCTGCCGCGCCCCGTCAAGAGAATGTTGGTGGCAAGGGTCGTGCCGTGCACCAATACTTCGATTTGACCGAGAAACTCGCCGACGTCCGCACCATAGTGCCGCGCTGCTTTTTTCAATGCATTCATGAGACCAGTCGAAGGGTCGCTCGGCGTGGTCGATGCCTTGAATTTTTGCAATAGCCCGGTCTCGTCCATCACCAGGCAGTCCGTAAATGTGCCTCCGACGTCGATGCAAACACGCTTTTTATTCATCTCCTTATCCCCCTTTGATATGTGTCGTCTCCGCTCGGGAGGCTCAGTCCGGAATTGAGAACAGAATCCGGATTTCCAACACCGTGGTGGCGCGTGCCTGGTCTGCGCTGAGCGCGGAATCCGAACGGCCGGTCATCCGAGCAGCGATAAAGGTATTCGAGGGAAGGGGAGCGCAAATCGCGAACAGAAGGGCTCGTCAGAGCAAGACGCAAACTCGCGGCCGCCCGCAGATGGCGAGGCGGAGCTCCCTTGAATTCACGTGTAGGCCCCGTCCAAACCAGCCTATCCAACGCCGTTTCTCCCGCTAACCGAACTGGAGGCGTATGGAGCGCCGCTCCTTGCTTTTGATAAGTGTATCCACTTTATGATTTGGCTGTCAAACACGGCGCCCATTTTCAATGACCGAATTCATCCGGCCGCGTGAGGCGCGGCGGCCTAGCAAGGCAATCGCGCGAGCCTTTTCTGAATGAATGGGATCGCTGCCACGTTTCTCGATGCGCGCCAATGGTTCGTTCCGGAACGTGCGCGATACCAATGGCAGTTCCATCGTCAACACATCGACTGACAGCCACCGACTGCCCTCGGCACAGGTCAGTGCCGAGGGCACGGTGGCGATGTTGAACTTGCCTTCGCGCAGGCGCGTACGTCGAACAACCCGGTTCAGTGTCTGCGTGTTCTGCGCAGTCCACACCCGTTGGCGATTGCGTCAAACATCACCATCGCGCCGCCCGCATCGGGCGCACTTTAGCGAATGCTAGAATCATCTTACCGAACGGGCCCGCGCCATGTGCGCGAGCCCGGACGCGGCCTATTTCTTTGTCGCGCTATAGGGGTAAATGAAGTCCCCCGTCTTGTGCTCCGGCGGCCATACGACCACCCACTTTTTCGGATCGATCAGTTGGCCGACGTCGTTGCCGGTCAGGTTTTGCCACTGGCTGACAATCGAGCGCGGCTTGACCCACTCGCCGTCCGGCCCGAACGCGATCTCGCCGACGACCGTGGAAAAACTATGACTGTGCATGTAGTCGGCGAGCTTGGCGTGATCGAGACTCTTTGTTGCGGTCACCGCGCTGGCCAGCACTTGTCCCGCCGCAAAGCCATAGGGAGCAAAATTAAACCCGAACGGATCGATTCCCTGTCCTTTGGCCCGCTCCCGATACTTGTCGAGCACGTCCTTCGTGCCGGAGAAGTACAGGGTGGGCACCGGCATGAAGACTTCGGCATTGTTGAGGTAGCCGTTCATCAGCGGGCCCATCATGATCTTCAACGGCATCGCCAACATGCCAATAAAGGTCCCGCCCATCATGCTCGGAGTAAGGCCTGCCTCGTTGGCGGCACGGACGAATGCTACGGTGTCCGGTGGATAAGCAGCCGCAAAAACGATATCGGGATTAGTCGCCTTGATGGCGCGAACAATCGGCGCCAGATCGGTCATGTTGGGCGGATAACGATTATCGTAGACGATCTTGAAGCCGCCTGCCAAGGCGTTCTCGCGGGCGCCGTCGGTCGACGTTTTGCCGAATTCAGCATCGACTCCGACGATAGCGACCGTCTGCGGCCGCGGGCTTTGCGCCTTGGCGATCTCGAAGAACCCGCGCGAGAATTCGCGCGCGGGATTCTCGCCATAGGTGAGCATCGAAAAGTAGCCTTTGTAGTGAAACTGACTGTTCGCCGCCAGACCAAGCATCCCAATGGTCGTGAGTTTGCGCTGGGCGATAACTGGGATCGCCGCGGCGATCATGTTGGTCGCATAGGGGCCGAGCAGCAGATCGACCTTGTCGACATCGATCAACTTCGTATAGATCGCCGGCACATTGGCGGGCGCCGTCTGGTCGTCGTAATAGACGAGTTCAACCGGGCGCCCCAACAATCCACCCTTGGCATTGACGTCATCGCGCCAGATTTCCAGCGCGACGATCACCTGCTTGCCGGCGGGCCCGCCCCCTCCGGTGAGGCTCATGCTGAAGCCGATCTTGATCGGATCCGCCGCCCAGGCTGGATTTATTAGGGCCCAGCACAATACGAGTGCCAAGGTCGGTAGGATGGCGGAGTTCAAGCGCGCTAAATTATGCAACCATTTGAATCTGTACATTTTCTCCTCCCAGGTGACGCTTTGGTTGGTACGAAAAGTTCACGGCAGTTCAGTTGTCCCATGGATGCAAAACGATACGTCCCACCAGATTCGCGCTGCTTTCCAGCAGGCGATGAGCTTCGCCGACCTGCGACAGCGGCAGCACCACATGGATCGGCATTGTGATTCGGCCCTGTTCGAGGAGTTCGACAACAATTCGCTGATCGTTTCGCGTCGAGGCGCGCACGCCATGTACGTTGATTTCGCGGCTGATCAAATCGATCACTCGCAGCGGAACCTCAGTCATTTCACCGCCGACCGGGCAGAAGGTGCCGCCGAAACGCATCGCGTCGATGCATAAGCGCATCAACGCCGTTGCACCGGTATACTCGACTGCGCCATCGACGCCTTCACCACGGGTGAACTCGCGAATTGCCGACAATACGTTGGGTGCGCTGGTATCGACCACACATTCCGCGCCCGCGCGTTGCAAGGCTTCCGCCTTCGCGGCGCTGCGCGTCGTGGCGATCGGCCTGCCGCCGGCGAGCTTCACCAGCTGAAGCGTGGCGGTGCCCATGCCGCCGGAAGCGCCGGTAATCAGAACATTGTCGTTCATGTGCACACGCAGACGGCCGGCGACGATGTGATGCGCGGTCGAACACGCCCACATGGCGGCGGCCGCCTGGTCGAAATTCAACGCCGGGGTGATCTTGATCCAGTAGCTCTGCGGCCGTACGACATATTGCGCATAGCCGCCGAACATGGTGTGACCCGGAAGATCGACACCGGTCGACAAATTGCCGAGGCCCCGCATTGTGTTCACCGATGCCGGATTTTCCGGATGCACGAGACCGACGACGCGGTCGCCCGGCTTGAGGCTGCCCACATTCGAACCGACCGCCACGACCTCGCCGGCGACGTCGCGTCCCAATTGCATCGGCATGGGGAAGGCCCGGCGGCCGTGGATGCCGCCATGGTGTCCGGTGGCCTTGCCGTAGAATTCATGAACCTCGCCAGTGCGGTATTTGATATCCCAGCGCGACACCGATGTTGCGATCACTTTCACCAGAACATCGTCGAGGCCGACGTCGGGTTCGGGGTAATCGCCGTAAATGAGCTTGTCCGGCGCACCGAATTCAAATAGGCGGACGGCTTTCATTGGATCAGGTCCAAGCTACGACGCGGCGCACCGCGTCGCAGATCTTGTCGGCGGTGGGCGTTATAGCCAGTTCGAGGGGTTGGCTAAATGGAGTCGGAATATTGGGCCGGGCGACACGGATGATCGGCGCGCGCAGGGACTTGAAGCCGTGCTCGGCCACGATGGCGGACAATCCGGAAGCAATACCGCAGTTCAGATTGGTCTCGTCGACCACTACCAGCCTTCCAGTGCGGCCGACGGATTCCAGAATCATATCCTGATCGAGCGGAACCAGCGTGCGCGGATCCAACACCTCGACATCGATGCCTTCGCCCGCGAGCGTCTCGGCCGCCGCCAGCGCGGCGTGCACGACATAGGAGGTAGCGATCACGGTGACGTCTCGGCCCGGTCGCTTTATGTCGGCGCGGCCGAAGGGGATCGTGTAATCCTCCTCCGGCACGTCACCCTCGATGTCCATCAGTCGGGCATGGTTGACGAACATGGTAGGATTGTCGCTCTTGATAGCGCTGCGCATCAGCCCTTTGACGTCGTAGGGGCTGGACGGTAGCACGATTTCGATACCGGCGGCATTCCACAACATCGCCTGCGGACTGTGGCTGTGCTGGGCGGCGCCGCCGCCACGCAATCCATGCAGAATGTGGTAGACGACCGGTACGCGTAGCGTGCCGCCAGACATGTGGCAGGCGACCGCCGCTTCGTTGACCAGTGGCGACCAGCCGACATAGGTGAAGCTCCCGGTGCCGATATCGACGAACGGCCGCGCGCCGGCCATTGCTGCGCCCGCGCCGATGCTGACGATCGCCGCCTCCGATATCGGCGGATCAAAGATGCGGTCGGGAAACTCGGCGCGGATCGGGTCCATCAGCACACGCTTGGGGCCAAGCCCGAGAACGTAGCTTCCCACCAGACTAACGCGGGGGTCCTCAGCCAGGCTGATGCGCAGGGCTTCGGCGATGGCTCCGGCGTAGCTGATCTTTCTCATCGGTCGCTCCTTGCTCAGGCGAACACATGGTCGCTGACGGTAGCCGGCGCGGGCATTGGGCTCTCGATGGCGAAATTCGCCGCTGCCGCGATGCGGGTTCGCGCATCCTTGTCGCGGGCCATCAGTTCGTCGTGCGAGGCGTAACCGGCGGCGACCAGCTCGCGCGCCGCGCGCAGCAACGGGTCATGGTGCCGCAACCAGTCGGCATTCGGTCCGGCGATGCGCGCGGGGTCCCAGGCCTCGTTGAGGTCGGTGACGGTCGCAAGCTCTGGCCACAACGGACTGCTGCCCGGCCAACGGGTTGTGAAGGCCTCGATGAAAACCGGGCCGTTGCCGCCGCGGCAGCGCTGGACTGCTTCGATTGCGGCCGCGTGCACGGCGCTGATGTCGGTGCCGTCAACCTTCAAGCAATGAATGCCGTAGGCGGCGGGCAGGCGGGTGAAGCTGTCGGTGGCGGTAGTCGCGGTAGGGTAGCCGCCCTGCAGCGGGCCCATGGCGCCGGGCGAGTTGTTCTCGCAGACATAGACGACCGGCAGCTTCCACAGCGCTGCGATGTTGAAGCACTCGATGACCAACCCCTCTTCGAGCGAGCCATCGCCGAAAAAACCGACGGCAACATGCGGCTCGTGCTTGATTTTGATTCCGTAACCCGCACCGGTCGCCAAGCCGGCGCAGCCGCCGACGATGGCCGAGGTGGACAGGAACCCGCGGCTAGGATCGGTAATGTGCAGCGTGCCGCCGCGGCCGCCATTGAATCCGGTCGCGCGACCGAGGATTTCGGCCATCGCCCGGTTTGGATCGCAGCCACGTCCGATGATGTGGCCGTGATTGCGGTGGGTGGTGCAAATCAAGTCCTCTTCACCCAGCGCTTCCAGCACGGCGCCGCCGGTCGCTTCCTGGCCGATATAGATATGGTAATGGCTGACGAACCGACCCTGCTTATAGAGATGAATCACGGCCTCTTCGAAATGGCGCATCATCAGCATGCGTTCGAAGATCGACAGGCTGGTCCGGCGATCGAGGGCTGTGGTTGTCATTGATTATCTCCTTCCAGGAACCTCATCGTTGGCCGCGCACCAGCGCGGCAGCGTCGCGCGCCAACCGCTGGGCGTCGGGGAGCACCAACGGCTCCAGCGATTTGCTGAACGGAATTGGAACATCGGCGCCGCTGATGCGGATTACCGGCGCATCAAGCCAATCGAAGGCGTGCTCGGCGACAGTTGCGGCGATCTCCCCGGTGACGCCGTATTGCCGGTAGCCACTGTCCACCACGACCGCACGCGAGGTCTTCTTCACTGATGCCACCAAGGTATCGACGTCGAGCGGCACCAGGCTGCGCGGATCGATCACCTCGGCCGAGATATCTTCTTTCGCCAACAGTTCGGCGGCGGCCAACGCCACATGCACCATGCGACCGGTCGCAATGATGGTCACGTCTCGGCCCGTCCGCTTGATGTCGGCGCTCCCGATCGGCACGACGTAATCGCCGTCGGGCACCGCGTCGCGCACGTTATAGAGCATGCGATCCTCGAAAAAGACCACCGGACCATCGTCGCGGATGGCGGCGGCCATCAGTCCCTTGGCATCGGCCGGGGTCGAGGGCATCACCACTTTCAAGCCCGGAATATGGGCCGGCCAGGCGTGCAGGCTCTGCGAGTGCTGCGGTCCGAGATTGCCACCAATACCGACCGCGGTCCGCACGACCAGCGGGACGCTGAATTGGCCGGCAGACATGTAATTGATCTTCGCCGCCTGATTGACCAGTTGGTCCATGATCAGCGTGATGAAATCGCCGAACATCACCTCGAAGACCGGCCGTTGCCCGGTCATGGCGGCGCCGACCGCGATGCCGAATGCCCCGGCTTCCGAGATCGGAGTATCGATCACGCGCTCGCCGCCGAACTGCGCGAACAGCCCTTCGGTCTGCTTGAACACGCCGCCGGCGACGCCAACGTCCTCACCCATCAGGATGACCGAGTCATCGAGGCGCATTTCGCCGAACAGTGCTTCCAGCACCGCGGCGCGATAGGTGGCAGTGCGCGGGCTAGGCATGCAGGTGGGTCCCAAGATCATCCGCAGCAGGGAAGGGGGCCGCCTTGGCCAGATCGATGGCGGCGTTCACCTCTTCGTCGACATCGTGTTTGAGCGCGGCGATCGTTATCGCTGTCGCCATGCTGGAATCCTGCAGCCATCGGCCGAGCCGTTCGATCGGGTCCTTCAGTCGCCAGGCTTTGGCGTCTGCATCATCCTTGTAGTCCTGCTTGTCGCCGACGTGATGGCCACCGTAGCGGTAGGTATTGCAGACCAGAAAGCTTGGCCCGCCGCCGCCGCGGGCGCGTTCGAGCGCGCGCTGTGTCGCGGTGCGGACCGCGAGCACGTCCATGCCATCGACGGTTTCCGACGGGATACCGAAGACGAGGCCGCGCGCGATCGGATCGGGTCCGGCGGTGACATCCTCGATGGCGGTGAATTCGCCAAAACCGTTATTCTCGCACACGAACAGCACCGGCAGCCGCCAGATCGCCGCCATGTTCATGACCTCGAACAGCAGGCCCTGATTGAGCGCGCCGTCACCGAAGAAGGTGACCGCCACCTGACCGCGGCCGCGCCGCTTGGCGCTCAGCGCAGCGCCGGCGGCAAGCGGAATACCGCCACCGACGATCCCGGTGGTACCGAGATTGCCGTTGGCCGCATCGAAGATGTGCAGCGTGCCGCTGCGGCCGAGGCCGTAGCCGGTGCGGCGCCCCATCACCTCGGCCATCAATCGGGCGACGTCGGCGCCCTTGGCCAGACAATGGCCATGCCCGCGGTGGTTGCTGGCTATTATGTCATCGGCGCCCAGCAGGCAACACACGCCAACCGCCACCGCCTCCTGCCCAGCGCAGAGGTGTACCAGGCCGGGGATGGCGCCACCGGAATAGAGATTGCGCACTCGCTCTTCAAAGGTGCGGATCAATTGCATGCAGCGGAGCAACCGCAAGGCCTCTTCGGCCGACGGAAGCGGCTGGGCGGACGATGCGGTCGCCATTTGCAATGATTTAGCCACGATTGGCCGTCCTCACTTGGCATAACGCTGAGCCGACATGCGATCTCTTCCAGCCGGCATCAGGTATGACGATGAACCCACGCCTTTCGGTCAAACCGGATCATTCGAAATGGTCGCGCTCCAAATTTAGGCGAACTTGTGCGAGCATTTTGTTGAGCGATTGGACTTGGCTGCGGTTCAATCCGGACAAGCCGAGAGCAAGGACTTCGGCCGCCATCGGCCAAAGTATGCTTTTCAATTTTCGCCCGCGCTTGGTCAAAAAAACATTGATCTTGCGGCGATCGGCCCGATTTTTAACGCGCTTGACCAGGCCGGCGCGCTCCATCGAGTTGAGCGCCGTCACCATGGTCGGGCCATTAATTCCGACGCGTTCGCCAAGTTCGCGTTGTGTCATGCCATCTTCATCCCAAAGCATGCGCAGCACGAACCACATGCCGATGGAAACGCCTTCGCGGGCGATACGCGGCTGCAGGCAACGGGCAAACAAACGCCAGACCTCGCGGACGACGAATCCGACGCTTTCACGCGTGGAAGTGTAATGATCGAGGCGGACGCCGTTCGACCGCTTGGCGGCAGGCCTTTTCGTTGACGCTTTTGTTGTTCTAGCCATTAATTCCGCTTTTCGATCATGGTCATTCGCTTACTGGTCGCGTCGTTCGCTCGTTAACGTCGCGTTTATCATACAATTAACCTCCCAAAGCGTGTCGAGCCGAACAAAACTGCCGCGTATTGCAGTACGATCAATCGTTCCGATCAAATTTTCGCTGAACGCGCTGATTTACTTCCCTGCCGTTCATCGCAAAGATTATCCCCGTAGTTTTTTCGTTGCCGCCTGATCGATTTTAAAAGTCGCCGGATCGATGACGATCTTATAGATGTCGCGCGCGGCCTGCAGCGACACGAGTTGGTTCCGGACATCCTCGCGCACCATCTCCGGATCGCGCTCGGCCGGATCGCCGACACCGCCGCCGCCGCTGGAGTGCTTGATCAGGATATCGCCTTCCTTCACATCCACCAGCCGATGTGGCTTGACGCGGATGTCCTCACCATTGCGGCGCAAATAGGTGCGACAGATCGGTGATGGATGCCCGCCGACGGCGCCGAAGCCCTGCACCACGTCACCATCGGAGCTGCCGGTCGCCATTTGGCCGGCCGAGCCCTCGTTGACCGCTTCCCAGCGAAGACCCGGACCACCGCGCCAGCGGCCCTCGCCAGTCAGATCGGGCACGAACTCGTAGCGCAGCATGCGCCACGGTATGCGTACTTCCGTCTCCTCGACATTGCCGCGGTTGGCGGCGCCCAACGCGGTCATCGAGCTCAGGCCCTGGTAGCCGTCAAAGCCCCACACCGCCCCGCCGCTGCCGTCGTAATCGAAGCTGGTGCGCACATAGCGCTCACTGGTGCGCGGATCGACGGCGAAGACGTAGTCGCCGCGATGCTTGGCCCAGGCGGCGACGGAGCGATGCGGCACCGCCTTCGACAGCGCCTCGAGCACCGCCTCCATCACTTGCGTGCCGACATTGACTGGCGAGGCGCCGACCGTCGCGGGGTATTGGCAATTCACCACTGAGCCGAGCGGTGCAATGACTTTGATCGACGCCATCGTTCCCTGGTTGTGGTAGTCGGCCAGGGCTGGGTCGAAACATAGGATCGCGGCGGCGATCGTGTTGCCGTAGGTGGCGGCGTAGACGCTGTTGACGAAACCGCGGCGCTGGGCGTCGCTCTCCGACAGGTCGATGGTCATCTCGTCGCCCTGAACGGTGACGCACGCGCGCACCCAGACCTGCTCGTCGAGCACGGTGCCATCGTCGTCGGTGGCGGCGGCACCGGTATAGACGCCGTCGGGAATCTTGCGGATCTCCTCACGCACCGCCCGCTCGGTACGTTCCAGCATCTCCTTGACGCAGGCCAGCACGGTTTCCTTGCCGTAGGTGTCGAGTAGCGCGATCATGCGCTTCTCGCACATGGTGGTGGAGCCGATCATGGCGTGCAAATCGATGCGTACCCCGTCGGGGAAGCGCACGTTGTTGAGGATCAGATTGACGACGTCGGTGCGCTCGCGCCCACGATCGAACACTTTGATCGGCGGGATGATGAGCCCCTCGGCATGGATGTCATAGCCGTTGGGGAAGTAGCCGCCCGGGAACGAGCCGCCGGTATCCATCTGGTGGCCGCGGCACAGGGTGAAGAACAACAGCTCGCCGTGATAAAAGATCGGGCGGATATAGCCCCAGTCCGGAAGATGGCAATTGTGGCCGCCGTGATAGGGATCGTTGGTCAGGAAGACGTCGCCGGGGTTGATGTTGCCGGCGAAGTCGCGAACCAGATCCTGGACGGCGAACGTCGTGCCGAGGAATTGCACCGGCAGGCCGGCTGGAACGGCGATGGTGGAGCCATCCGCGCCCCAGATGCCGACGGACAGGTCCTGCAACTGGCCGAGCAGGTAGTTTTGCGCCGTGCGTTTGACGATGTGGCGCATCTCCCTGCAGATCGTCTGCATCGAATGCCAGACGGTGGCGACCGTGGTTGCGTCGATGTTGGGCTTGTTCATGGCCTGTCCCCCCTAGCCCTGGCGCCGCGTGAGCACGTAGTTCTTGTACTTGTCCACCGAGCAGACATAGGCCTCGGGGATGACGACGGTTGTGGTGGTCTCCTCGATGATCGCCGGACCGGGGATCACGTTGCGGGCGAGGATTTTTTCGCCATCGTAGATTGGCGTGTCGACGTCGCGTCCGCCGAAGCGACAGGTACGCCGGCGCTTGAGTGCGGACTTCGGGTCCTTGTCACCGGCGCCCACTTCCGGCAGGGCGAATGGCGCCTTCGGCGTGGTCGCCTTCAGGCGCAGGGTGAGAATCTCGACTGCCTTCCACGCCATCGAGAAGGTGTACATCTCCTCGTGCTTGCGGCTGAAATAAGCGACGGCGGCGTCGATGTCGCGCTGGATGAGCTTGCCGTTGGCGATGTCGGCTTCGACCTCGTGGAACTGGCCGGCATAACGCAGGTCGGCGGTGCGCTTGAGCACGACGTCCTTGGCGTCGACGCCGTGACCGCGGAACGATGCCAGCGCCTCCGCTTCCATCTCCTCGAACACGCGGTTGAACGCGGCGAGGTCGATGTTGTTGGCGCGGCCGACAAAAGAGCGCGCGTAGTCCTGGCCGATGTCCATGGCGAACATGCCGAAGGCGCTGTACAGCGCCGCCACCGGTGGAATCACCACCTTGCGGATGCCTAGGCTGTCGGCGATGAAGCCGGCATGGATTGGGCCGCCGCCGCCGCCCGCGATCATCACGCAGTCGCGCACGTCGTAACCGCGCTTGGTCGAGACCTCGGTGATCTTGGTGGCCATGTTGGCATTGACGGTGCGGAAAATGGACTCGGCCGCCTCCACCTCGCTCACGTGCAGGCGGTCGGCGAGCGGCTTCATCGCGCGCCGCGACGCCTTGGCGTCAAGGGTCATCTCGCCGCCGAGGAAATAGTCGGCCGGGATGTAGCCGAGCACCAAGTTGGCATCGGTGACGGTGGCATCTTCGCCGCGACCGTAACAGGCCGGTCCGGGATCGGCGCCGGCGCTCTCCGGGCCCACCCGCAACAGGCCGAGCGAGTCGATTTTGGCAATCGACCCGCCGCCGGCACCGATGCTCGAAATATCGACCATCTTGATGGCAACCCGCTGATCGCTTTCCCAATGCTCGGTCGTGGTGAGGATTTCCCCCTTGTTGATCATGCAGACATCGAAGCTGGTGCCACCCATGTCGACCGACAACAGATTATCATCGCCGAGATGGCGCCCGAGATAGACTGCGCCGGAGGGGGCCGCGGCCGGGCCGGAATGCAGCAGAAAGACCGGGCGGCGCACGCATTCCGAAATGTTTTGCACCAGACCATTGGCCAGCATCATGAGAAACGTACCGCTGAAACCGGATTCCTTGAGTACGCGCTCGAGCGAGGTTAGGTAGCGGCCCACCGCGGGGCCGACATAGGCGCCGACCGCGGTCGTGTTGAAACGTTCGAACTCGCGCCACACTGGCAGCGTCTCGTGCGAAGTGGTGACGAAGATGTCCGGCGCGATTTCGCCGCAGATTTCGGCGGCGCGGCGCTCGTTGGTGGTATTGGCATAAGAATGCAAGAAACACACCGCGATAGACTCGACACCTTGCGCTTTGAGTTGGCGCACCGCGTCGGCAGTCTCCTGCTCGTTGAGCGGGGTCATAACCTCGCCGCTATAGAGTGTGCGCTCCTCGACGCCGATGCGCTCCGAACGCGGGATCAGCGGACGCGCCGGCGGGATGAACAGATTGTAGAGCGACACATCCTGCGGCTTCATTGCGCGCCGCAGTTCGATGATATCGCGGAAATTCTTTGTGGTCAGCATGCCGGCCTTGGCACCCCGCCCGGTCAGCAGGATGTTGGTGGCAAGTGTGGTGCCGTGCACCAGGACTTCGATCTGGCTGAGGAAGTCGTTGACGCTGACGCCGTAATGACGCGCCGCTTTTTTCATCGCGTCCATGAAGCCCTTGGAGGGATCACTCGGCGTGGTCGAGGACTTGAACTTCTGCAGCAGGCCGGTCTCATCCATGACCAGGCAGTCGGTGAAAGTGCCGCCGACATCGACGCAGACGCGTTTAGTTTTTCCAGACATAGGAAACGGCTCCTCCGTTCCGCCGCTGCCGCAGTTCAAACGGCAGGCGACATGACCCGGTCAAAGGGTAAGAAAATATTTAATTCGATTGCGAACGAATTGTAAAGCCGGGGAGCCCAGTGCGGAATATCTGCACGCTGGGTTCTGCTCGGGGAGACGAGTTCAAGAAACCAAGCTGGCTCGGTGAGCGCGCTGGTGCAAAAGCGTCAGATAACAGCAAGGCCTCGCAAAAGGGCTGCCGCGTCTAGGCTCGTCGCTGCCATTCTACAGACTTGATTTATGACAGGCCCAGTCAACTTATAAAGGAAATGCTCTAACTTTGCTGTTCCTTGTCGCGCAGTGACTTAAGCATTGAACTGCCCTGGTTGGCCGGACCGAGCGACTTGGTCGCCGCTGCGAGCTCTACGACCTTGTGCAACTCTTGCCAGGTGGCTCCGGCGCGACGGGCCGCCAACGCGTGCATCTGTGCTGCCGCATTATGTTCGACGAGAAGCATGCCGAATAGAATAAGATGCGTCGTCTTGATGTCGATCACGTCGGAATAGAAGGCGTGCGCGCGCAGTCGCTCGGACAGCCTGAGAAATTCCGGATTGATCTCGCTCGAAAACTCAAACCGCGCGGTGGGCAGCGGCGGTAGCATTCCGAACAGCTCCACATAAGTGTCGCGGAAACGGGCGAGATCATCAGGGATGTCTTTTTTCGATGTCGTCATGGCATTGTCTCTCTTGATCGGAACGAAAATAGGCCAATGCGCAGCGGTCTGGCCTGTTGCTCTGTGCTGAGGACGGACTCCAATCGTTCAGTCCGGCCTCACCTTGGCGGTGTTGATAACGTTGCGCCACTTCTGCGCGTCCGTCTTGATGAAGGCAGAGAACTGCTCGGGCGAGCTGGTGATTGACTCAAACATGTTGGCAGCGAGGAATTTCTCTCGAAATTCCGCGTCCTCGAACACCCGCCGCACGTCGGCATTGACCTGGGCGACGATGTCGCGCGGCGTCTCGCGCGGCGCAAACAGCCCGAACCAGGACACGGCCTCGAAGCCTGGGAGCCCAGCCTCGGCTGCGGTCGGTATGTCGGGAAATCGCGCGAGTCGTTTACTGCTTCCGACAGCGAGCAACTTCACCCTTCCTGCTTGCGAGGGCTGAATTGCGGAGCTCGTGCTGATGAACATCATCTGAATGTGCCCGGCAATCACATCGGTGAGCGCGGGCGTGGCTCCCTTGTAATGGACGGCAACCAGCTTCATTCCGGTCGCGATCTGCAGCATTTCCATGTTCAGGTGGCCAGTCGAACCAACGCCAAAGGTTCCATAGTTGAGCTCGCCCGGCTTTTTCTTTGCGAACTCGATCAGCTCCTTCATGTCTCGCGCCGGCACGGACGGGTTTGTTATTAACGACTGGCTGATGCTGATCAGGCCTGTGACCGGCACAAAATCCTTCACCGGGTCGTACGGAAGGTTTTTATAGAGCCATGGATTGACGACAAATGTCGCTTCGGGGCTGACCAGCAACGTGTAGCCGTCAGGCGCCGAGTTTGCGACGAACGCCGCACCGATTTGATTCGAAGCGCCAGGCTTGTTTTCGACGACGACCTGCTGGCCCCAAATCTTGCCCAGTCGCTGTCCGAGCTGCCTCGCAAGAATATCGACCACGCCGCCCGGCGCTGCCGTCGCCACCAGCGTGACTGGCTTGTTGGGATAGCTCTCGCCATAAGCGACAGCGGATGCCGCGCTCAGCCAAAGGGCCGCCGCCAGCGAATATTGCCATTTCTTCATTGCACCCTCCCTGCGTCGCTCCGACAGAAGCGCGGCGCACGCGCGGCAAGGGGCCAGGTAACCGCCGCACAAGTCGTGCGCAACCATGCCATGGCACTTCCTCCGTTGAGCTGCGTTGCGCAGTCATTGTTTTCGTTATTGCGAAGTGAAAAAATTGAAAGAAGGCTGGCGCTCGCGAGTTCACTTGTCAATGCAAATGATTTGTCGCATTCGTAGGCTGAGGTTGATGCGCAAGCGGAACGGAGATCGCGAATGAAGGCTGTGGTGCTGCGTGCGTTTGGAGGTTCGGAGCAACTTTTGCTCGAGAACGTCCCCGATCCGGCGCCGCGTTCGGCGAAATCGTGCTGAAGGTCGCAACCGTATCGATCAATCGCAGCTTTGATTTATCGGTGCGGAAAGGCACGTATTCGCGTGGCGCCGTGCTGCCGCTTGTGCCTGGCGCCGATCCGTCCGGCATGGTTTCCGCAATTGGCGAGGGCGTGACGACATTCAAGGTTGGTGATCGCGTCGCCGTCATGTCGACGATTGCCTGCGGCCAATGTCACGAATGTCGGTGCGGCGCTGCGGCAAGCTTTGGATCTAGCCGCACCATCGGTGTTCATCGCTGGGGCGGCTATGCGGAATATGCTGCGGTCCCGGCGAGCAATATCGCGCTGATCCCGGAGGCTCTCAGCTTCGAAAATGCCACCGTGATCGCTCGTCATGGCGCGGCCGCTTACAATTTTCTGATCGATCGCGGAAGGCTACGCGCCGGAGAAACCGCCGTCATCTTCGGTGCTTCTGGCGCGCTCGGCGCCTTCGCCGTGCAGGTCGCAAAATTGTCGGGAGCGACAGTCGTGGCCGTTGCCGGTGCCGACAGTCGTGCAGCGTTCGCCCGTCATCTTGGCGCCGACGCAACGGTCAACTACCGCACTGGCGATCTTGTGGCACAGGTCATGGAGCTAACGAACGGACGCGGTGCCGACCTGGTGTTTGAGAGCAGCGGCGACCCCAGTCTTTGGCCGCTCGCGTTACGGTGTGTCGCGCAGGCGGGCCGGCTGGTGAGTTGCGGCGCCCACGGCGGCGGCAATGTCCAGCTCGATCTAAAATGGCTATATGTCGGGCGCCGTCAAATTATCGGAGCGGCAGGAGTGAACGTGAGTGACCTCGATCGGGCTCTTGCCGCGGGCGCGCGAGGTTGCATCAGGGCCACCATCGATCGCGTCTATCCGCTGGAGCGAGCGGGCGAGGCCCAGGATTACGTCGAACACGAGCGGCCGCTTGGAAAAGTGCTGATCGCTCCCGGACGGGCTTTCGAGAATGTTCAGCAAGACAGGCCATCGCCATGACCTACAAACTCTGGCATTCAACGACAGTGTTCTTCCTCTCGGGAAGCCGGGCGTATTGATTTGCGATCTTTGGGATCACGCCCTTGAGCCGAAATACGGCCCCAACCGTCAGGATTATCTTGATGCGTTCTTCAACGTCATCGATTGGGCCTTATGCGAAACGCGATATGTCGGTTTCCGCGACGGCACGATGATTTCAGCTTCGGCAGGTGAAATTCCTTGTGCCGGCGCCAGAATTCCCTGCTTCGCAGAAACAATTCGCGGTTTCGTTGAGTAGAAAAGTTGCGTCTAACTCCTTGCGCCAAGATCAATATTTATAGTCTTTGGCGCGCCGGAAGCTGCGCCATGTGCCGCGTTTAACGGCGGCTTAACGCCCGCTTTCACATCGCCGTCGTCGAAGGACAATCGGATCAAGCGGCCTTCAGCCGCGGAATGAGCCTCGTCGCGTTGCCGCTCTCGATCGCCTGCATATCGGCGGCTGAGAGCCCCAACTGCTGCAGATTTATGTTTTGGTCGAGCGGAAAATACGGATAGTCCGTGCCATAGGTGATCTGCGATGCCGGCACGAGCTTGAGCAACGCAGCCATGGCCGGTGCGGATGTCGCGTTCGCGGTGTCATAGTAAAGGCGTTTGAGTTCGCCCATGATGCCGTCCTGCGCGAACTCCTTGAGATTGGGCCGATGGCCATAGAATGCGTCGATGCGGCCCGCCAGCATCGGGATCGTGCCGCCGGCGTGCGAGAACAGCCACTTGATGTCGCGGTAGCGCGCGAATGAACCGCTCAGCAGCAGACTGGTGACGGTGCGGGTGGTGTCGTGCGGTACCTCGATCACCGCTGGGAAGGTGCCAACGCTCAGCTGGCCGCAGCAGGCCGCGACCAGCGGATGGACGTAGACGACGGCCTTGCGGCGGTTGAGCTCCTCGAGCACGGGCTTGTAGAGCGGATCGCCCAGCCATTTGTCGCCGTAGTTGGTCTGCAGATTGATGCCGTCCGCCTTGAGGACATCGAACACATATTCGATTTCCTTGAGCGTGACGCCGATATTCATCATCGACAGCGGTGCGAATATGCCGAAGCGCCTCGGGTAGTCCCGATGCATTTCGGCTGCAAAATCCTGGCAAATTCTCGCCGTTTTGCCTGCGGCCTCGGCGCCGGCATCGAACCAAAGGCCCGGAGTAGAGGCGAGCGACACCACGGCGGTCTTGATTCCGTTTTTATCCATCAGCTCGATAGATCTGGCTGGCGTCCAGTCGAACACGCCGGCATAAGGCGGAATTTTGCGGTTACCCTCCCATTCCTTCGACATTTGCAGGTAGGAAGGCGGATAGAAGTGATGGTGCGTGTCGATCAGCTTCGGGGCGGCCTGACTGAGCACGGCGGATGTCGGCAGCATGGTCGCTGCGCCAACGGCGCCGAGCCCCGCTAGGAATTGGCGCCTGGACGCATTACCGGTGTCACAAACGGCACAATGGTGGAATAGCATGATCGTCCTCCCCCTCGTTTTGATCTTATATCGACCACCGGCTCGTCGCCGGCTTTCAGCGAAATAATAGCCAATTGCAGGATGGCCGGAAAGCGAGCCGGCGAAAACCTGTCTTGCGGTCAATGCTGTGCCGTTCATTTGGCAGGTCGCCCAGACGGCAGCCGCGTTGCATCGTGACGAATGGCGGCTCTTGGCACCGTGAAAACTCACTCGACGTATGTTTGTTGTTGGGGGACGAATGGACTCTGCACGGACGTGGCTTGAGGGCAGTAGATGGCCCGAAGCGGCGGCTCTGGCATGTCCGCCTTGACCGTGGCTATAAGGGGCGGAGCTATAAGGGGCGGAGCAGAAGCGCCCCAGAGGTGCAAAAATCGACGTCAATCCGGACGTCCGTCGGGGCGCGGCGACACCATAAATAGTATCTTAAATGGCTGATATCGTTAGAAAATTTTCTATTGCGCCGATGTTGGAATGGACTGACCGGCACTGCCGGTTCTTCCATCGCCTGCTCACGCGCCGGGCGCTGATCTACACGGAAATGCTGACCACCGGCGCGGTGCTGCGCGGCGATCGCGCGCGGCTGCTCGGCTTCGATGCGTTCGAGCATCCGGTGGCGCTCCAGCTCGGCGGCAGCGATCCGCAGGCGCTCGCGCAATCGGCGCGCATCGGCGCGGATTTTGGCTACGACGAAATCAACCTCAATGTCGGCTGTCCGTCAGACCGGGTGCAGGAGGGCCGCTTCGGCGCCTGCCTGATGGTCGAGCCGGCGCTGGTCGCCGATTGCGTGGCGGCTATGAAAGCCGCGGTCAAAATTCCGGTGACGGTGAAGTGCCGCCTCGGCATCGACGAGCAGGATCCGGACGAGGCGCTGTTTTCCTTCACCGATGCGGTCAAGGCGGCGGGCACGGATGCTCTGATCGTGCACGCGCGTAAAGCCTGGCTGAAAGGATTGTCGCCGCGTGAAAATCGCGACCTGCCGCCGCTCGATTATACCTGCGTGCACCGGCTCAAGGCGGCGCACCCTGATCTCGAGATCGTGCTCAATGGCGGCATCGCCAGCGTCGAGCAGGCGCAAGCCCAGCTTGCGCATGTGGACGGCGTGATGATGGGGCGGGCCGCCTATCAGGAGCCGTGGCGGCTTTTGGGCGTCGATGCGCTGCTGTTCGGCGAGCCGGCGCCGCTTGCCTCGCCCAAGGACGCAGGCCTGGCGCTCGTTTCCTATATCGAGCGCGAACTGGCCAAGGGCGTGCGGCTGCATTCCATCACCCGCCATGTGCTGGGCCTGTTCCGCGCGGTGCCGGGCGCGCGCGCCTTCCGGCGCCATCTGGCGACCGAAGCGGTTAAGCCCGATGCTGGCGCGTCGGTCATGGCAGCCGCGCTTGCGCAGGTGCTGGACACATCCAAGGATTTGGCGAACATCGCCGCCTGATCGTCGGCCGGGCGAGGATTTTCGGAGACAACATGGTGCTGGGGGTTCCTGTCAGCGAGCTCGGCTGGCTGGCGTGCTGGATTGTCGCTGGCGGTGTGGTGACTGGCCTGCTCGCCGGCCTCTTCGGCATCGGCGGGGGTGGCATCATTGTTCCGGTGCTTTACGAGGTGTTCCGGATTCTCGATGTCCCCGGCGATGTCCGCATGCAGCTCTGCATCGGCACGTCTCTCGCCATCATCGTCCCCACCACCATTCGGTCTTATCGCGTGCACAAGGCGCGCGGAGCGGCCATCCCGCAAATTGTGCGCATTTGGGCGTTACCGGCGATCGGTGGCGTCGAGGTCGGCGCGGTCGCCGCAGCGTTCGCGCCCGGCTGGGTGTTCAAGCTTTCCTTCGCGGTGCTCGCGTCGCTCATCGCAGCCAAGCTTCTGTTCGGCCGCGAAAGCTGGCGCCTCGGCAGCGAACTGCCGCGCGGGCCGTTAATGACCGTTTATGGATTTTTCGTCGGGCTGGCGTCTTCGCTCATGGGCGTTAGCGGAGGATCGATCTCGACCATGGTGCTGACACTCTACGGCAAGCCGATTCACAACGCGGTGGCGACCTCGGCCGGCGTCGGCGTGCCGATCACGATCGCCGGCGCCATCGGTTATATGCTGGCGGGCTGGCCATATATGGGGCAACTGCCGCCATTGTCGATTGGATTTGTTTCGCTGATCGGCCTGCTGGTGATGGCGCCGGTGTCGAGCTATACCGCGAGCTATGGCGTGCGGCTGGCGCACTGGCTGCCGAGGCGAAAACTCGAAATAGCCTTCGCCATTTTCCTTATGCTGGTATCGTTGCGCTTTGTCATCAGCCTGATCTAGGGCGCGCGCCCGCTCACGGAGTGCCGCGCATGCGCAACTTGTCGCCGCGCACTTCCCAGCTTGCCAGCCGGTTGAGGAAGCTCATGCCGAGCAGATTGTTCTTGAGCTGTCCCGACTGCACCACCAGCGCCGGCACCGCGCGCTCGGTCAGTCCGCCGACGGCGAGGCGATCGAGCGTCACCGGGGCGGCACGCGTGCGGCCATTGGCAGTGTCCACATTGACCGTGTAGTTGAGCACTTCGATCGGCAGACCGGCGGCCTTGGCCGCTTCCTGGGTGAGCACCACCGAGCTTGCGCCGGTATCGAGCACCATCGGAATCCGTGCACCGTTGATATGCGCGACCACCGCGAAGTCGCCGCTATTGCCACGCACGACTTGCACGTCGCGGCCATGGCCGGCGACGTGGCCCGGCATCAGTTCCGCGATTACGCGGTCGGCGACGTCGCGCAACTCGAAACGGTAGGTATAGCCGACCACCAGCAGCAGGCCGACCACCGTCCAGAACAGGATCGCCTCCAGCGCCTGCGACAGCCGCTCGCGGAAAAGGACGAGCACCAGGCCGCCGACAAAGACCAAAAGCGCGAGCTTGAGCGCCAGTGAGCCGACATCGTGGCGCAGCAGATTGGCGATGGCGTCCTGGTCGTTGGTGGCGATCAGCGCCGCAAGCGACAGCGCTACGCCGAGCACAAATGACCAGGTCAGGCGGCGGCTCACGGGATCATCCTGCTTCGGTAACGGATTCGGCCGGCTTTGCGGCAGCGAGGCGGGCAGGCAATTCGCTCATCACGCGGGCACGCTCGGCGGCGCTTATGGCGGTCCAGCGCGCGATCTCGTCGATGGTGCGGCCGCAGCCGAGGCACAGCCCGGAGCGGGCATCGAGCGTGCAGATTTTGATGCAGGGGCTCTCGATCATTGTCCGTCTCGGGGCCGAATCGGCTGCGACCATAGATACCGCGGGCGGGAATACAATCGTGCGATTGTCGCAAGCAGTTGGGTTCAAGTGCCGGCCCGGAATAGCGGCCGACGGCTCAGCCGGCGCCTTTCCTCCGGGCTGAGGATCGGCTCGCCCGGCGGGGTGATCGGCGGCGCTGTCATCTCTGCCATCTCGGCCATCGGTGCCATGGCTGCCACCACCCGTTCGGGCGGGAAGGTAACCACCACTTCGGTGCCGATGCTCAACTTCGACTTGAGCACGAAAGTGCCGCCATGCAGATCGGTCAGGCTTTTGGCGATCGGCAACCCAAGGCCGGCGCCCTGTTCGGCCGATTTGATCGAGTTCGAGCCCTGGCCGAAGGAGGAGAGCACGATCGGGATTTCCTCTTCCGGAATGCCGGGGCCGGTATCCTTCACGCTCATGTACTGGCCGCCGGAAGCGGTCCAGCCCACTTTCAGCCAGATCTCGCCGCCTTGCGGCGTGAACTTGATCGCGTTCGACAACAAATTGAGGCAGATCTGGCGCAGCGCCCGTTCTTCCGCCCACAGCCGCGGCAGATCGTTTTCGAAAACATCGTGCAGCGTGATACCGCGGTTGGTGGCGCGCAGCTTAAGCAGATGGTGGCAGTCCTCGACGATGCCGACCAGTGAAACGGACTCCTCGTTGAGTTCGTAGCGGCCGGCCTCGATGCGCGACAGGTCGAGAATTTCGTTGATCAGGCCGAGCAGGTGCACGCCGGAATTATGGATGTCGGCGGAATATTCCTTGTAGGCCGGCACCGCATGGGCGCCGAACACTTCGGTCTTCATCACTTCGGAGAAACCGAGGATGGCATTGAGCGGCGTGCGCAATTCATGGCTCATCTGCGCGAGGAAGCGCGACTTGGAAATGTTGGCGGCTTCGGCGCGCCGCCGCGCCTCGTCGGAGATTGCTTTCGCCTGTTCGAGTTCGCCGATCAGCGCATCTTTTTCGGCGCGCGCTTGCAGCGTCGCCAGCGTGGTCGAGTAGAGCCGATAGGCGAGCACGGCGAAATAGCCCTGCGCGGTGACCGCCATGATGGCGAGGATGTAATCGCGAAACGTGCCTTGCAGGGCGAAGTCGAGCGCAACCGCGGCGGTGACCGGGAAGGTGGCGGCGAACACGGCCATCGGCAGGCTCGACGCCAGCATGCTGGAAACTGCCACCACCAGCAGCATGACGAACAGCATGAACGTGCTTGAGCTTTCGTCGGCGCCGACCGGATGGATCAGAATGAACATCCAGGCCAGCCCGTAGAACAGGTCGAGAATGATGAAGCGCAGCCGCCAGGCGCGTGCCGAAATCTCGGCCACCGGCTGGTCGAGGAATTGCCGGCACTTGGTGATGATAACGGCGTGGATGACCAGCACCGATGCCGTCCAGGCGCCGGCGGTGACCGCGCCGGTCCATAGGCTCGACAGCAGGCCGATGGTGGCGACCAGGAGCAGCATCACCAGCGAGGCGGACAGCCGGTTCTGTGCGTATTGCCGCAGCAATTCGTAATCGAAGGCGGGGCGGGTGCCGCTCGACGAGGTCAGCCGGTCGCGCGCCTCGCGCACATATTGCGCGGCAAGGCGGCGCTTCACCGGCGAGCTTTCCGGTGGCAGCGCAGTGAGATCGGGCTGTTCGCCAGGAATCGGCATGAAATGACGCTTGTACGCATAAAAACCAGGGGCCAACCTCGCCCAAAATCCTTAAGACCAAGCTTAAGACCCGGCTAAAAACACTGGTTAACGATTGTTGTACGGCCCTTTGACAGGGCTTTTTGCCCATGATCGGCTGGGTTGGTGGGGAAAATTGGACCTGGGAGTATGAAATGAAGCTTTATGACAGCAGACAAGCGCCGAATCCCCGGCGGACCCGCATTTTCCTCGCCGAAAAGGGCATCACGCTGCCGACCGAGCAGGTCGACATCATGGCCATGCAGCACAAGACGCCGGAATACACCGCGATCAACCCCTTGCAGCGCATGCCGGCGCTGGTGCTCGACGACGGCACCGTGATCACCGAGTCGATCGCCATCTGCCGCTATTTCGAGGTGCTGCAGCCGGAACCGCCGCTGTTCGGCGTCGGCGCGAAGGAGATCGCGCTGGTGGAAATGTGGAATCGGCGCGCCGAGATAAATTTCTTCTCCAACGTCGCGGCGGTGTTTCGCCATCTGCACCCGGCAATGAAGGATTTGGAGGTGCCGCAGGTGCCGGCCTGGGCCGAGGCCAACAAGCCGCGGGTGACCTGGTTCCTGCAATTGCTCGACGGCGAATTGGCCAAGCGCGAATTCATCGCCGGCGATCGTTTCTCGGTCGCCGACATCACCGCACAGGTCGCAGTCGATTTCATGAAGCCGGCGCGGCTCGCCATGCCCGACGGGCTGACGCACGTGAAACGCTGGCACGCCGCGGTGTCGGCGCGCCCGAGTGCCGTCGCATGATCCTGAAAAGTGGGAACCGGTTTTCGGACGAGATCATGCGCGAAGGAAAATGTTCGTAACTAGCGATCCAATAGCGCGATCAGGCTCGAGGTGTCCCAGCGCTTGCCACCCATCGCCTGGATTTCGGAATAGAACTGATCGACCAGCGCGGTGACCGGCAAATTCGCGCCGCTCTTGCGCGCTTCGCCGAGGCAAATCCCCAAGTCCTTGCGCATCCAATCGACCGCAAAGCCGAAGTCGAACTTGCCCGCCGCCATGGTCTTGTAGCGGTTCTCCATCTGCCAGGACTGCGCCGCGCCCTTGGAGATGGTGGCGATCAGCTTCTCGATGTCGAGGCCGGCCTTTTTGGCGAAGTGCAATCCCTCGGCGAGACCTTGCACCAGCCCGGCGATGCAGATCTGGTTGACCATCTTGGCGAGTTGCCCGGAGCCGGGCGAGCCCATCAGATTGCAGACGCGCGCATAAGCCGCGATCACCTTCTCGGCGCGGCCGAACGGCTCGGCGTCGCCGCCGCACATCACAGTGAGCGCGCCGTTCTCGGCGCCGGCCTGGCCGCCCGACACCGGCGCGTCCACGAAATCGAAGCCGCCTTTCTTGGCCGCCGCATAAAGTTCGCGCGCGATTTCGGCCGACGCCGTAGTGTGATCGACGAACACCTTGCCCTTACCCATGCCGGCGAAGGCGCCGTTCGCCCCAAGGGTGACCTCGCGCAGGTCGTTGTCGTTGCCCACGCAACACATGACGAAATCCTGGCCTTCGGCAGCGGCCTTAGGGCTAGGGGCGGACTTGCCGCCATATTGCGCCGCCCATTTCTCGGCCTTGGCGGCGGTGCGGTTATAGACCGTCACGTCGTGCCCGCCCTTGTTCTTGAGATGCCCGGCCATGGGGTAGCCCATGACGCCCAAGCCCAAAAACGCCACCTTCGCCATCGTCGTCCTCCTTGAGAAATTAGCTATTAGACTTGGCCGGCCTCGACCGATGCCTATCTCTCAATAGGTCATTGCAGGGGCGGGCGCGTCAACCACCCTTGTGAGCCCACTGCATTGACCGCGCTGTCGCGCCGCCTATGGTGTCGGCGTCGGCGGACCGGCTGGCAAGCTAAGGAAAAGCGATCATGGCGGTGACGAAGGAGCAGGTTCTGGCGGCTTTGGCGAAGGTGCCTGCGCCCGGCGGAGCGGCATTGCCGGATGCCCGCGTGCTGTCGGACATCGTCGTCAGCGACGGCAAGGTGTTCTTCTCGCTCACGGTCGATGCTGACGCAGTGAAGACCTGGGAACCGGTGCGCAAGACGGCGGAAGAGGCCGTGCGCGCCATTCCCGGCGTGCAATCCGCTTTGGTGGCTTTGACCGCCGAACGCGCGGCCGGCTCAGCCGCGGCGCGCGGGCCACAGCCGGCCCACGTCGCCACCCAGCCGCGTGCGGCGCACGCGCACGCCCATCCCGCCGACAAGGTGCAACCCGGCATTCCCGGCGTCGATGCGGTGATCGCGGTCGCCTCCGGCAAGGGCGGCGTTGGCAAGTCCACCACCGCAGTCAACCTCGCGCTGGGCTTACGCGATCTCGGCCTGAAGGTTGGCATGCTCGATGCCGACATCTATGGGCCGTCGCTGCCCAAGCTGCTCGCCATCAAAGAGAAGCCGCAGACCATCGGCGGCAACCGGCTCAAGCCGATCGAGCGTTACGGCCTCACGGTGATGTCGATCGGATTTCTGATCGACGAAGAGACGCCGATGATCTGGCGCGGGCCGATGGTGATGTCGGCGATCACGCAAATGCTGCGCGAGGTAGAGTGGGGCAAGCTCGACATCATGGTGGTCGACATGCCGCCCGGCACCGGCGACGCGCAACTCACCATGGCGCAGCAGGTGCCGCTCAAGGGCGCGGTCATCGTGTCGACGCCGCAGGATCTCGCGCTGATCGACGCGCGGCGTGGCGTTGCGATGTTCAAGCGCGTGAATGTGCCGGTGCTCGGCGTGGTCGAGAACATGAGCTACTTCCTGTGCCCGAGCTGCGGCACGCGCTCGGACATTTTCAGTCACGGCGGCGCGCGGCACGAGGCCGAACGGCTCGGCGTGCCGTTCCTCGGCGAAGTGCCGCTGCACATGACCATCCGCGAGAAATCGGATTCCGGCCTGCCGGTGGTCGCCACCGAGCCGGACGGGCCGCATGCCAAGATCTATCGTGAAATCGCCGCCAAGGTGCTCGAACAGATCAGGGGCGGCGCGGATTCCGGGCGCGCCGCGCCGAAGATCGTGATCGAGGCTTAGACTTAGACTTGGGCTCTTCCGCCGGTACGCGCCGCCGTGCAAGTCAAACGGCGGCGCTGGACGCATTTATCAGCAGGATTGTATTGTTCGACCGCGGCGTTGTGGGCGCCGGTGGGAGTAAACGATGATCGCGCGAACCGCGACCTGGCTCGGCCTTGGCGCTATCGTTCTTGCCGCGACGTTCGGTTGCGGCCGCGCTTACGCGCAAGCGGATGGGCAGATTCTCACCGCGCCGGCCGTTCCCAAGGTGCCCGCCGCCTTGCCGCAGGACCTCGCCTTCGGCCGCTTCATCGCCCTCATTCGCGGCCATCTGCTCACTGGCAAGGAGTTGGTCGGCCAGCGCCAGTGGAATGCCGCGCATCCGCATTTCAGTTTTCCGACCGAGGAAATCTACGGGATCATTCGCGAGCAGCTGCGCACCTATAAGACGCCGCCGTTCGACGGCGCGCTCAAGGCGCTGACGCGCACGGTTAAGGCGCACAACGCCAAGCAATATCCGAAGGCGCTGAAAAAGGTGGAAGACGCGCTCGCCGCCGCCGATGCCGGCCTGAAGGCCCGGCAGCCGAACTGGCCGCGCTTTGTAGTGGAGGTGGCCATCGAGACGTTGAAGGCCGCTCCCGACGAATTCGACGACGCGGTCGCTCAGGGGCGCATCGTGCGTCCGATCGGCTACCAGACCGCGCGCGGCTTCATCTTGCAGGCGGACCGGATGATCGAAAACGTGGCGCCTGAGCTCGCGGCCAACAATGCAGCGGCGCTGAGCGAGCTTCGCGCCGGATTTGCGCAACTCAAGCAGGCCTTCGCCTCCGTGATCGCGCCCAAACAGGCGGTGATGGATTACTCCGCGGTCCTCGGCATCGTGGCGCGGGTCGAATCGGCAGCCGGAAAGCTCAGCTGAGCGCACTGACGTTACCGGCGCACCAATTCGAGCGGGCTCGATTGGCGGGAACGGGGTCGGCGCCCGCCTTGATGCAATATCTGCATTGCTCGCATGCGTGCCGCAGGCTACGCCATAGGTCACATTGACGTGGACCTGGTTTTGGCGTTCCCCACAAGCGATCCGTCAATCCTGACAGAGCTTTTCAAGAGAAATTGGAGCTGGAATCGAATGAAACGCCGACAGTTTCTTGGCGCAGCGGGCGCCGGGCTCGCAGTCGCCACGATTGCAAAGCCCGCGATTGCGCAATCAAGCCCCGAAGTGAAATGGCGACTGACGTCGAGCTTCCCGAAGTCGCTGGATACGATCTACGGCGCTTCCGAAGTGTTTACGAAGGCGGTGGCCGAAGCAACCGATAACAAGTTCCAGATTCAAGGCTTCGCCGCCGGCGAAATCGTTCCCGGTCTGCAGGCAGCCGACGCGGTCAGCAACGGCACCGTCGAAATGGCGCACACCGCGTCTTACTACTATGTCGGCAAGGATCCGACCTTCGCGTTGTTCACGGCGCAGCCGTTCGGCCTTAATGCCCGCATGCAGTCATCGTGGATGCATTTCGGTGGCGCTATCGATCTCGCCAATGAGTTCTACAAGAAATACAACTTCATGGCGCTGCCGGCCGGCAATACCGGCACGCAGATGGGCGGCTGGTTCCGCAAGGAGATCAAGGAAGTTGCCGATCTCCAGGGCCTGAAATTCCGGATCGCGGGATTTGCCGGACAGATTTTCTCTAAGCTCGGCGCCGTGCCGCAGCAGGTCGCTGGCGGTGATATCTATCCCGCGCTGGAGAAGGGCACGATTGATGCGGCCGAGTGGGTCGGTCCTTACGACGATGAGAAGCTCGGCTTCTATAAGGTCGCCAAGTTCTACTACTACCCGGGTTGGTGGGAAGGCGGCGCGATGCTGCACAACTTCATCAATCTCGCAAAGTGGAACGAGCTGCCGAAAAGCTATCAGTCGATCGTGAAATCGGCGTCCGAGATGGCGCACAACTGGATGCTGTGCAAATACGACGCCGGCAATCCGGCTGCGCTCAAGCGGCTGGTCGCCGGCGGCGCGCAGCTGCGTCCGTTCCCGCAGACGGTGATGGAGGCCAGTTACAAGGCCGCCACCGACACCTACAATGAAGTCAGCGCCAAGAACGCCGAATTCAAGAAGGTCTACGACAGCATGGTCGCCTTTCGCGGCGACGAATATCTGTGGTGGCAGGTGGCGGAGCTGGGCTTCGACTCCTTTATGGTCCGCGTGCGCTCACGCGGCTAGCCGCCGTTCCCTGCATTTCGCGACGAATTTTGCCCCCGCCCGAACCGGGCGGGGGCCTTTTCTTTTGTGGCAAACCGGCTGGATTTCGTCCTCGCAAAGCGCCATCCTCTACGGAAAATTGCTCGGAAAACGCCAAAGCTAATCGAAAAAAGAGCTAACCACCGGAGGGAGACGCTCGAAATGAAACGTCGTCAATTTCTTACGGCGATTGGGGCCGGCGGTGCCGGCGCCACCATCGCCATGCCGGCAATCGCGCAGTCGATGCCCGAGGTAAAATGGCGCTTGGCGTCGAGCTTCCCCAAGTCGCTCGACACCGCCTTCGGCTCCAGCGACACGCTGGCCAAGATCGTCGCCGAAGCGACCGACAACAAGTTCCAGATCCAGGTCTTCGGCCCCGGCGAGATTGTTCCGGGGCTGCAAAACGTCGATGCGACGACCAACGGCACGGTCGAAATGTGCCACACCGCCGCCTACTACTTCATCGGCAAGGATCCGACATTCGCCCTGTGCAATTCGGCTCCGTTCGGGCCCAACGCGCGCCAGCAGAACGCCTGGTTCAACGACGGCGGCGGCAACCAGCTGATCAACGACTTCGTCAAGAAGTTCAATCTCTACGCCATGCCGGGCGGCAACACCGGCGCCCAGATGGGCGGCTGGTTCCGCAAGGAGATTAATACCGTCGCCGATCTCAAGGGACTCAAGATGCGCATCGGCGGCTGGGCGGGCAAGACGCTTGGCAAGCTCGGCGTGGTCGCGCAGCAGCTGGCCGGCGGCGACATCTATCCGGCGTTGGAGAAGGGCGTCATCGACGCCGCCGAATGGGTCGGGCCGTATGACGACGAGAAGCTCGGCTTCTACAAGGTCGCCAAGTACTACTACTACCCGGGCTGGTGGGAAGGCGCGACCGCTCTCCACTTCTTCCTCAACCTGCAGAAGTGGAACGAGCTGCCGAAGAGCTATCAGGCGATCATGACGGCGGCCGCGGCCTATGCCAACACCGACGTGCAGGCGCGCTATGATTCCCGCAACCCGGCGGCCTTGAAGCGCCTGATCGCCGGCGGCGCCCTGCTGCGGCCGTTCAGCCAGCCGATCATGGATGCGTGCCTCAAGGCCTCGAACGAGGTCAACGCCGAGACCGCGGCCACCAACCCCGACTTCAAGAAAATGTTGGAAAGCCTGACCGCATTCAAGAACGAAGAGTACCTGTGGTGGCAGGTGGCCGAATACCCCTACGATGCCTTCATGATCCGCACCCGCCCGAAGGGCTGAAGGTGCATCCGGGGCCGGCGCGAGCCGGCCCCGTTCGCGTTGCGTCGGCGTTGTTGCGGAATTTGCTGGCCGGTTCACCCGCCCGCGGCGTGCTCGACTTTAATCGAACACCGCGCGACTGGAGTTAGCGGGTCCCGTTCGCCATGGCGGGCGAAGCATCAACTACACCGACAATGACTACCAGTGGGTTCCAGGTCGCGGAATTGGGCTACGATTCCTTCATGGTTTGCCACTCGCGCGGCTGATTGGCGTGCAAAGCAAACGGCCCTGGAACCTTGGTTCCGGGGCCGTTTTTTTTAATTGAAGTCGACGCAGAGCTACTTGAATTGCGGCGGCTCATTAAAGTCGAGCGGCGGCAAATCGATTTGCGGGATCTCGATCTTTACCTTGTTCGGATCGATGGTCGACGCGGCGCCCTTGTAGTGCATGACCATGGCCGGAAATAGGATCACCAGCAGCACCATGATCACCTGGATCACCACGAACGGCATGGCGCCCCAGTAGATCTGCCCAGTGGTGACCGGCTCCATGCGCTTGCCGGTGAGGCGGTCGACATACGATTCTTTCGGCGCGACCGAGCGCAGATAGAACAGGGCGAAGCCGAACGGCGGGTGCATGAACGAGGTCTGCATGTTGACGCCGAGGATGACGCCGAACCAGATCAGGTCGATGCCGAGATGCTGGGCGGCAGGGCCGAGCAGGGGGATGACGATGAAGGCGAGCTCGAAGAAGTCGAGGAAGAAGGCGAGCACGAACACGAAGGCGTTGACGAAGATCAGGAAGCCGAACTGCCCGCCGGGCAGCGACACCAGCAGGTCCTCGACCCAGATGTGCCCGCTCACGCCGTAGAAAGTGAGCGAGAACACGCGCGCGCCGAGCAGGATGAAGAGCACGAAGGCCGACAGCTTGGCGGTGGATTCGACGGCCTGGCGAACCAGGTCCCAGGTCAGCCGGCGCTTGAGGGCGCCAAGGATCAGCGCGCCGCTGGCGCCCATGGCGCCGCCTTCGGTCGGGGTGGCGACGCCGATGAAGATCGTGCCAAGAACCAGGAAGATCAGGAACAGCGGCGGCACCATCACGAAGGTGGTCTGCTGCGCCATATGCGACAGGAAGCGGAAGCCGGTGAAGCGTGCGACGATCCAGTTCACGATCGCGATGCCGAAAGCGAACATGATCCCAAAGAACATGGTGAGCACGACAAAGTCGGCGCCGTGCGTGTCGGAATGCCGCATCATGAGCCACCCGAACACGCCGCTCACGATTGCCAACAAAGCGAGCGATATCAGACCGCGGCTGCCGTCGGCCTCGCGGAAACCGACGGCTTCAAACGGAAGGCCGGGTGTTGCTTTCGGGAACAGCAGCGTGACCAGGAATATGTAGCCGGCGTAGAGGCCGGCGAGCATGATGCCGGGAATGAAGGCGCCCTCGTACATGTCGCCAACCGACTTGCCGAGCTGGTCGGCCATGACGATGAGCACCAGCGAGGGCGGAATGATCTGCGCCAGCGTGCCGGAGGCAGCGATGACGCCGGAGGCCACGCGCCGATCGTAGCCGTAGCGCAGCATGATCGGCAACGAGATCAGGCCCATGGAAATCACCGACGCCGCGACCACGCCGGTGGTGGCGGCGAGTAGTGCGCCGACAAAGATCACCGCATAGGCAAGGCCGCCGCGCACAGTGCCGAACAATTGCCCGATGGTATCGAGCAGGTCCTCCGCCATGCCGGATCGTTCGAGTACCAATCCCATGAAGGTGAAGAACGGGATCGCCAGCAGCGTATCGTTGTTCATCACACCGTAGACGCGCTCGGGCAGGGCTTGCAGGAAGTCTGGCACGAACAGGCCGAACTCGATGCCGATAAGCGCGAAGATCAGCCCGACTGCACCGAGTGAGAAGGCGGCCGGATAGCCGAGCAGCAGGAACACCACCAGGGCCCCGAACATAATCGGCGCCATGTTGTGGATGAGAATGGCTTCCATTCAGAACTCCGGGACCGCTACGGGCGCTCAGCGCTTCTCGATTGCTTCGACAATATGCTCGACCTCGGCTTCGAGGGCGTGGACCTGTGCGGCATGCGGATCCGGAATGAGGTCGCGCATCACCGCGATGCGCTTGATCAGTTCCGAAACGCCTTGGATCAACAGCATCGCGAAGCCGATCATGACCAGCGACTTGGCCGGCCATTGCGGCAGACCGCCGGCATTGCCCGATTGCTCATTGATCTCGACCGAGCGAAGGAAGAATGGAATGCCGGTGATAACCATGATGATGGCCAGCGGCAGCAGGAAAAACGCATGCCCCACCGCGTCGATGCTGTCGCGTACGCGCTTCGGCAGCATGTTGTTCACGATGTCGATGCGGATGTGCTCGTTGTCGAGCAGCGTCCATGGCGCGCACAGCAGGAACACGACGCTGAACAGCACCCATTGCAGCTCGAGCCAGGAGTTCGATGAGGTGTCGAAAATCTTGCGCACGGTGGCGTTGAGCGCCGAGACCACCACGGCGGCGAGGATCAGCCACGCCAGACGTTTGCCGATCCAGGTGGTGGCGGCGTCGACCACACGCGTCACCGGCAGCAACGCCTTGAGTAATGCGTCGAGGGCGCCCACTTGCTTCTCTCTCCCCTCTGCTGCGCCGAGGCGGTACCGCCGGCTGGCTTTTCTTTATTTTTGCTTTATGTCCCCATGGCTTGGCCGAGGCCAAGCCCCCCACCTTAATCCGATGCCGGCATGAGCCGTCAATGAAGAAGTTGCTAGTAGATCGGGGGCGGGGATCCGCCCCGGCGCCGATGTTCAGCCGCCGGCAGGCACGGCCGAGCGGTCACCGGCGCGCGCCGGGAGGGCTGAAACTCATGGTTAACGAACTCTAAACCCTCAGTTAACTACGGTGACGCTACAAAAGCCGTCGGCCTGTCCTCAAGGGGAGCTGGCCGCGCATGTCCTGGCCGGCCTGCCGGCATCGTGCGCGGCACGCGAGGTGGAACATGCGGCAGTTCACGATCGCCGAGCGGCTGATAGCGGCCACCCTGTTGCCGCTCTCCGCCATGTTGGCGGTGCCGTATTTGACCGCAGCGCTACTGCCGTTTCTTGGCGAGGCCAATGCCGTCTATGCCCGCATCGTCATCGGGCTCGCCGCCATCGGCCTGGTGGCGGTGGCGGTTCTGGCGATTGCGCGCGGAATCGCGCGCCCGCTGGCCGAGACCGCCGATACGATCGACGCCATCGCCTATGCGGAACTTGCGTCCGCCCCCGCCATTGCCGCCCAGCCGGGGCGAAATCGCGCGTCTGATGTCTGCCACCGACAGACTTGCGGAGGTCCTGGTTGAACGTCAGCGTCGCGAGCTGGTTCATAACGATCTCGATCGCACCTGGCAGGCGTCGCGCCGCGTCAATTTGTCCAATCTGGCACGCCAGGTGGAGGTCGCGACCGAGGGCGGCATCCAGCCGATCGTCGTCGGCGCTTCGACCCTGCAATTTAAAGCCGAGGACATGCTGGCGGCGCTGGAGGCCGTTCGGGCGGCCTTCGACGAGACCGCCCGCGCTGCCGAGGGCTCGCGGGCCATGAACCAGGCTGCCGGCCAATTGTCCGACCAGTTGATGCAGGCTATCGCCGAGATCTCGGAGCAGGTGGGGCGCGGCAGCGGCCTCGGCCGCGAAGCGGTAGCGCGTGCCAATGCTTCGCGCATGACCATCGATGCGCTCACCAAGGCGGCCAATCAGATCGGCGACATTGTCTCAGTGATCGACCAGATCGCTGCGCAGACCAATCTGCTGGCGCTCAATGCAACCATCGAAGCGGCACGCGCGGGCGAGGCCGGGCGCGGCTTTTCGGTGGTGGCCTCCGAGGTCAAGACGCTGGCGACCCAAACCGGGCAACGACTGAACGGATCGGCGCCAAGGTTGCCGAGATTCAATCCGCCACGCGTGAAGTCGTGGCGTCGTTGTCCGGCGTCGCCGAAGCCATCGATCAGCTCTCCGATGTCACCCAATTGGTATCCGCGGCGATCGAGCAGCAGCGCGCCGCGACCGAGAATTTCGCAGTCAGCGCGCGCGAAACCAGCGCCGCGGCGTCCGATGTCGCCGGGCGCATGGTCGGGATCGCCGACATGGTGGAACGCTCGCGCGCAACCGCGCAGGACGTCTCCGCCGTGGTCGCGCAGATGCAAGCGACGTCGCACACGTTGTGCCGCGAAATCCCCGACATCGTCCGCAAGGCGGTCAAGGCCGATTTGCGCGAATTCCCGCGCCACGAAGTGAACCTGCCCGCGCGCCTGGAACAGGCCGGCGTCATCGCCGACGTTTATGTCCATGACATCAGCGAAGGCGGCGTACGCATTGACGTTGCGGACCATCTTGCGGTCGGCGATCAGATCGCGCTGACATTCCCGGGCATGAAAGCGATTGCCGGCACGATCGTGCGTAACGGCGGCGACAGCTTGGGTGTGTGTTTCACGCCGTCGCGGCTGCGGCCGGAGGAATTGCGCGATCTCGTGACGGCGCCGGAGCGGGCTGCTTAGTCTTTATTTGAGCATGATCTTTTCCGAAAACCGGTTCCCACTCCGGATCAAGTCCGGGCCGGCTTTTTCGGGAGCATGCTCTAGCCGCCGGTCACGCTCATATGGCGCGACAGCGCCGGCTGCTGGTGGCGGCGATCGATCACGAAATCATGCCCCTTGGGCTTGCGGGTGATGGCCTCGTCGATCGCGGCATGGATCAGGTCGTCGCTTTCCGAGGCACGCAGCGGCGTGCGCAGGTCGGCGGCGTCGTTCTGGCCGAGGCACATATAAAGCGTCCCGGTGCAGGTGATGCGCACGCGGTTGCACGACTCGCAGAAGTTATGAGTCATCGGGGTGATGAAGCCGAGTCGTCCGCCGGTCTCCTTGACGCGCACATAGCGCGCCGGTCCGCCAGTGCTGTAGTCGATGTCCTCGAGCGTGTAGCGATCGGCGAGACGCGCACGCACCATCGACAAGGGCAGATATTGGTCCAGGCGGGTTTCGCCGACGTCGCCGAGCGGCATCACCTCGATCACGGTGAGGTCCATGCCGCGGCCGTTCGCCCATTCGAGCAGGCCGGCGATTTCGTCCTCGTTGACGCCCTTGAGCGCCACGGCGTTGATCTTCACATGCAATCCGGCCGCCTGCGCGGCGTCGATGCCGGCTAACACCTTGTCGAGATCGCCCCAGCGTGTGATGGCGCGAAACTTGTCGGCGTCCAGTGTGTCGAGCGAAACATTGATGCGCTCGACGCCGTGCGCCTTCAGCTCGGAGGCGTATTTCTCCAGTTGCGAGGCATTGGTGGTGAGCGTGAGTTCCTTGAGCGCACCGCTGGCGAGGTGGCGCGATAGCGAGGACACCAGCGTCATGATGCCGCGCCGCACCAGCGGCTCGCCGCCGGTCAGGCGCAGCTTGGTCACGCCCTTGGCGATGAATGCACTGCACAGCCGGTCGAGTTCCTCGAGGCTGAGCAAATCTGCCTTCGGCAGAAAGGTCATGTGCTCCGACATGCAGTAAACGCAGCGGAAATCGCAGCGGTCGGTCACCGAGACACGCAAATAGGTGATGGCGCGCGCAAACGGATCGATAAGTGAGCGCAAACGGGCGCCGGCGCGATCGAGTTCGACTGTGGAGGTGCCGTTAGGCGATGCCATCATCCGTCCTCGCGATGCGGATTCCGCGTTCCGCTCTGCGTATATATATCCCAGCATCCGCGATGAATAGCCCCGCGACTCGAAAAAGCCCCGCTTGATGAAGAAGATAGACTTCATTGGCGGATGCGGGCCGCTCACCTGGGGGGTGAAATGGGATCATCGCAGACAGTGTTGCCGTTCAAGCTGGCG
>DATBZY010000324.1:0-14111 GCA_036512915.1 Pseudolabrys sp. | reverse complement strand
GGTTCGCGTCCCCGATCAAGTCGAGGACATGCTTTTCTCGATCATGCGCTAAGCGGCTTTCAGGCCGAGCCGCGCGTCGCGGCGGCGAAGATAGGCCACGAACGGGACGGCCAGCAGCACCATCCAACCCTTGCCCACGATCTGGCCGAGCAGGAAGTCGAGCGAGCCGAAAGCGAGCCATAGGAACACGATCGAGTCCACCACCAATCCGACCAGGCTCGACGCCACCACCGCCGGCACCAGGCGGCGGCGGGCGAGCGGCGTATAGACCGCGAAATCGACGAATTCCGACAACAGGAACGCCGCCGCCGAGGCGATCACCAGCGCCGTCGGCGCCAGTCCGGCCGAGATCGCAGCACCGGCGATAATCGCCCCAATGCCGAACTCGATGCCAAGCCGCCGCTGCACCAGGTCGCGCAGCACCAATGCCGCCCCGATCATCAGCACGCCGGACGGCGCCATGATGCCGGGCGCCACCGGCAGCAGGCAGGGACCATTGGCGGGGCAAACCGTTCCGGCATGGCCGATCATCCAATTGGCCGCCGGAATCGTCAGGCAGAACAGGACGAGGAAAATCGCACCCTCGAGGTTCTTTCGTTTTTCCGTGTCGATCGTTGTCATATGGTCTTTCGCTGGCTCATGAATTTAGCAAACCCTTGCGCCCGCAAGCTGCAGGCCGGGCAGTCGCCGCAGCCATAGCCCCAGTCGTGCCGCTTGGTGCGGTCGCCCAGGTAACAGCTATGGCTGTCCTCGATCACCAGATCAAGCAAGGCCGCGCCCCCGATGTTCTCGGCCATGGCAAAGGTGCCGGCCTTGTCGATCCACATCAGTGGAGTATGCAGGGTGACGCGCTTGTCCATACCGAGGCTGAGCGCGACCTGCATGGCTTTCACGGTGTCGTCGCGGCAATCGGGATAGCCGGAATAGTCGGTCTCACACATGCCGGCGACGATGTGACGAGCGCCGCGGCGGTAGGCGAGCGCGCCGGCGAAACAAAAAAAGATGAGATTGCGGGCGGGCACGAAGGTGGTCGGCAGCCCGTTGTCGGCGATTTCGATGGCGGTTTCGCGGGTGAGCGCGGTGTCGGAGATCGCGGCAAGCGCATCGAGCTTGATCGTATGGTCGTCACCCAGCCGCGCTTTCCAGTCCGGCCGCAGTACCGCCAGCGCGGAGCGCAGACGCGGCCGCACGCTGAGCTCGATCGCATGGCGCTGGCCGTAGTCGAAGCCGACCGTCTCCACCCGTGCGAAGCGCTCCAGCGCCCAAGCGAGGCAGACCGTCGAGTCTTGCCCGCCGGAAAAAAGCACGAGGGCGCGATCGGAGCTAAGGTCTGCGGTCACTGCTCAATCCCACTTCGGCGACCAGGACCAATCGACGATGCGGCCACTGCTCCGGGCGAGGCCGGCGATCTCCTTCATCTCCGCATCCGACAAGTCGAAATCCAAATTGGCTAAGTTCTCCTCCAGCCGCTCGACCTTGCTGGTGCGCGGGATCACCACGATGCCCTGCTGCGTGAGCCAGCGCAGGCACACCTGCGCCGCGGTCTTGCCGTGCGCCTTGCCAATGCGTTCGAGCAGCTTGTCGCCCTTGGCGCCGCCGCGCGCGATCGGACTGTAGGCGACCACCGCCATGCCGTACTTGCGGCAAGTTGCGATCACCTTGTCCTGATCGAGAAACGGGTGGCATTCAATCTGATTGCAAACCAGCGGCTCGCTCGACACCTTGTTGGCTTCGTCGAGCAGCGCCACCGTGAAATTCGACACGCCGATTTGCTTGGCATAGCCCGCGCGCTTCACCTTGGCCATGGCGCCGAGCGTCTCCGCCAGCGGCACGCGCGGGTTCGGCCAATGGATCAGCAACAGGTCGATGACGTCGAGCCGCAGCTGCGCCAGGCTTTCCTTCACCGAGCGTTCGAGGTCATGCGGCGCCAGCAGCGTCGGCTGCACCTTGGTGGTGACCATCACCTCGTTGCGCTTGCCGGAGGCGCGCACGCCCTCGCCCACCTCGGCCTCGTTGTCGTACATCTGCGCGGTGTCGATGTGGCGATAGCCGATGCCGATCGCCTGCTCGACCAGCCGCGCGCAATCGCGCCCGCGCAGCGCCCAGGTGCCAAGGCCAACGATCGGAATGCGGAAGCCCTTGGCCTCGACCACCTGCATTCAGGGAACGTCCCATTTCGGCGCGTGCGGCGGATTGACCACGCGCATATTGGTGGTATTGAGCTTCTTGAGCTCCGCCATCTCGGCGTCCGACAACTTGAAATCGAACACGTCGAGATTTTCCTTCATGTGTGGGGGGGTCGCCGTGCGCGGAATCGGGCAGCAGCCGAGCTGCACCAGATAGCGCAGCGACACCTGTGCCGCGCTCTTGCCATGCGCCTTGCCGATTCGTTCGAGCGCGTCGGCGCCCGGTACCTTGCCGCGCGCGATCGGAACATAGGCGACCACCGCCATGCCGTGCTTCTTGCTCGCCGCCAGCACCTTGTCCTGATTGATGAACGGATGCACCTCGATCTGGTTGCAGACCAGCGGCTCGCTGGTCACCGCCCATGCCTCGTCCAGCATGGTGGTGGTGAAATTGGCGACGCCGACATGCTTGGTCTTGCCGTCTTTCTTGGCCTTGCACAGCGCGCCGACGCTGAGCTTGAATGGCACGTCCGGGTTGTTCCAGTGGATCAGCAGCAGATCGACATAAGGCAATTTAAGATTGGCGAGGCTCTGGTCGACAACGCGAGCGAAATCGTCCGGCTTCAGGTCGCCTTGGCGAACCTTGGTGCAGATGAACACCTCCTCGCGCTTGACGCCGGAGGCGCGCAGGCCCTCGCCATTCTCCTTTTCGTTGCCGTAGAACTCGGCGGTGTCGAGATGGCGGTAGCCGAGCTGGAGCGCGGTTTTCACCGCCTGCACGCAGACGTCCTCCTTCAGGGTCATGGTGCCAAGACCAATTTGGGGAATACGGGCGCCATGGGCTTCAACGAATTGCATCACGATCTCCTTAAACCTTGGCTGGAATGGGGGTAGCGGGCGGGCAGCGCCGGAGAATGCCCGCTTGCCGCCGCGCTGCCAACCGGGGTCTTCTCGCGACCGCTATAGGGGCGGCACCGGGTTCCCTTTGCCGATGCGACCCAAGATCACGCGAATTTTTGCGTGAGCGCAAAGCGCGACAATACTTTGCGGCTCAAGCTATTAGCTTGGCTTCTTACATTGGAATAGTTCAAGAGTAGAAATCAGCACTTGCATCAATGGCCTTTAATGCTTTTGTGAGAGCCGTTATCTAGTGTGGAAACCGCATGCGCAGTCTTCTAGTCTTACTTGGCCTCGCGGCCCTGGTGACCTTGGCGCCCGCTGCCGTGCGCGCGGATGACTACACTATCACCATCAAGGACCACCGCTTCACGCCGGAAGAGCTCAAGGTGCCGGCCAACAACCGGGTGGCGATCACGGTGATCAACGACGACGCCACCCCGGAGGAATTCGAAAGCAAAGCGATGAAGGTGGAGAAGGTGATCCCCGGCAAGTCGAAAGGCGTGGTGCGGATCGGCCCGCTCAAGCACGGCCGCTACCCGTTCGCCGGCGAGTTTCATGAAGCCACCGCCAAGGGCGTGGTGATCGCGGAATAGAACCATGCTCGGCGCCCTCATCATCGTCTTTCGCGAAGTCATCGAAGCCGGCCTGATCGTCGGCATCGTGATGGCGGCGACGCGCGGCGTGCTCGGCCGCGGGCGCTGGATCAATATCGGCATCGGCGCCGGCGTGCTCGGCGCGGCGGTGGTTGCCGCCTTCGCCGGCGTAATCTCGCAGGCCTTCGAAGGTTCCGGGCAGGAACTGTTCAATGCCAGCGTGCTCGGCCTCGCCGTGGTCATGCTGATGTGGCACAACGCCTGGATGGCGCGGCACGGCCGCGAGATCGCCGCCGAGATGCAATCGATTGGCACGGCGGTAAGCGAGGGCGCCAAGCCGCTCACCGCGCTCGCGATCGTGGTCGGCTTAGCGGTGCTGCGCGAAGGCTCGGAAGTGGTGCTGTTCCTCTATGGCATCATGGCGTCCGGCACTTCGGCCGCGTCGCTGCTGCTCGGCGGCTTTCTCGGCATCGCCGCCGGCGCGGCGTTCACGGCATTCACCTATTTCGGTCTGCTGGCGATCCCGAACCGCTACATCTTCTCGGTCACCAGCTGGCTGATCGCGCTGCTCGCCGCCGGCATGGCGGCGCAGTCGGTGCAGTTCCTCAACAACGGCGGAATCTTCGTCGTGCTCGACCGCACGGTCTGGGATACGTCCTGGCTGCTTTCGGAAGGCAGCCTGTTTGGCCGCATGCTGCATGCGCTGATCGGTTACACCGAGCGGCCGACCGAATTGCAGCTCATGGTCTATATTGGAACGCTATTCCTCATGGGCCTGCTGATGCGGCTCGCGCGCTATTCGCCGCGCGAGCGGGTCGTGGTTTAAAACCTAGCGCCGTCTTCCACCTAATGCGGCGAAGGCCGCATCGGGCCGCTGTCGATCAGCTTGAGCAGCGCCCGCGCCGGCCCGCGTGGGTTACGCTTGCCCTGCTCCCAATTGCGCACGGTCTCGATCGGCACTTCGATCTTTTCGGCAAAGGCCGCCTGCGTGAGCCCGCAACGCGCCCGCACATGGCGCACGAACGCCGCCGGATCCTTGTGATCGACGGTTTTCTCAGCTCCGTCGGGCATGATCTCGACGATCCGCCCATCGGCCTTCAGCCGCACCCGCATCATGGCTTATGTCCCCATCGCTGCTGGAGTCGGCCAATGCACTACATGATTCGGGGCGCATAGAAGTTAATGCTGATCGGTAGCTATCGCGTCTTCTCGAAAATCTCCCGCCCAATGAGCATGCGGCGGATTTCGGAGGTGCCGGCGCCAATTTCATAAAGTTTGGCGTCGCGCAGCAAGCGGCCGGCGGGGAAATCGTTGATGTAGCCGTTACCGCCCAGGCACTGGATCGCTTCGAGCGCCATCCAGGTGGCCTTCTCCGCAGCGAACAGGATGGCGCCGGCGGCGTCCTCGCGGGTGGTGCGGCCGTCGTCGCAGGCGCGCGCCACGGCGTAAACATAGGACTTGGCCGCGTTCATGGTCACGTACATGTCGGCGACCTTGGCCTGCACCAGCTGAAAGCGCCCGATCGCCTGGCCGAACTGCTGGCGCTCGTGCACGTAAGGGATCACCACGTCCATGCAGGCCTGCATGATGCCGAGCGGGCCGGCGGCGAGCACCACGCGCTCGTAATCGAGGCCGGACATCAGCACGTTGACGCCGTTGCCGACCGCGCCGAGCACGTTCTCCTCCGGCACCTCGCAATCGGTGAACACCAATTCGCTGGTGTCGGAGCCGCGCATGCCGAGCTTGTCGAGCTTCTGCGCGGGCGCGAAACCCTTCATGCCCTTCTCGATGAGGAAGGCGGTGATGCCGCGCGCACCGGCGGTGCGGTCGGTCTTGGCATAGACCACCAGTGTGTCGGCGACCGGCCCGTTGGTGATCCACATCTTCGAGCCGTTGAGAATGTAGCGGTCGGCCTGCTTGTCGGCGCGGGTGCGCATCGACACCACATCCGAGCCGGCGCCCGGCTCCGACATCGCCAGCGCGCCGACATGCTCGCCGGAGACGAGCTTGGGCAGATATTTGCGGCGCTGCTCTGCGTTGCCGTTGCGGCGGATCTGGTTGACGCAGAGATTGGAATGCGCGCCGTAGGACAGTCCGACCGAAGCGCTGGCGCGCGAAATCTCCTCCATCGCCACGCAATGCTCGAGATAGCCGAGGCCGGAGCCGCCATACTCCTCCTCTACGGTAATGCCGTGCAGGCCGAGCGCGCCCATCTCCGGCCACAGGTCGCGCGGAAATGCATTGCTGCGATCGATCTCCGCGGCGCGCGGCGCGATGCGGTCCTGCGCAAAGCCGCTGACCGATTTGCGCAGCATGTCGACATCGGGCCCGAGGCCGAAATCGAAGCCCGCCCAGCTGTTGGGGATCATTGCGTTCTCCCGCTCACATTTGCTTGCGCATGATCTTTTCCGAAAACCGGTTCCCACTTTTCGGGATCATGCGCCCCGGTGGGCGCGGTCAGATCGGCGCCAACTCTATAGCCTTGCGATCACGCTGTCAGCGCCTCGGCCGGCGGCGGCAGCGCGCGGCCGACGCCTTGCCGGGACTGCGCCAGCAGGCGATCGATCGCCTTGGCCGGGGCCGGCTTGGCAAACAGGAAGCCCTGCATCTCGTCGCAGCCGGCCAGCCGCAGCAAAACGCGCTGCTGCTCGGTTTCCACGCCTTCGACCAGCACCGACAGGCCGAGCGCGCGGCCGAGCGCCACGATCGCCTGGATGATCACCCCGCCATTGGCGGAGCTTCCGAGCGCGGCGACGAAGCTCCTATCGATCTTGAGCTTGTCGAGCGGGAAGCGTTGCAGATAGCCGAGATTGGAATAGCCCGAACCGAAATCGTCGAGCGCGATGCGCACGCCGAGCGCATGCAGGTCCTCGATGCGCTTGACCATCTCGTCCGGATTGTCGATCAGCACGCCTTCGGTGATTTCCAGCATCAGCCGCGACGGCACAACCCGGCTCTCAGCCAAGGCCGAGCGCACCAGATCGACGATGGCGCGGTCGCGCACCTGCAGTGGCGACAGGTTCACCGCCACATAGAGATCGGGCCAGCGATGCGCTTCGCTAAGCGCACGCCGCAGTACGAAGGCGCCGAGCGTGTCCATCAGGCCCATCTGCTCGGCGACCGGGATGAAGATCGCCGGCCCGATCGCCCCGCGCGTCGGATGGGTCCAGCGCAGCAGCGCCTCGACGCCGACGACGCGCCCGCCATTGGCGGCGACGATCGGCTGGTAGTGCAATTCCAGTTCATTGGCGCTCAGCGCGCGCGGCAGCTCGCGGTGGATGAATTTCTGATCGGTCGAGACGGTGTCGATCGCGGGCTCGAAGCCGACCACGGCGCCGGGACCCTTTTTGGCCGCCGCGCGCAACGCGAGCTCGGCCCGGCGCGTGAGCTCGCCGCGGGTCGCGGCGTGGCGCGGCGTTTGTGCGAAGCCCGCATGCGCGCTGACCCGCACCACGGTGTCGATCCAATGCGGGCGTGCGATTGTCTCGAGCACGGCGCGGATGACGGCCTCGGCATCGAGGTCGGCGCCGCCGGTGAGCGTGACCGCGAACTCGTCGCTGCCGATCCGGCCGCAAACGGTCTGCGCCGGCAGTGCCTCTTGCAGCCGCTTGGCGACGGCGACGATGAGCTCGTCGCTGCCGAGCACGCCGAGATGCGCGTTGACGTCCGCCATGCCGTCGAGCTCAATCAGCGCGAAAGTCGTCACCTCGTTGCCGGCGAGTTCGGCCAAAGTGAGATCGAGCAACTCGAGCGTCTTGGCGTGGTTCGGCAGCCCGGTGAGCTTGTCCACGTCGGCGGCGCGCGCGGCCAGCTCCTCGCTCGCGGTGAGTTCGTGCCGTGCGCGCCTGAGCTGCCAAAGCGAAAATCCGGCGAAGCCCACCAGCGCGATCGCAAAGCCGCCGATGAGCGGCATCACCCGATTCATCGCCAGCGTCATCGGCTGCGACTTCTCCCACGTAAAGAATCCGGCGATGCGGCCATGCGCATCGATCACCGGCTGCATCTCGCGTTCGCTTACGCTCGGCTCGGTCTCGAATTTGAGACCTTTGAGACCGGCGCTCTGCTCGACCATGTGCACGAAGCGCGGATCGATCTCCTTGGACTGCCCGAACAGCGTGCGGAATTCGGCGATGGCGTTGCGCAGCGCGCCGCGCTGCTCCGACAACAGCCGCTCGTCGCTCTGGCGCGCCAGCCCATAGCCGATGCCGGCGCTCAGCATGGTCGCACCCATGGCGAACACCGCGAGCACGACGATCAACCATGAGGCCGAAAACATGCGCCGCGCCCGCGCGCGCGACGCGCCGGTTCGATCATGCGAGCCGCCCCGGCGCCGCCGCCTTGCCCAAGCAAGCAGCGAGCGGCCGGGACTGGCGCCAGGCGCTTGCGTTTTGGCCTCGCCGTCCAACGGATTACTCCCCCCGCGCTACGCTGCGGTGTTCAGGCGTTACGCTAGGGATTCAGCATTAATGGGCGGTCAGCAAACAAGGTGAATGAAGTGTAACCGCCCTGAATCCGCGCTTATTGCGTGCGCCTGATCTTGTCCGACTTTCCTTCGCCCGCCGAAGCGGGCTTCGCGAAGGCGGGAAACCGGTTCCCACTTTTCGGGATCATGCGGCTCAGCGCAGGCCAAACCAGAGCGTGGCGATGCTGAGAAACGAGAAAAACCCGACCACGTCGGTCACCGTGGTCACGAATGGGCTCGACGCCACCGCCGGATCGATCCGCAGCCGGTGCAGCGCCAGCGGGATGAGAATGCCGCCGAGCGCCGCGGCGATCAGATTGCAGATCATGGCGAGGCCGATCACGATGCCAAGGCCGGGCACCTTGAACCAGACATAGGCCGCGACGCCGGTGATCACGGCAAAGGCGATGCCGTTGAACAGGCCGACCAGCAGCTCGCGGATGATGACCCGCCGGGCATTGGCGTCGCTGAGTTCTTGCGTCGCCAGCGCGCGCACCGCGACCGTCATGGTCTGGGTGGTGGCGTTGCCACCCTGGCTTGCCACGATCGGCGCCAGCACCGCCAGCGCCACCATTTTTTCCAATTGGCCCTCGAATAGGCCGAGTACCGAGGACGCCAGAAACGCGGTGGCGAGATTGACCAGTAGCCAGTTGAAGCGCCCGCGCGCGATGGTCCACACCGAGTCGGATAATTCTTCGTCGTGGGTAACGCCGCCGAGCGCCTTGATGTCCTCTTCCGCCTCCTCCTCGATCACGTCGGCGACGTCGTCGAACGTGATGATGCCGACCAGCCGATCGTTGCCGTCGACCACCGGCGCCGCGACCAGGTCGTAGCGCTGGAACAGCCGCGCCACCTCCTCCTTGTCCTGGTCAGCGCGCACGCGCCGCCGCTCGGCCTCCATCAGTTCGGAAATCGGCACCAGCCGCTTGCTGCGCAGCAGCCGGTCGAGCGTCACCGCGCCGAGGAAACGCCCGCCCTCGTCGACAACATAGACCTCGTAGAACTGCTCCGGCAGCTCGGCGGTCTCGCGCATATAGTCGATCGCGTGGCCGACATCCCAAATGCGGCGGCACGGCGATGAACTCGGTCTGCATGCGCCGGCCGGCGGAGTCCTCGGGGTAATCGAGACTGCGGGTAAGCGCGACCCGCTCCGGCGGCGACAACTGGTCGAGGATCTCGGCGCGATCTTCCTTCGGCATATCCTCGAGGATCGCGACCGCGTCGTCGGATTCGATGTCGCGCGGTGAAGTCGAAGTGGATGCCGAGCAATTCGACCAAGCGCGGGCGGCTGGAAGGCTCCAGCGCTTCCAGCAAGGCGCCGAGATCGGATTCGTGCAGGTCGCCGACCAAGCTGCGCAGCGCGGCAACGTCGGCGGCATCGATCGCCTGCGCGACCTGTACGACGAAATCGGCGCGGATCGCGCCATCATCATCGCGCAGCGGCGGCGTGCCGTTTTTGTGATCGAGCATGCCGGGCCTCGGCGACGGACTGGATTATTTGCGGCGTTTGTACGCCCCGCCGCAGCGGCTGGGCAAACGATTAACGCGTAAACTCTGTCATCAAGGGAGGCTTGCCGGGCATCGGCCATTGCGGTCAATTGTGGCCCTAGGGCCGACAGATGAGTCGCATCATTGCTCTTGCGGTTGCCGCGGTCCTTGCTCCTTTGGCCGCCGCGGCGGAGCCGTGCCCGGGCAATCCGCAAGCGCTCGGCACCGAGCGGGTGATCGAGGTCGACGCCAAGAGCACGCCGCGGGTCGGCCGCAAGCACTTCCCAACGACCTTGCCGCTTCAGCGCAAGGAACTGGTGCTCACCTTCGACGACGGTCCCTGGCCCGGCACCACCCCGAAAGTACTGGCCGCCCTCAAGCACGAATGCGTCCGTGCCACATTCTTCCTGCTCGGCAAGAACGCCGAAGCGAATCCGCAATACGCCCGGCGCGCGCTGGCCGAAGCCCACAGCGTCGGCCATCACACCTATTCGCACCCGCTGCTCGACCACATGCCGCTCGCCAAGGCGGAAGCCGAGATCAATCACGGCATCGAGGAAGACGAATACGCGGTCTACGGCCAGCGCCGCACCGATCCGATCACGCCGTTCTTCCGCTTTCCCGGCTTTGCCTCGAATCGCGCGCTGCTCGACCGCATGAGCAAGCGCGGCATCGTCGTGTTCGGCGCCGACGTCTGGGCCAGCGACTGGCTGCCGATGAGCCCGGACCAGCAATTGCGCCTGATCCTCGCCCGTATCGAGCAGGTCGGCCGCGGAATCGTACTGTTCCACGACACCAAGGCGCAGACCGCCCAGATGCTTCCCGCCTTCCTGCACGAACTCAAACGGCGGGGATACCGCATCGTGCACGTGGTCCCGGCCGGAAGCCGGGGTGTTTTGAACTAAAACCGTCGCTTTTTTTGCCGCAGGCCGGCGAAAATCCGCCAAAAAACCAAGCTGTGGACCGTTCATAATGGTTAATTTCCCGTTAATATTGTAAATTGTAGTTTCGAAAGGCCGCTCCATTTGGGGGTAGCGTCAAACGACGCGAATGGGGGGCGGGGGGCCTGATGCGCTTTGCCGCAGTCGTCGCTTTTTGCCTGGTCGGCAGCACCGTCCCGGCCATGGCAGCCTTGTGCCCGGGCAACCCGAACGCGATCGGCACCAGCCGGACCATCACGGTGGAGCCTTCCGCGCTTCCGCGCATCGGCACCGTGCAGTATCGGACCACGCTGCCGCTCAACGACCACGAGGTGGCGATCACTTTCGACGACGGGCCGCTGCCGCCCTACACCAACCGCATTCTCGACACGCTGGCGAGTGAATGCGTGAAGGTCACCTATTTCCTGGTCGGCCGGATGGCGAGCGCCTATCCCGACCTGGTGCGCCGCATTTACAATTCCGGCCACGTCATCGGCACCCATAGCCAGAACCATCCCCTCACCTTCGACCAAATGGCTTTGCCGCGCATCGAACGCGAGGTCGGTGCCGGCATCGCTTCGGTGCAGGCCGCGGTCGGCGATGCGCGCGCGGTGGCGCCGTTCTTCCGGATCCCCGGCCTGCTGCGCACCAAGCAGGTGGAAACTTATCTCGCCGCGCAGTCGCTGGCGGTGTGGAGCGCCGATGAAGTCGCCGACGACTGGTACAAGGGCATGACCGCCAAGGACATCGTGCGCAAGGCGATCAGCCGGATCGAGGCCAAGGGCCACCGCGGCGTGCTGCTGCTGCACGACATCCATCCCGCCACCGCCATGGCGCTGCCGACCCTGCTCAAGGAACTCAAGGCAAAAGGCTACCGCATCGTGCAGGCGGTGCCCGCCGGCGACCGGCCGAAATCGGTGCCCGAGCGCCCTGCCCCCGTGGTTGCCGACAGCGGTGGCTGGCCACGGGTGGTGAAGACCAGCCTGTCGCGCCCCGCCAAGGCGATCAAGGCGGTGCACCGCAAGCGGGTCGTCCACAACGCGCGCGATCCGGCGATCACTGCCAGCATTGCCAAGAAGAAAAGCAAAACCAAAACCGCCGCGTCGGGCTACGGCTGGACGCTGTTCCACCGCTAGGGTCCGGCTCCGGCGATTGTCAGTTTGGTGCGGCCAAGAGAAGTGGCACAAACAAGCAATTTTAATTAGTTAGCCAAAGGTGGGGGCAAAACGGTGCCCTTGAAGCGCAAAGGTTATTTTCGACACCGCCCCCACCTTCTCCGGATCGCTAAACCAATCCCTCGCCTTTGCAGTGCAGTTTGCATCCGAAGAATCCGGTCGGCTGGAAGCCTGCGTAAACACTCAGGCTGGCGTTCTCTAAACTGATCATCGGCAACGGCAGGCCATGCCAGCGGATCAGCCGTGACTCCACTAACAATTTCCCGGACCGTCGAAACAGTTCGGCAGTGGCGCAAAGATTACCAATGGGAACTCGCCCGTTGGGGCGCTAATGGACTGAGGCCCCCAAAGCAACACCCAACGCCCATGACCCTCGGCAATATGCGCGCGAACGGCGTGTGCACCCTCGCCGTTTGGTGCCTGGGTCGCGGCTGCCACCACTTTCGGATCCTCGACGTGAGCGGTTATCCCGACGATATGCCGGTGCGTCATTTGGCCCAAGGCTGCGGTGCGATAGCTGCGGGCACTTAGGTGCCGACGCGCGTCCAAATTGGAACGAGATGTACAAGCAAGAGCCAATCACGCGGCCCGGTTGAGAACGGCGTTGACTCATAATCACATAGCCAAATACGGATAGACGCGAGCTTGATGAGGGCGAGTTAGTTGGCTGCGAGTTTATCGTACCGGGTGGCGATGCGCCGCCCAATGTCCGTTATGGGGGGACATCACAGAAGTGAAGCGATTTACCCGGAGGCGACATGCAGTACAATCTTGCTCGATCACATCATCCGCGCGCAACAGCGTTACGGTCGGAAGCTCGACGCCGAGCGCGCTAGTGACAAAAATAATAATCGATGAAGCCGTGCCACCGGCTGCGAAATGATACCAAAAAATGGCGGCCTAATCTCTCAGTGGATATTCGTCGGTATTCGGCATCCATTCCCCTGGCACCATAGGCCAGTCGATCTCTGAAACTGGCGCAACGACGGGTTGGTCTTCCGGTGCATCTGGTATCACCGGCAACACCAAATGAGACGGGTATCGCGCGCTGTGATGCACCGCGTTTTCCACCGGCCAGGGCAGTAGCTGCACATCGATGTGGCGCAGCGGATTGTTGAACTGGATGTCCTCGCTCGCAATGGTGAGCTGCACGCGATGTCCTGGCTTGAAGGTATGAAAGATCGGCCGTAGTTCAATTTGGAATTCATACACTTGTCCCGGCTCCAACGGCTCCATATGCGTGAAGGGATGCCATGGTTGACCCGGCATCGAGCGCGTCTCGTCCATTGCTCGGAATGAGGCGCGCAGCATGCCGCGGCTCAACGGTATGGCACGGCCCTCCGGCGTTACGTCCAGCACGTTGATAAACCAGAGCGTGTCAATCTGGCTGGATGACGCAAACACCGTGAGGCTTGTCGACCCGCCGAGATGAAGCGGCTTGTCGAGCGGCGGCGTTTGAAAGGCCAGCACCGGCTTGCCGGCAATCAATTGCGCGTAGGAGTCTGGCAAGCGATAGGTGTCGGGCTGCTCATCCGCCACGGGAGGCGTTGCTCTGATCGACGTGCCACTCATATAGAATTTCGTCCATTGGGTGCGCTTTAGTGGAAATTCATTTTCGTAACGCCATGTGCGCGTGCCGGAATCAAAAATAGCCACTTCTGGCTCATCCATGATGCCGGTGTTGATGCCTTTCAGCCAATGATCGAACCAGCGCAGAATCTGACAATTGAGTGGCTTGTTGGTGAGATAGCGCAAATGAGACCAGAAGCCGGTGGGCGGAACGACAAGCAGCTTCTTGGGTGATTTGATCGCCCGATAACCAGCAAGTTGCCCGCGGAAATGCATCTGTCCGCCCTGCGGCGCGATGCTCATCACCGGCGCCTTGATCCTGTCGAGCCATGTGCGCGCTGATCGCTCCTGCCACCATTCGCTGTCAAAAGGCCGATTCACGATCTCCCAATGCAAGTTCATCGGCGGTTCTTTGCCCTCGACCGGGCCTGGCCAGGCCGCCATCGCCGCGTGATAGGCGATCCACTGGTTTATGAAAGCGGCGTTGTAAATTCCGCCGGGATAGCAAGCGTCGCGATAGAGATCGGTCGTGCCGTCGCATAGGCAGATACATTTAAGATGCGGCGGCTGCGCAGCGGCGGCGAAATACTGGCTCCAACTCCAATAGGAATCGCCGATCATTCCGACTTTGCCATTGCACCATGGTTGCCGCGCGATCCATTCGATCAGATCGTAACCGTCCGTGCGTTCCTTTTTATCGAACCAGCGCCACTGCCCTTGCGAGCGGCCGGCGCCCCGCCCCTGCGCGATGACATGCACATAGCCGTGCGCAACATAGAAACCGGTGGCGCCCGATTCGATTGCATGACTCCAGTGCGGCGGCTGTTGCTGGATGTCCTTGGAATAAGGTGACAATGACAGCAGCACCGGATAGCGGC
>DATBZY010000323.1:0-7048 GCA_036512915.1 Pseudolabrys sp. | reverse complement strand
CACCAGCGCCGCCGCCAGCAAAGTGATCGCGCTGGCGCCGCGGATACCCAGCACCAGGTTGGCGATGATGGCGCCGATCGCCTCCAGTGCATCCTTCACCCGCACCGTGGTGACCATGGGGAATGCGTCGGCGACCGTTCGGATTAAGGCGCCTTCCTGTGCCGGCGAGCCGCCATCGGCATAGGTGAGCGTGGCCAGGTGCGTGTGCGGCGCGCCGCGAAACGCTTGCGGCGAAAACACCATCACGAAATTAATGCCGAGGCTCTGCCAGTCGACGGTGCGCAAATTGGCGATGCGGGCGGTGATGTTGCGGCCGAGCACGTTGACGGTGATCGGGTCGCCGAGCTTGAGGCCAAGTCCGTCGGCGATCTTCTTTTCGAACGAGACCACCGGCGGACCGTCGTAATCGGCTCCCCACCATTGGCCTTCGACCAGGCGGGAGCCGGCGGGGATTTCGCCGCTATAGGTGATGCCGCGGTCGCTTTGCAGCACCCAGGCCGCGTCGTCTTTCGGTTTGATGTTTTCCGCGAGGATGCCGTTGGCCGAGACGATGCGCCCGCGCAGCATCGGCACTTCCTCCAGCGTCGCGGACGGCGCTTGCGCGCGCACGAAGGCGTCGAAGCGTTCGGTCTGGTCCGACGGAATGTCGAGGAAATAGAACGACGGCGCCTTGGCCGGCAGTTCGGCGGCGAATTGCTGGCGCAAATTACCGTCGATCTCGATCACCGTGACCAGCAACGTGATGCCGAGCCCCAACGAGAGTACGATGGTCGGCGTCAGCGCGCTCGGCCGGTGGATATTGGCGACCGCCATGCGCAGCACGGTGGAGCGCGCGCGCGGCGCGTGGCGGGCTAAGAACATCAGCAGCGTTGCGACCAGACGCAAGGTGACGAAAACGCCGGCGGCGACGGCGACATAGATGATCGCGACGCGCCGGTCATAGGCCAGCCCCACCGCGACCGCGGCCAAGGCGATCACGGCGGCGGCGGTCAGCGCGATATAGATCTTGCGCGGCCAGCGCGGCTGCGTCGTTACCGCGTCGCGGAACAGTTCGCCGACCGGCACGTCGTGGGCGCGTCCGAGCGGCCAGAGCGCGAAGGCGAGGGCGGTCAGCAGCCCGTAGATCAGCGCCAGCGCCAGTTCGGCCGGATGCACCGCCGGCACGATCGGCAACGGAATAATCGCTCCGAAGGTCCAGGCGATCAGGAACGGCAGCATCGCACCCAGCGCCACACCGATGATGCCGCCGATCAGCGCCAGCAACAGCACCTGCGTGAGATAGACCGCGAACACGCGCCGGCCGCTGGCGCCCAGCGCCTTCATGGTGGCGATCACCTCGCGCCGCCGGTCGAGATGACTTTTCACCGCATTGCCGACGCCGACACCGCCGACCAAAAGCGCGGTCAATCCGACGATGGTGAGGAATTGGGTGAAGCGCTCGACATTGCGCTCCAGTTGCGGCGACGCGTTGCTGCGGTTGCGGATATCCCAGCCGGCCTCGGGCAGTTGCGCGCGCGCTTGCGCCGTCACCGCTTGGGCCGCGGCATCGGTGCTCTGCGGCAGGCGTAGGCGATAATGCCAGCGCACCAGGCTGCCCGGCTGCAACAGGCCGGTGGCGCGCAGCGCTGCCTCGCTCACCAGCAGCCGCGGCCCGAAGCCGATGCCGCCGGCGAGCTTGTCCGGCTCGTTGGTCAGCGCGGCGCGGATGTCGATGGTGGCGCTGCCGATGGTCAGCCGCGCGCCCGGCTTGATGTTGAGCCGCGCCAGCAGCGTCGGGTCAGCCGCAGCGCCGAACGCGCCGTCGCGTTGCACGAGCACCTCTGCCAGCGTGCCGGGCGGTTCGAGCACAGTCTGGCCGAACAGCGGATAGGCGACGTCGACCGCTTTCATTTCGACCAGCGTGGCCTGGCCGTCGGCAGTGCGTGCCATGGCGCGCAGGGTCGCGGCACTCGATAGCTTGCCGTGGCTTTGCAGGAACGCCTGCTCGGTCGGCGTGGCCTCGCGCTGGATCAGCGTGAACGACAGGTCGCCGCCGAGGATGACCTGGCCTTCGCGCGCGAGCCCGGACGCCAAGCTGGCGGCCAGCGAGCCGACGCCGGCGATCGCCATGCTGCCGAGCGCGATGCAGGCGATAAACACATAGAAACCGCGCAAGCCGCCGCGCAACTCGCGCAGGGCAAAGCGCAGCGGAAGCCAGCGGCCGTTTCCGGGCGTGGTTGCGATTGTCGCGACGCTCATCGTGTGCTCTCTTTTGGCCCGCTCACGCCGTCGATGCGGCCGGAACGTAGCCGCACCACCCGTCCGCAACGCGCCGCCAGCGCGGAATCATGCGTGACCAGAACCAGCGTGGTGCCGCGCTTGGCGTGGCCCGCGAACAAGAGATCGATGATCTGCCGGCCAGTATCCTCGTCGAGATTTCCAGTCGGCTCGTCGGCCACCAAGATCGCCGGATTGGGCGCGAGTGCACGGGCGACCGCAACGCGCTGTTGCTCGCCGCCGGACAGTTCGGCCGGGTAATGATGCAGCCGCTCACTTAAGCCGACGCCGCTGAGTTCGCTGCGCGCGCGCTCTTGTGCGTCGCTCACGCCGGCCAATTCCAGCGGTACCGCCACGTTTTCCAGTGCGGTAATGGTCGGGATCAGGTGAAAGGATTGGAATACGATGCCGACATTGCGGCCGCGGAAGCGCGCCAGCGCGTCCTCGTCGAGCACGCCTAGGTTCTCGCCTGCCACTGCTACCGTTCCGGTATCGGCCCGCTCCAGCCCGGCCATCACCATCAGCAGCGTCGACTTGCCCAAGCCGGACGGCCCCACCAAGCCAATCGCCTCGCCGCTGCCTATATTCAGGTCGATGTCTTTGAGGATATGGACGTGGGCCGCGCCTTGCCCGGGCGAGAGATTGACGCCGGCAAGCGCAATGGCCGGCCTTGGTGAACGCGAGCGTGATACCGTCGGCCGCGAGCCTGTCGTAGCCGAATTGCTGGGCGGCAATCTCGCGCATGCCGGCGATGACACCGTTGCTGAACGGACAGGCAATGAAGGTGCGGTTGGCCTCGACGAGAGTCACCGCGACGCGCGGGTCGGCGCGCCTGAGAGCGCGCGCGATGCTCGCGCCAGCGAAGCCGCCGCCCACAACGACGACGCGCGGCGCGGCGCCCTGGGCAAGGAGCGGGGCCGGCAGCAGCGCGGCGCAGCTCCCCACGGTCACGGATTTCAGGAAGTCGCGGCGGCTACGATATTTGGCCATGATTGGCTCGTTCTCCTAGCGTTGCGCCGCGTACCAAGCAGCGATCGCCTGGATTTCTTCGACCGTAAAGCCCTTGGCGATGCGGTCCATCACCGTTGCCGGCGTCTGGCCGCTGCGGAACGCCTGCATCGCGGCCACGATGTCCGCTGCATTGCGGCCGGCGAGCCGCGGTACCGGCATCTCGACGCCCGTATTTGCCGGGTGACAACCCGTGCACGCGGCCGCCCCCGCCGGAGGTTCGGAAGAAGCCGCTTGCGCCGTGGCCAGCGATACTGCAACGAGCGCTAACGCGAGAAGTATGCGCATCGCTTCGACCCGCGGTGTCCGAGAATGCAATGGGCGGCGGCTGATGGCCGCCGCCCGCGTTGCGTCACGCGATGGTGAGGCCGTGGTTTTTGAGCGGCACCGAGCGATAGCGCTTGCCGGTCGCCGCGAAAATCGCGTTGAGCACGGCCGGCGGGGCCACGCAGATGGTCGGCTCGCCGACGCCGCCCCAGAATCCACCGGACGGCATGACGATGCATTCCACCTTTGGCATTTCGGCGATCCGCATCAAGTTGTAGCTGTCGAAATTGGTCTGCTCGATGGCCCCGTCCTTAACCGTGCATTCGCCGTAGAACAACGCCGACAGGCCGAAGACGAACGAGCCGGCGATCTGCCGCTCGATCTGCGCCGGATTGACGGCGTAGCCGGAGTCGGTCGCGGCGACGATGCGGTGGATCTTCACTTTGTTGCCGTCGACCGACACTTCCGCGGCGGCCGCCACATAGCTGCCGTAGCCCATGTGCTGGGCAAGCCCGCGGAACACGCCGGCCGGCGCCGGCTTGCTCCAGCCAATCCGCTCCGCCACAGCGTTGAGCACGCCGAGATGCTTGGGATGTTTGGCCATCAGCCGGCGGCGGAACTCCAGCGCGTCGACGCCGGCTTCCTTGGCCACCTCGTCCATGAAGCATTCCAGGTAGATGGCGTTCTGGTTGATGTTGACGCCGCGCCAGAAGCCCGGCGGTACATGCGGATTGCGCATGGAATGATCGACCAGCAGGTTCGGGATGGCATAACCGATCGCCGCCTCGCCGGACGGCGCAAAGCCTTGGAACGTGGCCGGGTCCATTCCGTTCACCAGGGCTTCCGGGCGCAAGGCGGTGAGGATCGACTGGCCGGAAATGCGGGCGTGCAGCGTCGTGAGATTGCCCTTGTCGTCGAGCCCAGCGGTCAGGCGGCACTGCGTTATGGGATGATAGCTGCAGTGCTGCATGTCCTCTTCGCGCGACCACAATAGCTTGATCGGCGTGCCCGGCATCTGCTTGGCAATCTGCACGGCCTGGGTGACATAGTCCGTGCGGCCACGCCGGCCGAAGCCGCCGCCCAGCATGATCTTGTAGACCTCGACCTTGCTGGCCGGCAGGCCCGAAGCTTCCAGCGCCGCAGCGAAGGCCGCCTGGCCGTGCTGCGTGCCGCACCACACCTCGCATTTGTCGGGGGTGTAGAGCGCGGTGGCGTTCATCGGCTCCATGCAAGCGTGGTTCTGGTAGGGATAGGCGTATTCCGCCACGACCTTCTTGGCCGCGGCGGCAAGCCCGGCCTTTACGTCGCCGTTCTGGTTGCCGATGAAGGCCTGCTCGGCGTCGAGGCCTTCCTTCAGCCATTTAGCGATCGACTCGCTCGACACCTTGGTATTGTCGCCGCTGTCCCAGACGATCGGCAAAGCGTCGAGCGCGGTCTTGGCGTGCCACCAGGTATCGGCGACGACGGCGACGGCATAGTCGCCGACCGGCACCACTTTCTTGACGCCCTTCATGGCCGCGACCTTGGCGGCATCAAAGCTCTTCACCTTGCCGCCGAACACCGGGCAGGCCTTGATCGCGGCATTGAGCATGCCGGGCAGTTTGATGTCGGCGCCGTAGATCATCTTGCCTGTGGTCTTGTCGACGGTGTCGAGGCGCTTCACGCTCTTGCCGATGATCTTCCAGTCCTTCGGGTCCTTGAGCGGAATGTCCTTCGGCGGCTCGATCAGGGCCGCCGCGCCGGCGACCTTGCCGTAGGTCGTCGAACGGTTCGACGCCTTGTGGGTGATCACGCTGTTGGCCGCGCTGCATTCGGAAGCCGGCACCTTCCATTCGTTGGCGGCGGCCTGGATCAGCATGATGCGCGCCGCCGCGCCGCCCTTGCGCACGTAGTCGTGCGAGGTGCGGATGCCGCGGCTACCACCGGTGCCGAAATCGCCCCACGGATTCTTGCGCGCGACGCTCTGGCCCGGAGTCGGGTATTCGGTCGTGACCTTCGACCAGTCGCATTCCAACTCCTCGGCGACCATCTGCGCGAGGCCGGTGAGCGTACCCTGGCCCATTTCCGAGCGGGCGATGCGAACGACGACGGTGTCGTCCGGCTTGATGACGACCCAGGCATTGATCTCGGGCGTGCCCTGGGCGCGGGTCGAGGTCGCGAACGGAACGTGGAAGCCGAGCGACAGCCCGGCGGTGGCCGATCCGACCAGAAACGAGCGGCGGTCGAGTTTGGGCATATAGTTCATGGCTCTGTCCTCCCTCACGCGCTGACTGCGGCAGCGTGGATCGCCGCGCGCACCTGCTGGAAGGTGCCGCACCGGCAGATATTGGTGATCGCCTTGTCGATGTCGGCGTCGGTCGGCTTCGGCGTTTCCTTCAACAGCGCCGAGACCGCCATGATCATGCCGCTCTGGCAGTAGCCGCATTGCGGCACGTCGAGATCGACCCAGGCCTTCTGGACCTTGGTCAGCACGCCGTTCTCGGCGAGGCCCTCGATGGTGGTGATCTTCTTGCCGACCGCGTCGCCGGCGATGACGCCGCACGAGCGCGTCGCCACGCCGTCTATGTGTACGGTGCAGGCGCCGCATTGCGCGATACCGCAGCCGTATTTCGTGCCGGTCATACCAATTGAATCACGGATAACCCACAGCAGCGGAGTATCCGGCTCGACGTCGACGTCATGCGATTTTCCGTTGATGGTGAGACGGAGCATTCTGTGTTCCTCCCTGATGAAGATTTCCAAACGGTCATTGAAGCGCACGTGCTCGTCGCGCAGATTTGGTGGCCGTACCGCATCTTCCCCATACTAAGGCCGATCGACGCCGGTGCGCAATTGCAGGATTGTCACGTCATTTCGAATACAAATGAACGGTGGCGACCGGACGGCGAGTGAGAAATGGCACAAAACCGGCTTCAAAAGCTGATCAGGCCCGGGTGCCCGAGATGGGTCGATTGTGTTGCAAAACTCTTTGCTGCGCTGCGAGAGAACAATAATCGAATCCGCCTGAACGATGTTTTGAATCAATGTTGCGCGCTTGCGTTCGTCCGTGAATCAATATCGCTCATTTTGATCGTGAAAATAATTTTGCAACACAATCGGTCATAAGCCGACTCGCCGGAATGAACATACGAGTTCAAAGATCGTCTTATTCAGACTGCCGCCTCGGTCATCCAGTCGGGCATCGAACCAGTTTCCGTTTTGCTACCCCGCAAAATGGGAATTTCCTAAGGAATTGCGAGAGATTCTCGGCACGTATTAGAAATTTTGGTTTGAATTCGAGATTCTCAGAGACCAGCCGACACGTAAAAAGCGCCGGAAATACGCGCTTTCTGACACATTTGGCCGATCGAAAAGCAGAGACCGGACTGGCTGGCGAGGCAGTGCAGATGGTCCCCTGCTCTGCCCGTTTTCCCTGCTAACAGGGAATTTTGCAAAATCGTGGCTTCCAGCACGCCAGGGACTCAAAATAGTGGCGTCGCCGTAGGGAGTTAGACGAAAATTCCCTACTCAACGGAAC
>DATBZY010000322.1:0-10159 GCA_036512915.1 Pseudolabrys sp. | reverse complement strand
GTGTGTACCTCGATGAGCTGTCGGGCGGTGGCGATGCCCGCCGCCTTGATCTGCAGGCCCGGATAAGCGGCCAACGAGCGCAGGGCGATGGTCTCCATCTCCTTGCCGAGGCCGGCGAAGCGGCCGAGCCGGTCGAACAGGTCGCTGCCCCAGAACCAAACGTCGGCGTGGTTGGGAAGCTGGTCCTTGTTGGCGCATAGTTGCAGTTTCGCATTGGGGCAGTGGTCGTCGAGGTAGCGTTTCACGATGCCGTCTTGCAGCATGCGGCCGAAAGTGAGCGCGAAGCCGCCCGGCGTCCAGGCCAGCCGCTTGGCCACGATCAGGTTGGCGCTCAGCACCAGCACCGCGCCAAGCGCCAACGCCAGCAGGCCGCGCGCAAGCGCGCGTGCCGGCATGCGCTTGCCGTCGATGAGGAAGACGCACGCGGCGGCGGCGATCAGCGCCAGTAGCACGGCGAAGGTGGCGCTGTGGGTGGCGGCGGCGACGGCGGTCAGCACGATCAGGCCGCTGCGCTCGTTTCGGCTGAGCGTCTCGTTCCGCATCAGCAGAAGATAAAGCGCCAGCACGCCGAGGCCGCAGAAAATATCGGTGAGCAGGATCGAGGTCAGCCAGGGCAGGGTGGTGGCGATCGAGAGCAAGGCGACGATGCCGACCAGCAGCAGCGGTCGCCGGCCGAGCTTATGCGCGCGCAAGGTCAGCGCGATGACCCAGACCGTCAGTGCGGATTGCAGCGCCAGCACCGGCCAGAAGGCGAGCGGCGCGCCGGCATTGAGGATGAGGCCGTAGACCACGGCGCGGCTTGGCACCAGCGTGCCTTCGTACCAGCGTGCGAGATAGCCGCCGGTGTCGTATTGCAGCAGCGCAAAGCCGTTCCAGACCGCGGGGGCGAGCAGCAACAAGACGCAAACAAGAAATGCCAACGCCCACGGGGCGCGGTCGCGCGCTAGCATTCCAGAATCCCCCAGGGCTCTACGTTTGTTATTGTTCTTATGGCTGTTGTAACCGGCTTGACGCCGCCGCGGCTAGAGGCGAATTCTCATTCCATGTTCGTCACCTTCTTCACCGAACTCAAAGCCGCCGGCGTGCCGGTGACGCTGCGCGAGTATCTGATGCTGATGCAGGCGATGCAGGCCGATCTGGCCTCGCGCCGGGTGGAGGACTTCTATTACCTGTCGCGCGCCACGCTGGTGAAGGACGAGCGCAATATCGACAAGTTCGACCGCGTGTTCGGCCACGTGTTCAAGGGTCTGGAGCTGCTCGGTGACGCGGTCGAGGCCGAGATCCCGGCGGAGTGGCTCAAAAAGCTGGCCGAGAAATATCTCACCGAAGAAGAGAAGAAGCAGATCGAGGCCATGGGCGGCCTCGACAAATTGCTGGAGACGCTGCGCCAGCGGCTGGCCGAGCAGAAGGGCCGCCACCAGGGCGGCTCGAAATGGATCGGCACCGCCGGCACCTCGCCCTATGGCGCCTATGGCTACAATCCGGAAGGCGTGCGCATCGGCCAGGACAGCAACCGCAATTTCCGCGCGGTCAAGGTCTGGGACAAGCGCGAGTTCAAGGATCTCGACGACGAAGTCGAGCTCGGCACCCGCAACATCAAGCTGGCGCTGCGCCGCCTGCGCAAATTCGCCCGCACCGGCGCGCCCGAAGAACTCGATCTCGACGGCACCATCAAGGGCACCGCGCATAAGGGCTATCTCGACATCCTGCTGCGCCCGGAGCGGCACAATTCGGTGAAGGTGCTGCTGTTCTTCGACATCGGCGGCTCGATGGATTGGCACATCAAGGCGACCGAGCAATTGTTCTCGGCCGCGCGCTCCGAGTTCAAGCACATGGAGCATTTCTATTTCCACAACTGCGTCTACGAGAAAGTGTGGAAGGAAAACCGCCGCAGATTCCAGGCCACCACGCCGACCTGGGACGTGCTGCACACTTATCCGCACGATTACAAGGTGGTGTTCGTCGGCGACGCCTCGATGTCACCTTACGAGATCGCCGCGCAGGGCGGCTCGGTCGAGCATTTCAACGACGAGCCGGGGCAGACCTGGCTCGAGCGCGTGACGCGCACCTATCCGGCAGCCGTGTGGCTCAACCCGGTGCCCGAGCACGAATGGGAGTTCACCTATTCGATCAAGATGGTGCAGCAGTTGATGGGCGGGCGGATGTATCCGCTCACCTTGGAAGGCCTGGATCGGGCGATGCGGGAGTTGGTGCGGTGAATTCGCAATCGTATTCGAAATACGTCGGCACCTAATCCTTAAGGCTATCCGCAATCGACACCTCGTCGACCTTGTGTCCGTGCTGGTCCACGATGGCGACAAACCAGCCATCCCAGTTCCAGCCCGGCATGGCCGCGCCCTGCTTGAGGTCGTGCGCGAGCGTCACGGCGTCCGTGCGCGCGGCGGCGTTGCCGGCAAGATCAATGCCTTTGTGATTGTTCAGAAGGTGTTTGCCATCAGTGAGATGGAAGTAGTAGCGCGGCATGGCGGTGTCTCGCTTGCTTGCATCGATGTGTCGAGCCGATGTTTCCGTGTGCAATACTACCACCCCGATCACGAGCCGTCACGGCGCCGGCGGCGAGGACGCGCTGCTGCTGGAGGGGCTCGACCGGGCGATGCGGGAGTTGGGTAGCGCTAGTTGGGAATCGTCGGCGTCAGCCGCCGCCAGCCGCGTAGGCCCAGCGCTCCAGCTTGGCGGGGTCGCGGATGTCGATGTGCGTGCGCGTCAGCGTGACGGCGCCGTCGCGTTCCAGTTCCTTGAGCGCGCGCTGCACCACCTCGCGCACCGAGCCGACCATGGCGGCGATCTCCTGGTGGCTGATGCGGGCGCAGGCGAAGCCGGCCTTCTCGACGATGTGGTCATGCTGGCCGATGCAGCCAAGCAGCAGCCGCGCCACCCGCGCGGTGACGTCGCGCAGCGCCAGGTCCTTCACCACATTGCCGAGCGAGCGCTGGCGCTGCGAGAGCAGCTTCAGCGCCGCGTTCGCTATCGCGGGATGGCGCTCGATCAGCCGCACCATGGTCGCGGTCGGCACGTAGCCGAACTTGGTCGGCCCGACCGCCACCGCGCCGTCGGAATTGGGGCCGCCGTCGAACACCGCGACGTCGTTGAAGGTCGCGCCGGGACCCAGCACGCGCAGCACGTGCTCACGCCCGTCGGCGGCGTTTTTCATCAGGCGCACCTGCCCGCGCATGACGAAATAGAGGCCGAGGCAGGGTTCGCCCTCGGTGAGGATGTGCTCGCCCGCCTGCGCCTCGCGCGCCCGCACCGCGCGCGCGACGTCGGCCAGTGTGGGCGCATCGAGCCCGGCAAAATAGGGAATCTGACGCAACAGATCAGCCGGCCGCGCGGGGGCGCCGGCTGGCTTCTCGTCGTGCTGCCCGTGGCGCGGCATGAGGTCAGACGTCCTTATTTTTGGCTCGGCGACTTAAGTCGCTTAAAGCTCCGGCGATCCGGCCCATCTTTCCCACAGAGCAAAAGTTTCCGCTCATTTGGGAGAAAGACCATGATCAAGATCAACACGCTGATGGCCTCAGTCGTTGCTGCCGGGCTGCTGTTCGGTGCGCAAAGCGCCCAGGCCCATTGCGATTCCGTCGACGGGCCGGTGGCGAAAGCCGCGCAGAAGGCGCTCGACACCGGCAACGTGAATCTGGCGCTGCCGTTTGCGCCGGCCAAGGCCGAGGCCGAACTGCAAGCCGCGTTCGCCCAATCGCTCAAGGTGCGGGCGCTGGGCGGCGACGCCAAGGTGCTGGCCGACCGGGCCTTCACCGAGGTCACCGTGCGGCTGCACCGCGCCGGCGAGGGCGCGGCCTATACCGGCCTCAAGCCGGCGGGCCTCGATTACGGCCCCGCCATCCCGGCGGCCGAGCGGGCCGCGGCGACCGGCGACTTGAAGCAGGTCAAGGCGCTGATCGACGAGGAAATCGAACATGGTCTGCACGCCCGGTTCAGCCATGTGCGTGAGGCCCAGAAGGCCTCGCTCGAGCCGAAGAAGGCGACCGATGTGGCCGCCGCGCGCGAGCGGGCAAGCGCCGAGCTCGGCTTCGTCGTCTATGTCGAGAGCCTGCGCCAGGCGGCCCACGGCGCCGCCGGCCATGCCGACTGAACGCGATAGACGAAACCCCAGGCCGGCGCCGTCGCGGCGCCGGCAGCCAGTCAATTCAATGGAGAGAGCCATGAAATTCGAGATCCCCACAGCGATGAAGGCCGAACACGACGAGCTGCATGAAGCGCTGGTGCGCGCCACCAAGGCGGGCGGCCAGAGCGGCGAGGCGGCGAAAGCGGTCGCGAAGGTTCTGCACGCGCATTTCGTCAAGGAGGAGGAATACGCCCTGCCACCGCTCGGCCTGCTGACGGCGCTGGCGCAAGGCAAGTTCGAGCCCGGCATGGCCGAGGTGCTGGCGATGACCGACAAGCTCGCAGCGGAACTGCCGCAGATGCTCGCCGAGCACAAGCAGATCGTCGCCGCGCTGGAGAAACTGGTCGCCGCCGCCAAGGCGGAGCAGCACCCCGATATCGTGAATTTCGCCGAGAAGCTGATGATGCACGCGCTGGCGGAAGAGCAGGTCGCCTATCCGACCGCGCTGCTGATCGGCCGCTACGTTAAGGCGAGGCTCGCGGCCTGACGCGGCGCGCGCCGACCCCGTCACGCTCGCCGCCAAGGCGGCGAGCGTGACGATGCTGATCGAGACCGCCACGCCCGGCAGACGACAGCCGAGATGCCAAACGCGCGGTAACCCGCTGCTTTTGCGCTGGATCAATGCCGGAGTGGCGGAATCGGTTTAAATTTTAAAAATGATCCGATTTTCCAGATCTCAGCCCAGACCGGCGGCGCCCCCTGATACCGTCCGCACCATGGCGGCGATGACCGGGCGGCTGGGCGTGTCGACGGTGGCGGCGGCGTGGCCGACCGGCGTGTCGCAATTGGCGATCGCCTTCGACGCCTGCCAGCGCTGCGACATCGGCGAGCTGTGCAATGACTGGCTGGCGCGCGCGCCCAATCCGGTCGTGCTGCCGCCGACCTTCTGCCCGAACGCGCCCGCGGTCGCGCGCGCCCAGCAGGCGAAGCGGCGCGACTAAATCTCCGTTTGGATGATGGTCATTCCGGGACGGTTGTTGTCTACACCGCCACCGAATGCCGCTTTTGGCTGGCCGCGAGATAGGCGTCGAACGCCGCCGCGGCGATGCGCACATAGGGCCGCCCGCTGGTCGTGATCGCGATGCGGCTGCCCTCGATGCGGAGCAGGCCTTCCGCGGCGAGCGGACGAACCGCCTCGATTTCGGCGGCAAAGTGCGCCGCGCCGCCGGCAACCACATCAAGATCGACTTCGAGATCGCACATCAGCCGCTCGATGATCGCGGCGCGAACGCGGTCGTCGTCCGACAGCGTGAGGCCTTTCACGGTGGCGAGGCGGCCGGCGGCGATCGCACGCGAATAACCGCCGAGATCGGGCGCGTTTTGCACGAAGCCTTGCGGCAGGCGACCGATGGCGCTGGCGCCGAGTCCGATCAAGGCGTCGGCATCGTCGGTGGTGTAGCCTTGGAAATTGCGGTGCAGCCGGTGCTCGCGCGCGGCGATGCAGAGTTCGTCATCGGGCAGCGCGAAATGATCGAGGCCGACGGCCTCGTAACCCAAACTGACGAGCGTCTCGGCCGCCACTTGTGCCTGCTCGAGCCGCTCGGACAGGCCGGGCAGCGAGGCGTCGTCGATCAGCCGCTGGTGGGTCTTGAACCACGGCACATGCGCATAGCCGAACAGCGCGAGCCGCTGGGCCCGCAGCGAGACCGCGAGCTCGGCGCTGTGCGCGACGTCGCGCACGGTCTGCGCCGGCAATCCGTACATCAGGTCGATATTGAGGTTGGCAATGCCGGCCTCGCGCAGCCAGTCGGCGGCGCGCTCGACCAGGTCGAACGGCTGCACGCGGCCGATCGCCTGCTGCACATGCGGTGAGGTGTCCTGCACGCCGAGGCTGGCGCGGTTGACGCCGATGGCGGCCAGCGTGCGCACCAGCGGCTGGTCGAGCCGGCGCGGATCGAGCTCGATCGCGTGCTCCTTCAAGGCCGACAGATCGAAGCGCGAGGCCAGCCGCGCGGCGATGGTCTCCAGCCAGGCCGGCCCCAGGATCGAAGGCGTACCGCCGCCCCAGTGCAGATGCGTGAGCTTGCGCCCCGTTAGACCTTGCAGCAGCGCGATTTCCTCGAGCAGCCGCTCGGCATAGGCATCGATGGGTTCGCGCTTGCGCATCGCGCGGGTGTTGCAGCCGCAATAAAAGCAAAGTTCGGTACAGAACGGCACGTGGATGTAGAGCGAGAGGCTGGCCTCGCGCGGTAGCGCACTGAGCCATTCGCCATACAGCTCCGGGCCGACGGCGGCTGAGAAATGCGGCGCGGTCGGGTACGAGGTGTAGCGCGGAACGTTGCGTTCGGCGAGCGCGAGGGATGTACTCATGATGCGGCCGCTTTGAGTGAAATCCAACTGTCGCCTTGCTTGACGTAAGCGCGCTTGACGGCGGCCCAGGCGATCATATGGGCGCGCTTTTCCTGGTCCACTTCACCGGCATGCGCCGCATAGGCGTGGTTGAACGCCTCGCGATAGATGTCCTGCGCGTGTTCGGGCAGGTGGTTGCGCACGGACGGCGGCAAGTCGGCATTAACACGGTATGGCATGTACAAGAACTCTCGGCCCCCGCCGGGATGACATGCGGCAAGCTAACCCAGATGGGCGCCGGCCCGCCTTGCGGTATATCAAGTGCAGCGGTCTGTGTTTAGGCCAGCGGCCACCGCAAAACGCGACATCGCCGGGCTTATAGCCCGGCGATGCGGCAAGTTCCCTGAAAAATAGGCGGTTTAGGCGGCGTTGGCGGCGCGCTGGCGCATCGGGTCTTCCGCCGCCTGCTGGCTGCGTTGCAGGGCCATCACGTCGCGCATTAGGCGGGCGAAGTCCTTGCGGCCGGTCTCCAGCGCCCCTTCCACCACCGCGCGCTCGAGTTTCTCGCGCCGCACCGCGGCGGTGAGGTCCTCGATTTGCTGCTCGGTGGCCTGCTTGTCGGCCGCCAGCGCCGTTTCCAGAACGCCGAGGCGCTCAGTGAGCGCGGCGATGGTGTCCTCGGCGCGCGCCAGCGTCGCTTCCTTGGCGGTGAAGGCGCGGGCGAGCGAGGCGCTGCGCTCGATCAAGGTGGCGCGGGCGTGATCGACCTCCTTGAGTTCGGATTCTCGATTGATGCGCTCGGCTTCGAGATCGGACACGCGCGCCTGCAGGGCATCGCGCTCCATCGCGATTTCGCCGGTGCGCCGATCGTAATCGCGGATTTGCTCGGCGCGGCCGAGCAGATGCTCGCGCGCCTCGACCAACAGCTTTTCAGTCGCCGTTGCGCGCGCCTGCAGAGTGTCGAAGCGCATGCGCTGGCTGGTAAGTTCGTGCTCGCGCCGCTCATTGGCCTCGTCGAGCGCGGAGATAAGCCGGGCGCGCTCGTTGTTCGCCTCGGCGAAATTGGCTTCCACGTGGCGCAGGCGGCCTTGCGAGGCGTTGAGGCTGGCTTCGGTTTCGGCGAGCTTGCGCGACAGGCGGGCGGCGTCCGTGCTCAGTTTGTCGAGCGAAGACTGTTGCGCGCGTTTCTCGTCCTCGGCCATCAATAATCGTTGACGCGCGGCATTGAGATCGGATTCGAGCGCAATGATGCGCTTGTCGGTGGCGGAGAGCCGTTCGTCGAGCCGGCGATGCTCCTCGCGCAGCGCCTTGTTTTCACCGGTCTCCTGCGCGAGCCGGGCGTCCAGGTCGATGATCTGCGCGCGGCGGGCGGCGACATCGATGGCGATCTCGGCCTTGGTGGTTTCCACCGTGCGCAGCAGGTTCTGCGTGGTGGTGAGCTCCTGGCGCAGCGACCGGCATTCTTTGTCGGACGCGGCCGTCTTCTTTTCCAGGTCGGCGATCTCGTTGCGCAGCTTGCCGTAGGCAGTGCGGGTATTGTTGAGCACCGTCTGCAGGCTGATCTTCTCGGATTTCTCCGCTTCGAAGGCGCGCAGCGTCTTGCTGAGCGGATCGACCAGCTTGCCGACCGCGGCCTTGATGGTGTCGAGCTCGCCGATCTTGGCGTTGGCGTCGAGCATCAGGTTGCGCAGCGACTCGTTGTCGCCGCCGATCTGGGCGCCGAGCGCGGAGAACAACTCCTCGTCGATTTCGATCGGATTGTCGGGCAAAGCGGTGGCTGGGTCGGAGTGTCGAACAGGCCGGCCTTGCGGGCGAAAAAGCCCCCGAACTTGCTCATTGAAGTGATCCTTGTGGTGCGCCGATCCGCCCGGCCGTAGCGACGCCGAATCACCTTGCAATCTGTCCCGACCGAATCTGGATTGCGGTGGTAAACAGGTGGTTAATGCGCGCGCCAACAGCGCAAAAGATCGTTTTTTATCAGGCGGTTGGGCATTAGCTGGGCAGGCTGCCGCGGCTGGTTTTTTTTGGCGCCCCGGCAGCACCGTCAGGCCGCGCGGCCGGTCGCAATGCCCGGCCATCGGCCTGTGAATAAACTTGCGTCGTGCGCCCCCCGCAGCTCGACTCAAGGACCGAAGCGGCTCACAAATCCAGCTGCGGCCATGCATAATCCGACCGGGGAGACCAGGGATGAACCGTAAACTAGCCATTTTTGCCGCCGTCATCGCGGCGTTCGCATTCACTTGCCAAGGTGCCGATGCGAAAGGGCACCATCATCACGTCGGCAAACGGATCGCCGCCGTCGCGATCGGCGTCGGCGCCGCATCGACCGCCGCTTACTTCGCCATCAACGATTGGCGCTGGAACGGCTGGAACAACAGCAGCGGACTGACCCGTTGGGGCGCCTGGGGTCTCACAACGGTCGGCTGCGCGGCGGTCTCGCCGATCGTCGCGACCATGGTGCTCGACCGTCCGCTCAGCTATCGCGAGGCGCACATCCTGGTCGGCTCCTGCGTGATCCCGATCGTCGGCGGCTGGCTGGTCAACGAGGCCTATAATTCGCACCTGCTCTGGGCGCCCGACGAAAAGGACGGGATGAAGAAGCACCACCGCCACCACCGCCATCACCACACGATGTAATCGCGCCTAACGCGAATTCGTTTTTCCGCCAACCAGCGCCGGTGCCGATGCAAATCGGCGCCGGCGTTTTTGTTTGCGCCTTGACGATAATGCCTATGCCCGCTTGGCGATGAACAGACCTTCGCACAGGCGGAAGCTGAGCTCAGGCCCGGCGCCTTTCGGCTCCAGCACGCTCTTCACCTCGGGCGTTGCCTGCGCCAGCATCGCGCGCAGCAGCGCCTGCATGGTGGCATCGTGGCGGCTGGCCCAACTCTTGAATTCCATCTGCTTGTAGAGTTGCTCTTCGTGCGCGATGGCGAAGCTGTGCGCTTTCAGCGCTGCGCGCCATTCGTCCATGGTCCAGGCGCGCAGATGGCTCGGATCGCGGAAACGCTCGAAGGCATTGACGTAATCGCCGACGCTGCCGTCCGGCACCACATTGTCCACCACCGCGAACAGGCCGTTCGACTTGAGCACGCGGCGCACCTCGTCGAGAAAATTCGGAATCGAGTCGAAGTGATGCGGCGCGATGCGGCAGGTGACCAGGTCGAAGCTGGCGTCCTCGAACGGCAGCGCCTCGGCCTTGGCGTAAGTCGTGCGGATATTGGCGAGGCCGCGCTTGGCCGCTTCGCCCTTCACCAGGTCGAGCATTTCCTGAGTGATGTCGGTCGCCCAGATGCGCTCGACATGCGGCGCGAAGGTGTAGGCGACATGGCCGCCGCCGGTGGCGACGTCGAGCGCGCGCCAGCTCTTTTGCGGAGCGGTGAGGGCGACCAGCCGCTCCAGGCTCTTGCCGAGCGCGTGCGGCGTGCTGGTGAGATAGCCGGCGGCGTTCTTGCCGAATTGTTCCTGAACGATGGTCTTGGACATGAGCGTTTCCGGGCGGTTTTGGCGGCCGGAGTATAGGACAGGACGAAAAAAAGCCCTGCATCTTTCGATGCAGGGCAATGGTGCAGTGAACTCCCAAGGGAGGGTGTCTAGTACACCATTTGGGTGAATGGCGACACGTAGGCCTGCAGCATCACCAGGATGCCAACCAGGCAGGCGAGCGCGATCGAGTGCCAGAACACGAAGCGCAGGATCGAGCCTTCGTGTCCGAACCAGTTGGTCGCCGTC
>DATBZY010000321.1:0-2910 GCA_036512915.1 Pseudolabrys sp. | reverse complement strand
GAAGCGCTCTTGCGCCGAAATCCGACGCCGACCGACGGCGAAATACGCGCCGCGCTATCGGGAAATCTTTGCCGGTGCACCGGCTATGTGAAAATCATCGAGTCGGTCAAGGCGGCCGCGGAGGCAACGTCATGACGGCCGATCCGATCGCAGCCGGCAAGCTCGCGCGCCGCGGCGTTCCGCTGATCGATGGCCTTGAAAAGGTCACCGGACGCGCCCGCTATACCGCCGATCTCGACCATGCCGACGCTCTGGTCGGACGCATTCTCCGCAGCCCGGTCAGCCACGGAGAAATCATTCGGCTGGATGTTTCCAAGGCGCGCGCGCTTGCGGGCGTGGCGGCGGTCGTTACCGGCGACGACTGTCCGCACACTTACGGCGTGCTGCCCATCGCCATGAACGAATATCCGCTGGCGCGCGGGCGCGTGCGCTATCGCGGCGAGCCGATCGCGGCAGTGGCGGCGATCGATGAGGAGACCGCCGAGCGCGCGCTCCAGCTGATCGAACTCGAAGTGAAGGAGCTGCCCGCTTATTATACATCCGAGGCCGCGCGCGCGCCGGATGCGGTTCTGCTGCACGACGACAAGCCCGGCAATCTCGAACGCGACGTTCATCACCAATTCGGCGATATCGCGCAAGGTTTTGCCGCCGCCGATCTGGTGCGCGAGGAGCTCTTCAGTTGCGCTGAGATCAACCACGCGCAGATCGAGCCGCACGCCAGTCTTGCCGAGTTCGATCCGCTCACCGGCCGTCTGACGGTGCAGACCGTGTCGCAGGTCGGCTATTACCTGCATCTCATGATCGCGCAATGCCTGGAGATGGATTCCTCGCGCATCCGCGTGATCAAGCCGTTTATCGGCGGCGGCTTCGGCGCGCGCGTCGAAGCGTTGAATTTCGAGATCGTTACCGCGCTGCTCGCGAAGGCTGCCGCCGGCAAGGTGATGATGCAGCTCACCCGCGAGGAAACCTTCATCACCCATCGCGCGCGGCCGCAGACCGATATCCGGCTGAAACTCGGGATGTCCAAGACTGGCCGCATCACCGCATGCGAATGCCATGTGGTGCAGCGCGGCGGCGCTTATGCCGGCTACGGCATCATTACTATTCTCTATGCCGGAGCGCTGTTGCAGGGCCTCTACGATATTCCCGCGGTCAAGTACGACGGTTACCGCGTCTACGCCAATCTGCCGCCCTGTGGCGCCATGCGCGGGCACGGTTCGGTCGATACGCGCCATGCCTTCGAAAATCTGCTCGACCGCATGGCCCGCGAACTCGGGCTCGACCCCTTCGCCGTGCGACGCGCCAATCTGCTGCAGACTCCGACCCGCACCATGAATGACCTGGTGGTCAACAGTTACGGACTGGCGGAATGCCTCGACAAGGTCGAGCGGGCCAGCGGCTGGCGCGAGCGCCTCGGCAAGCTGCCGCCCGGCAAAGGGCTGGGCATGGCCTGCTCGCATTACGTCAGCGGGGCCGCCAAGCCGATCCACCGCACCGGCGAGCCGCACGCGGTGGTCAACCTCAGGCTGGACTTCGATGGCGGCGTGACCGCGCTCACGGGCGCTGCCGATATCGGCCAGGGCTCTTCCACCATGGTCGCGATCGCGGTAGCCGAAACGCTCGACATTTCGCTCGATCGCATCCGCGTTATTGCCGCCGATACCGCTATCACGCCCAAGGACAACGGCGCCTATTCGTCACGCATCACGTTCATGGTGGGCAACGCTGCGATCGACGCCGCGAAGAATCTTAAGACCATCCTGGTCAAGGCCGCGGCGAAGAAGCTCGAGGCGAGCCCCGAAGACATCGAATGCGGTGAAGTGTTCCGCGTCGGCAAGGGCGATCAATCGAGTCTGCCCTTCGCCGACGTCGTAGCCGCGGCGCTGATCGATGAGGGCGCGATCACCGTGAAGGGCTCGTTCACCTGCCCGCCGGATTTCCACGGCGGCAAGCACCGGGGCGGTGCCGTCGGCTCGACCATGGGCTTCAGTTACGCCGCCCAAGTCGTCGAGGTCAGCATCGACGATGCGACCGGCCTGGTCACCGTCGACAAGGTATGGGTGGCGCTCGACTGCGGCCACGCCATCAACCCGCTGGCGGTCGAAGGACAGATCCAAGGATCGGTCTGGATGGGGATGGGGCAAGCGCTGTGCGAGGAGACCCACTACCTCGAAGGCCTGCCGGCGCATGCGAGCCTGCTCGAATACCGCATGCCGACGATGGCGGAATCCCCGCCGATCGAGGTGCAGATCGTCGAAAGCCACGATCCATACGGGCCGTTCGGCGCCAAGGAAGCGAGCGAAGGCGCCTTGGCCGGCTTCCCGCCAGCTTTGGTCAACGCCATCGCCAACGCCATCGGTATCGACCTCAACGAACTGCCGGTGACACCTGACCGGGTCATGGAAGCGCTCATCCAGCGCCGCCGGCAGGCGAAGCTTGCCACTTTGAAGGCCGCATCATGACCGCACCGTTGACCGAGTTCCGTCTGGCCCAGCCGAGCACCGTCAAAGATGCGGTTGCGGCGTGTATCAAGCATCCGGGCAGCCGCTTCGTCGCGGGCGGCACCGACCTGCTGGTGAACATGCGGCGTGGCATCAGCAATCCGGATTTGCTGGTTGATCTCTCCGGCATCGACGAACTGGCCGAGATCAAGACCGACGAACGCGGACTGACGATCGGCGCGGGGGTGACCATCGCCACGCTGGCTCGCAACACGGGGGTCGCCAGCCAATATCGCGCGCTCGCGCAAGCGGCCGCCGCGATCGCCGGGCCCGGTCACCGCGTCATGGCAACCGTTGGCGGCAATTTGTGCCTCGATACCCGCTGCATTTATTACAATCAAAGCGAATGGTGGCGCAGCGCCAACGCCTATTGCCTGAAAAATCGCGGCGATGTCTGCCACGTTGCCCC
>DATBZY010000320.1:0-2853 GCA_036512915.1 Pseudolabrys sp. | reverse complement strand
AGATTATTGAGCCAACCTTGCGGCTTGTCGGCGGGCGCTTGTATCGGCGCCGCGCGTATGTTTCCGTCGCGCGCTGATAATGGAGCGTGTAAGCCCGTGAACCTCTACGCAAAGCTTCTCGAACGCCAGGCGGCCGGCCGGCCGGTGACCGTTGGTCTGATCGGGGCCGGCAAGTTCGGCGCCATGTTCCTCTCGCAGGCGCGGCTCACACAAGGGATGCATGTCGCCGGCGTGGCCGATCTCGACGTCACGCGGGCGCGCAGCCAGCTGCAGACCGCGGGCTGGCCGGCGGAATCTTACGCCGCCACGTCGCTGGCCGATGCGCACAAGCGCGGCGCGACAGTCGTCACCGATGATGCTTTGGCATTGATCGCCGATCCGCAGATCGAGGTGATCGTGGAAGCGACCGGCGTGCCGGGCGTCGGGATCCATCACGCGCTCCAGGCGATCGCCAACGGCAAGCACATCGTCATGGTGAATGTGGAAGCCGATGCGGTGGCGGGGCCGTTGCTGGCGCGCCGCGCCAAGGCGGCCGGCGTGGTCTACAGTCTGGCCTGGGGTGATCAGCCGGCGCTCATTTGCGAGCATGTCGATTGGGCGCGCGCCGCCGGCTTCAAAGTGATCTGCGCCGGCAAGGGCACGCGCTACCACCCGACCTATCACAAATCGACGCCCGACACGCTGTGGGACATCCTCGATCAATATCTGCAGATCAAGGATCGCAATTCGATCAACCCGAAGATGTTCAATTCCTTCATCGACGGTACCAAGTCCGGCATCGAGATGACCGCGGTGTGCAACGCCACCGGCCTGCTGCCGCAGAGCGAGGGCTTAAGTTTTCCGCCGGCGACGCGCTTCGAGCTCGCCGACGTCTGCAAGCCTAAAACTGAGGGCGGCACGCTGGAGAAGGCGGGCGTCACCGAGGTGATCTCGTCGGTCTATCGCGACGGAAGCGACGTGCCGCATCATCTCGCGCTCGGCACTTACGTGGTGTTCGAAGGCGAGACCGACTATGCCCGCCGCTGCTTCAAGGAATACGCCATGCTGCCGGACCAGAGTGGCAAATACGCCGCGCTGTACCGGCCGATTCATATGATCGGGCTCGAGCTCGGCATCTCGGTCGCGAGCGCCGCGTTGCGCAACGAGCCGACCGGCGCGCCCACCGGCTTCCGCTCCGACGTGGTGGCGACCGCCAAGCGCAACCTGAAGGCCGGCGAGATGCTCGACGGCGAGGGCGGCTTCTGCGTCTGGGGCAAGCAGACGCCGGCCGACGTTTCGCTGCAACGGGAATTGCTGCCGCTGGGCCTGGCGCACAACGTCAAGCTCACGCGCGACATTCCCGAAGGCGGCGCGCTCAAATGGTCGGATGTCGCGTACGATCCGAACGATTCCGCGGTGAAGGTGCGCCGCGAGATGGAAGCCGCCTTCGGCCGCCGGAATATTGGTGCCGACGCGGTGTTATGATCGAAGCTGCACAATACAAAAGAAATCTTGGGAGGATGACATGATGAAACGCCTGCTCGCCGCCGTATTTGCAGCGGCTTTCGCTCTCACGGCGCTGCCGTGCGATGCCCGCGCCGAAGACACCAAACTCACCGTCATCGTATTTCCAGGGGTGCAAAACCTGCCAATGTTCGCGGCGCAGGCCAAGGGCTTCTACGCCAAGCGCGGCCTGAACGTCGATCTCAAGTTCACGCCCAATTCGGATGAACTGCGCAACGGGCTCGCCGAGGGTCGCTACCAGATCGCGCATTCGGCGGTCGACAATGCATTCGCTCTCAAGAACAAGGCCAATGTCGATATCGCGGTGGTGATCGGCGGCGACAACAGCTTCAACCACCTCATGGTGCAGCCCGAAATCAAGTCGCTTGCCGACATCAAGGGAAAGACGGTGGTCGTCGATGCGATCAACGCCGCCTACGCCTTTCAGCTCTGCGAAATGCTGAGGCAGAAGGGCCTCAACAAGGGCGACTACGAGATCAAGATGGCGGGCGGGACCGGCTTTCGGCTGGAAGCGATGATCAAGGACAAGGCCATGGTCGCCGGAATGATGAATCCGCCGTTCTCAATCCGGGGCGAGAAGGTGGGCCTTAAGGACATGGGCACGGCGGCGGCGGCGCTCGGCGCCTATCAGGGCTCGTCCGCGTTCGTGCTGCGCTCGTGGGGCAAGGCGAACGCCGACACGCTGGTCAAATATCTGCAGGCCTATGTCGAGGGACTGCGCTGGAGTTTCGATCCGAAGAACAAGGCCGAAGCCGTCGCGCTGCTGGTTGAGCGGCTAAAACTGCCTGAGGACATCGCGGCTTTGTCCTACGACAGCACCAAGGACGGCTTCAATCGCGACGGAGCGATCGACATGGAAGGCGTCAGAAATGTGCTCAAGCTGCGTGCCCAGTTCGAGGGCGGAACGCCGGCAGCGCCGGAAAAGTATTTAGATCTGTCCTACTACCAGAAGGCACTGGCCGGGCTTTGATCTGCGGCGCGGCGAGGTCGAAACGCTAGTCGAGCTCGATCGTACCGTCGATCTTGTGGTTGAGGCCGACCTTGCCGATGGTGAGCACCATCTGTGCGGAGAGGGCTTCGTTGCCCTTGATCCGGCCATCAGCCACCGCCGTGCGGATGGCATTTTCGATCTCGCGCTGCGAGGTCACGCCCACGGTTTTGAGGAATTTGCGGAGCGATGTGTTGAGAACCTCTTCGTTCATCTTAGGGCGCTCCTTAAAAAGGGAATCGTTGGAGGCGGATCATAGGCGCGCTTAGGCGGCCCTGAAAGCGCCATATCGAAGCTTCAAAAGCCGGCTGCTGGTTGCCGTTGACCGTTGGCGTTGCGTCGCTATGATCCGCGGCTATTGC
>DATBZY010000319.1:0-7075 GCA_036512915.1 Pseudolabrys sp. | reverse complement strand
GGCAGCAGCAGCGGCAGCCGCTTCGGCGGCGGCCTTGAGTTCTTCCGCATAGCCGGACGGCGGCACGACGGTGACCAGCGTGATGTCGCCCTGCGCGATCACGCGCACATTCGGCGGCAGCGTCACGTCGCTGAGATGCTTCGAATGGTTGATGTCGAGGTCGCCAATATCGACGTCGATCGATACCGGAATCGCCTCGGCTAGGCACGACACCTCGACGGTGTGGGTGACGATGTTGACCGCGCCGCCGCGCTTGACGCCGGGCGACAGGTCGGCATTGAGCACATGCACCGCGACGTTCACGCGGATGGTGGCGCCTTCCGACACGCGGAGGAAATCCACGTGCATCGGCAGATCCTTCACCGGATCGAGCTGGAAGTCGCGCGGGATCACGCGATGCTTGGTGCCGTCCACATCCAGATGATACAGCGTGGTGAGGAAGCGCCCGGCATAGATGCGCTTGCGCAGCTCGGCATGGTCCATGAGGACCATCATCGGGGGCTTGTTCTCACCGTAGATCACGCCCGGCACGCTACCGGACCGACGTGCAGCCCGAGCGGCCCCCTTGCCGCCTTTCGGACGCACCGTCGCTTTCATTTCCAGGACGGACGCCATTTTGAAACCCTCATCTAACTCAATGGAAAAGGCGGCTTTTTCGGCCGCCCGCAAACGCGGCAAGCCTCCAGGGGTGCCGGGGGCCACGTTTCGGCGGGGTTATAGCGGCGTGGGTCGGAAAGGGCAAGAAAGCCCTTGAACCGGGTAAAATCAGTCCGATGCGGCCGGACTTGCACCCTTCTTGGCCGCGCCCTTATCGCCAAGCTTGGCCTCCAGCGCCGCGATGCGCGCCTTCAGCGCCTCGTTCTCCTCGCGCGCCAGGCGGGCCATCTCCTTGACCGCCTCGAATTCCTCGCGCTGGACCACGTCGAGGTCGCGCAGGATACGCTCGGCCTGGGCCCGGAACAGGGTGTCGAATTCGCGCCGTACCCCTTGCGCGACCCCGGCGGCGTCGTTCATCAGGCGCGCCATCTCGTCGAAAATGCGGTTGCTGGTCTGGGTCATGGTTCGCCTCCGGCGCGGTTCGTCATAACAATGGCGATACGGTCATCGGGCTGCAAGACCCGGCATGCTACCACATGATAGAATCCCCGCGCGCTGACATCGTACCGCACACACACAAAACCGACCGGAACGTCGCAATGCCCTTGTTCGTCATTCCGTTTCCCGCCTTCGATCCGGTGCTGGTGCATCTCGGACTGTTCGCGATCCGCTGGTACGCGTTGGCCTATATCTTCGGCATCCTGCTCGGCTGGGTTTACGCCCGCGCGCTGATCCGCTCCGAGACGCTGTGGGGCGGCAAGGCGCCGATGACCCTCGTCGACTTCGACGATTTCGTGCTCTGGGTGACGCTCGGCATCATCCTCGGCGGCCGCACCGGCTACGTGCTGTTCTACAATTTTGAGCATTTCGCCGCGGATCCGCTGGAGATCGTGCGACTGTGGAACGGCGGCATGTCGTTCCATGGCGGCTTCACCGGCTGCGTGGTGGCCGTGGTGCTGTTCGCGCGCAAGCGCGGCATTCCGATCCTTTCGCTCGGCGACATCACCTGCGCGGTCGGTCCGATCGGCCTGTTCCTCGGCCGCATCGCTAATTTCATCAACGGCGAATTGTGGGGACGTGCCGCCGACGTGCCGTGGGCGATGGTATTCCCCGGCGGCGGCCCGTTGCCGCGGCATCCGAGCCAGCTCTATGAGGCGACGCTGGAAGGCCTGCTGCTGCTCGCGGTGCTGGCGCTTTTAATACGCGCCGGCGCCTTGAAGCGGCCCGGCCTGATCATCGGCACCTTTGCGGCCGTCTACGCCATTGCCCGCACCACCAGCGAATTTTTCCGTGAACCCGACGAACAGCTCGGCTTCCTGTGGGGCGGCATGACCATGGGCATGCTGCTGTCGGTGCCACTATTCCTCGCCGGCGTCGGCTTCATCGTCTATGCGCGCACGCATCCGCCGCTGCGGAGCGCATGATCCTGAAAAGTGGGAACCGGTTTTCGGAAAAGATCATGCGCCAGGGAAAATGTTAATGGATGAGCGTTCGCCGCTGGAAGTCGAGATCCGCCGGCGCATCACGGCGGCGGGTCCGATGCCAGTCGGCGAATACATGGCGCTGTGCCTCGGCGACGCCAAGCACGGCTACTACATGACGCGCGATCCGCTTGGCGCCCGCGGCGATTTCATCACCGCGCCGGAGATCAGTCAGATGTTCGGCGAGCTGGTCGGCTTGTGGATGGCCGCGGTCTGGAAGCAGATGGGCGCGCCCGAAAACATCCGCATCATCGAGCTCGGTCCCGGCCGCGGCACCATGATGAAGGACGCGCTGCGCGCGGCGCAGGTAGCGCCGGCCTTCCGCGACGCCGTGGCGCTGCATCTGGTCGAGGTCAGCCCGGTCTTGGAGGCGCAGCAGGAGCGCACGCTGGAGCACTTGTCGATCCCGATGTTCTGGCATCCCGTGCTCGTCGACGTGCCGAAAGGCCCCGCCATCATCGTCGCCAATGAATTCTTCGATGCGCTGCCGGTCAATCAGGCGGTGAAAATCGAGAGCTACTGGTGCGAACGCCAAATCGAGATCGATTCCGCCGGCAATCTCGCTTTCACCGTGGCGCGCGATCCGCTGCCGCACTTCGAGATGCTGCTGCCGCCGGCCGCGCGCGAGGCGCCCGAGCAGTCGATCTTCGAATGGCGCGCCGACACTGTGGCCATGGATATGGGCCGGCGGATCGCCGACCACGGCGGCGCCGCGCTGGTGATCGACTACGGTCACGTCGAAAGCGCGATCGGCGAAACCCTGCAGGCGGTCGGCCAGCACGCCTATGTCGACACGCTGACCGCGCCGGGCGACATCGATCTCACCGCCCATGTGGATTTTCAGGCGCTGGCGCGGGCGGTGGAGGCGATGGGCGCGAACGGCTTCGGGCCGGTCGAGCAGTCGCAATTCCTGCGCCGCCTCGGCATCGAGACCCGCGCCGCCGCGCTCAAGGCCAAGGCCATTTCGCGCGCCGCGGCCGGCGACATCGATTCCGCGCTGGCACGCCTCATCGGCCACGGCCGCACCGGCATGGGTACGCTGTTCAAGGTCGCGGCCTTCGCGCACCCGTCCGTCGGCGTGCCGCCTGGCTTCGAACGCTAAAGAATTACGGGCAGCGATAACGTTGTCCGTTGCGGCCAACATAAGTCATGCTGTTGGGATCGAAACTGCGGTAGCGCTGCGCGCAGTAGTTGATCGCCTGCTGCCGCTGCGCCGCATTCGCGACCACAGCGCCGAGAATCAGACCGCCGATTACGCCGGCAGCGACCGCGCCGCCACCGCCACCGCCGCCGCCGTGACCGCCGCCGCCGCGATGACTGCCGTGTCGGTGCTGCACTTGCAGTAGCAATGAATTACCGTCGGCCTAAGTCGACAGATCCTTCGACAGGGCGCCGGCCAAAGGCGCGGCCTGTGCCGGAGCAGCCACCAGACAGGCGCCGAGCAGCGCTCCGGCTGCGGATAGCGGCAATCGCATGGCTCAAACTCCTCTATGGTCGCGCACCTTACGCACCGAGTATTGTTTGCAACGGCGGCCAATTGGATTCATTGATCTAGGTCACACCGCCCGGACGGGAATACGATGCTGCAGGCTCTTTCGCTCGCCGAACTCGAAGGGCTCCGCCACGCCTTCTTCACCCGCGCGGGCGGCGTGTCGCAGGGCGTCTATGCCACGCTCAATGGCGGCGTCGGCTCCAACGATGCGCCCGACAAGATCGCCGAAAACCGTGCCCGCATGGCCACGGCGCTGGGCGTGACGCCGGATCGCCTGCTCACCCCGTATCAAATTCATTCGCCCGACGTGGTGATCGTCGAACAGCCATGGACGCATGACAATCGCCCGCGCGCCGACGCCATCGTCACCCGCACGCCGCGGCTCGGCATCGGTGTTTCCACCGCCGACTGCGGGCCGCTGCTGTTCGCCGATGCCCAAGCGCGCGTGATCGGCGCAGCGCATGCCGGCTGGCGTGGCGCGTTCACCGGCGTGATCGAAGCGACGGTCGCGGCGATGGAGACGCTCGGCGCCGAGCGCGCCCGCATCGTCGCCGCGCTCGGCCCCACCATCAGCCAGCCGAACTACGAGGTCGGGCCGGAACTCGTCGCGCGCTTCACCGCCGCCGACGCGGACGATGCGCGCTTCTTCGCGCCGTCGCCGCACGCCGGTCACGCCATGTTCGATCTCACCGGTTGTATCGCTGACCGCGTTCAACGCGCCGGCATTGTGGCATTCGAGGATCTCGGCCTGTGCACCTATGCCGAGCCTGAGCGGTTCTACAGTTTTCGCCGCGCGACGCATCGGAGCGAGCCGGATTACGGCCGCCATATCAACGCCATCGCGCTCGCGGACTAACGCGTTGTCCGCGACCAGCCGCCTCTTGGCTGGACTCGACGGCGGCCTTCCCGCTACGGTCTGCCCCGGCCAGCGGGGCTGCAAAGAAGAACAAGGCCGCAGGGGTGTCTATGCAATGGGGTTGCGGCCGTCGCGCCTTGGGGGGCGCGGCATCTCGTGTGTCTCGTCCGGGCATGGTGTTGGCCGCCGCTTGCGCAATGGCGCTCGCCGGTTGCAACCATGACGGCCAACCAAGCCTGTCGGCCGCGCAACCGCGCGGCGCCACCGTCGCGTTCGAATCCATCGACGGCCCGCCGCCCGCACAATTCCGCACCCTGGTGCAGAACCTAAACGACGAGGCGCAGACCCACCGGCTCGCGGTCATCTCGCGCGAAAGCCCGTCGGTTTACCGCGTGCGCGGCTATCTCGCCGCCAAAGTGGCGAAAGGCCAGACCACGATCGCGTGGGTGTGGGACGTGTTCGACGGCGACGAGCGCCGCGCCTTGCGCATCAGCGGCGAGGAGACCGCCAAGGGCCGGCAGCGCGACGCCTGGACCGCCGCCGACGACGCGATGTTGCACCGGATCGCCCGCAGCAGCATGGAACAGCTCGCGACCTTCCTGACGTCGCCCGAGATCGCGCCAGGCACGCCCGCCACGCCCGGCGAGCCGCAGGTCGCCTTTATCGGGCAGCGCGACTCCTCGCCTGAGTCCGCCGGCATTTTCCGCATTTTCCGGGCCAATGCCGATCCGGTGCCGGCCACGACCGCGGAGGCTCCCGTCGCGGCCGACGAAAGTGCCGATTCGGTGCCGCTGCCGCGCCGCCGGCCCGCGCCGGACGCGGCGGTGTCGGCCCGGGAAATCCTGACGCTGGCGGCGTCGAGCCACTAATAAGGCTGCATTCATCCTGCCGGAAAATGCTTCGGGACAACGATTCCGACTCGTATTGCCGGCTCCTCCCCGCCTTGTTATGACCACGCCGCCTTTGCTGCTAGCGTATGATCCCGAAAAGTCGGTACCGGTTTTCGGAAAAGATCATGCGCACGCAAAATGTTAGGGTGGACTGATTCAGTCTGGCTGAATCAGCCGCCGGTTAACGCGAGGATTTTGGGATGTCGGGCAAAAACGGGTCGATCAAGCTCGTTGCCGGCAATTCCAATCCTGCCCTGGCACGGCAGATCGCCGAATACCTCAAGACCCCGCTGACCAAGGCGGTGGTGCGGCGCTTCGCCGACATGGAGGTGTTCGTCGAAATCCAGGAAAACGTGCGTGGCACCGACGTCTTCGTCATCCAGTCCACGTCGTATCCAGCCAACGACCATTTGATGGAATTGCTGATTATTATCGATGCGCTGCGGCGCTCGTCCGCACGCCGCATCACGGCAGTGATTCCCTATTTCGGCTATGCCCGCCAGGACCGCAAACCGGGTCCGCGCACGCCGATCTCGGCCAAGCTGGTCGCCAACCTGATCACCCGCGCCGGCGCCGACCGGGTGATGACGCTCGACCTGCATGCCGGGCAGATCCAGGGCTTCTTCGACATCCCGACCGACAATCTCTATGCCTCGCCGGTGAAGGTGCGCGACATCAAGGAGCGCTTCCAGCTCGACAACGTGATGGTGGTATCGCCCGACGTCGGCGGCGTGGTGCGTGCGCGCGGGCTGGCCAAGCGCATTAACGCGCCGCTCGCCATCATCGACAAGCGGCGCGAGCGCGCCGGCGACTCGGAAGTGATGAACGTGATCGGCGATGTCGCCGGCTATACCTGCGTGCTGGTGGATGACATCGTCGACTCCGGCGGTACGCTGGTGAATGCCGCCGACGCCCTGCTCGAGCATAAGGCGAAGGCGGTCTACGCCTATATCAGCCACGGTGTGCTGTCGGGCGGCGCGGTCGCACGCATCGCCAAGTCGCGGCTGAAGGAACTGGTGATCACTGACTCGATTCAGCCGACCAAGGAAGTGCTGGCGGCCGGCAATATCCGCGTGCTGCCGATCGCGACACTGATCGGCGAGGCAATCGGGCGCACGGCGACCGAAGAGTCGGTGTCGAGCCTATTCGACTGAATCGAAACGAGACTTATCCACTGCCGAGTCAACTTGACGCAGCATTGGCTGTGGAGAGTCGATTCCGCGCAGTTGCCTAACAACCCCAAATCACTGCTCATTAGGGCTCGACGATGCCTTTGGCGGGCGGAATCGAGAGCGTTATAGTCAGTTCGCCCAGTGATTCGTTGTCGCCGTCAAGGCAACCCGTATCCCCTGCGTCAAAATGCGGTTCGGGCCCAGTTCGGGTCATTGCGTGACCTGCGCGTGCGGTGCCGTGCGTTTCCCCTCGCTCCATTCGGCAAAGCGGAGACGTCATGTCCCTTACCAGCTACGCGGACGAGCCACGTATCAACCCCCTCGACGTGGTGGAACGTCTGGCGGCCGGCAATGACTGGTCGTTCGAACGCGCCAGCGACGACGAGATCACCATCCTGGTCACCGGGCAGTGGACCGATTACCAGCTCTCCTACACCTCGATGGGCGACATCGAGGCGCTGCACCTGGCCTGCGCCTTCGACCTCAAGGTTCCCGAGCGCCGCCGCGCCGAGGTGCAGGTGTTGATCTCGCTGATCAACGAGCGGCTGTGGGTCGGCCATTTCGACCTCTGGACCAAAGAAGGCATC
>DATBZY010000318.1:0-3922 GCA_036512915.1 Pseudolabrys sp. | reverse complement strand
TTGCGATAGGCCGGCTTGTTGAGCACGAAGTCGGGGTTTTCGCTGCCGTCGTCCTTGTAGCGCAGCTCGGAGAACAGGCCCTTGGCCAGCCCGGTGCGCTTGATGGTCTTCAGGTATTGCTTGGGGATGACCATGTCGGTGTCGACATTGATGATCCGCAACGGCGCGGCGACGCCTTCCAGGGTGGTGAATTTGTCCATGGGTCCGTTTGGGTTCTGACGATCCGAGGGTGCAGGGTGTAACGCGAAGCGCCTTGCGACGGAAGACCTGACTCAGTCCGCGCTCGCCTCGATCGCTTCGATGTCGTCATCCGACAACCCGAAATGATGGCCGATCTCGTGCACCAGCACGTGGGTGACAATGGCGCCCAGGCTTTCCTCGTGCTCGGCCCAGTAGTCGAGGATCGGCCGGCGGTAGAGCCAGATCATGTTGGGCATGAGCTCGGGCACCGATTCCGACTGGAATGGCAGCCCGACCCCCTGGAACAGGCCGAGCAGGTCGAACTCGCTTTCGATCTGCATGGAGTCCAGCACCTCCTCGGTGGGGAAATCCTCGACCCGGATGATGAGGCCCTCGCACAGGCCGCGGAAACGCTCCGGTAGCCGGGCACAGGCCTCCGCCGCCAACGCCTCGATGTCGGCGAGCGAGGGCGCCGCCACCCCCCGCCAAGCCTGTGGGCCGTCGAATTGGCCTGTCATGCCAATGTTCTACGGGAGGCTGCGGCGTTCACCAAGCGGTTGACGGAACAGCCCAAATGGGCGACCGTTAACCATTGTGGCGTGACGAGTGGGGACCCCCATGCCGAGGATTGTCACTGGCTTTGGCCTGCTGGCGCTGATTTGCGCCCTCAGTGCTGGTTTCTCGAGGTCGGCGTCGGCCGAGTTCTTCGGCTGCGACGACCAGCACCCGGCGCGCTCCGCGTCCATCACCCGCGCGCCGTCGTTCGCGCGCGCCGCGTCCTTCACCCATGAATTGGCCGCGCAATCGCGCCCGCGTATCACCATCTATCCGCGCCACAGCTCTCCCGGCCGCAACGCCAAGCGGCAATGCCGCGCCTGGCTGGTGAAAGAATACCGCGTCAGCGGGCCGGTGATCGTGCCGCGCCAGCAATGCTGGTGGGAATAGCGCGCGTTTCGACATTTTCTCAGCTATAGTCCACCGGCTGGGGCGGCGCCGGAGGTGCAGCGACGTTGAAGCTCGTGAAATTTTTCGCAAGTGTCGCTCTGATCGTCGTGGTTTTTTCCGCCGCCGCTGAAGCGCGCGGCGGTCACGGTGGCGGCGGTCACGGTGGTGGCGGCCATGGCGGCGGTTGGCACGGCGGCGGTGGCCATGGCGGTGGCGGCTGGCGTGGCGGTGGCGGTGGCGGCTTCCGCGGCGGTGGCTGGGGACCCGGCTTCGGCTATGGCTTCGGTTCCCCGTATTACTATGGCGGACCGTACTACTACGGGCCGCAGGCCGACTGCGGCTGGGTGCGCGTGCGCGTCTGGCGCAATGGCTACTGGGTCTTGCGGCGCGCCTGGCGCTGCTGGTGATCCGTAGCCGATGAAATGAAAAAGGCCCGCCATGTGGCGGGCCTTTTTGCATTTGAATTTTGAATGCCGTCGTCGCGCTATTTCCACTCCCGCACATCGACGAAGTGGCCGGCGATCGCGGCGGCCGCCGCCATCGCGGGCGACACCAGATGGGTGCGGCCCTTGTAGCCCTGGCGGCCTTCGAAGTTGCGGTTCGAGGTCGATGCGCAGCGCTCGCCCGGTTTCAGCTTGTCCGGATTCATCGCCAGGCACATCGAGCAGCCCGGTTCGCGCCAGTCGAAGCCGGCGGCCTTGAAAATCTTGTCGAGCCCTTCGGCTTCCGCTTGCTCCTTCACCAGGCCGGAGCCGGGCACGATCATGGCGTAGACATTCGCGCTGACGGTCTTGCCTTCGGCGATCCGTGCCGCCGCGCGCAGATCCTCGATGCGTCCGTTGGTGCATGAGCCGATGAACACGCGGTCGAGCTTGATGTCGGTGATCTTCTCGCCGCCCTGCAGCCCCATGTATCCGAGCGAGCGCTCAGCGGCGACGCGCTTCTTTTCGTCGGCGATTTCGGCCGCCACCGGCACGCGGCCGGTGATCGAGACCACCTGCTCGGGGCTGGTGCCCCAGGTGACGATCGGCGGCAGCTTGGCGGCCTCGAGCCGGATCTCGCGATCGAAATGCGCGCCGTCGTCCGATTGCAGGTTTTCCCAATAGCGCATGGCCTCGTCCCAGGCCTTGCCCTTGGGCGCTTTCGGCTTGTCCTTCAGATAGCTGAAGGCCTTCTCGTCGGGCGCGATGAAGCCGGCCTTGGCGCCGCCTTCCACCGACATGTTGCAGACGGTCATGCGGCCTTCGATCGAGATCGCGCGGATCGCCTCGCCGGCATATTCCAGCGCATAGCCGGTACCGCCGGCGGTGCCGATCTCGCCGATGATGGCGAGGATGATGTCCTTCGCGGTCACGCCCGGCGGCAGCGTGCCGTCGATCATCGCGCGCATGTTCTTGGATTTGGTTTGGATCAGCGTTTGCGTCGCCAGCACGTGCTCGACTTCCGAGGTGCCGATGCCGTAGGCGAGCGCGCCGAACGCGCCATGCGTGGCGGTGTGGCTGTCGCCGCACACGATCGTGGTGCCGGGCAGAGTGAAGCCCTGCTCGGGGCCGATGATGTGGACGATGCCCTGGCGCTTGTCGAACTCATTGAAATATTCGATGCCGAAATCCTTGGCGTTCTGCGCCAGCGTGGCGATCTGCTCGGCGCTTTCCGGATCGGGATTGGGTTTGCTGCGGTCGGAGGTCGGCACGTTGTGGTCGACGACCGCGAGCGTCTTCTCCGGCGCATGCACCTTGCGCCCGGCGGTGCGCAGACCCTCGAAGGCTTGCGGCGAGGTCACCTCGTGCACCAGATGGCGGTCGATATAGAGCAGACAGGTTCCATCCGGCTGTTCATCCACCAGATGGTCGTCCCAGATCTTGTCGTAGAGGGTGCGCGGCCTGGCCATCGTCGAAGTCTCCATCGCTCGGCAACTATCTAGCGCCGACAGCACTCAAGAAAAAGGGGCCGAACGGCGGCCCCTTCATGCATTCCGGAATGGGCCTCAGCGCATGATCCCGAAAAGTGGAAACCGGTTTTCGGAAAAGATCATGCGCCGGGCAATATCCTATTCCTTGGCGGCGCCCGCGGCCGGCCCGGTGGAGCTCGTCGCCTCGGAGATACGGGCCTTCTTGCCGCGCAGGCCGCGCAGGTAATAGAGCTTGGCGCGGCGCACCTTGCCGCGGCGCACGACCTTGATCGAGTCGATCATCGGCGCGTAGAGCGGGAACACGCGCTCGACGCCCTCGCCGTAGGAAATCTTGCGCACGGTGAAGTTCTCGTTCAGCCCGGCGCCGGCGCGGCCGATGCACACGCCTTCGTAGGCCTGGATGCGGCTCTTGTCGCCCTCGACCACTTTGACGTTGACGAGCACGGTATCGCCCGGCCCGAAGTCGGGGATTTCCTTGCCGGCCGAGAGCTTTTCGACCTGCTCTTTTTCGAGCGTCTGGATGATGTTCATGGGGAATTCTCCGTCGGCAGCGCCAGCAACCGGCGCGCGGTGCTTGTCGGGTCTGAATGGATTGGCGAGCTTCTACGACAAAGCTCGAGCGTTGTCACCCTCGGCTTTTGGGCTCGTTTTGGGGCTTTTGTCGGGCCAGATAGGCCTGCCAGAGGTCCGGGCGCCGCTCCCGGGTCAGCCGCTCAGCCTCCGCCCGCCGCCATTGGGCGATCTTGGCGTGGTCGCCGGACAGCAACACCTCCGGGATCGGCTCCCCCTCCCAGACCGGCGGCCTAGTGTATTGCGGGTATTCCAGCAGGCCGTCGGCGAAGCTTTCCTCGGCGGCCGAGGCCTCCTTGCCCATGACGCCCGGCA
>DATBZY010000317.1:0-13753 GCA_036512915.1 Pseudolabrys sp. | reverse complement strand
ATATTCACGGGCGACTCCTCGGAAAAACTCCGAATAGCGCCCGATCAAGTTCAAATCGACACCACCCATTTCCGCCCGCAAGCTCCTCCCAAATCAGCCCTTTCCAGAACGCGCCTCGCCGTCAACCGGACAGCAGTGATATCGCTTACCAAATCGAATACCGCTTACCTGCATTCGTAGGCAGCGAGTGAGCAACAGGAGACGAAGACATGGTCGCGCTGACCTTTCCCGACGGCGCGCGTCGGGACTACCCGCAAGGCACCACCGGGCTTGATATCGCCAAGGGCATTTCGCCGTCGCTGGCCAAACGCACCGTGGCGATGGCGCTCGACGGCACGGTCGCCGATCTGGCCGACCCGATCGAGCGCGACGCCAAGATCGAATTCGTCTCGCGCGAAGACCCGCGCGCGCTCGAGCTGATCCGGCACGACGCCGCCCATGTGCTGGCCGAAGCGGTGCAGTCGCTGTGGCCGGGCACGCAGGTCACCATCGGCCCGGTGATCGAGAACGGTTTCTATTACGACTTCGCGCGCAACCAGCCGTTTACGCTGGAAGACTTGCCGGTGATCGAGAAGAAGATGAAGGAGATCATCGCGCGCGATAAGCCCTTCAGCAAGGAAGTGTGGTCGCGCGAGCAGGCAAAGAAGACTTTCAGTGACAAGGGCGAGAATTTCAAGGTCGAGCTGATCGACGCCATTCCGGCCGACCAATCGCTGAAGATTTACAAGCAGGGCGACTGGTTCGATCTCTGCCGCGGCCCGCATATGACCTCGACCGGCAAAATCGGAAGCGCCTTCAAGCTGATGAAGGTGGCCGGCGCCTATTGGCGCGGCGATTCCAACAACCCGATGCTGACCCGCATCTACGGCACCGCCTTCGCCAAGCAGGAAGAGCTCGACGCTTACCTGAAGCAAATCGAGGAAGCCGAGAAGCGCGACCATCGTCGCGTGGGACGCGAGATGGACCTGTTCCACTTCCAGGAAGAGGCGCCGGGCTCGGTGTTCTGGCACGCCAAAGGCTGGACGCTGTTCCAGGCGCTGGAGAACTACATCCGCCGCCGCCAGCAGGAATCCGGTTTCGTCGAGGTGAATTCGCCGCAACTGATGGATCGCGAGCTGTGGGTCACCACCGGCCACATCCCAACTTACAGCGACATGATGTTCCTCACCGCCAAGCGCGAGGAGGACGAGCGCGTCTACGCCATCAAGCCGATGAACTGCCCGGGCCATGTGCAGATTTTCAAGAACGGCTTGAAGTCGTATCGCGACCTGCCGCTCAAGATCGCCGAGTTCGGCAAGGTGCACCGCTTCGAGCCGTCGGGCGCGCTGCACGGGCTGATGCGCGTGCGCGCCTTCACCCAGGACGACGCGCATATCTTCATCATGGAAAGCCAGATCGCCGAGGAGGCGCTCAAGGTCAACAACCAGATCCTGTCGATCTACGAGGATTTCGGGTTCGAAGACGTGCGCATCAAGTTCTCCGACCGGCCCGAGAAACGCATCGGCGACGACGCGGTGTGGGACAAGGCGGAGGCCGCCTTGATGGCGGCGCTGCAAGCTTCCGGCCGGCCGTGGTCGCTCAACAAGGGCGAAGGCGCCTTCTATGGCCCGAAGCTCGAATACGTGCTGCGCGACGCCATCGGCCGCGAATGGCAATGCGGCACCGTGCAGGTCGATCTCAATCTGCCGGGGCGGCTGGGCGCGTTCTACATCGACGAGCATTCCAACAAGGTGACGCCGGTGATGCTGCACCGCGCCATGTTCGGCTCGATGGAACGCTTCACCGGCATCCTGATCGAGCATTATGCCGGCCATCTGCCGCTGTGGCTGTCGCCGTTGCAGGCGGTGGTCGCCACCATCACCTTGGACGCCGACGATTATGCCCGCGAGGTGATCGCGGCGGCGCGCAAAGCTGGTCTGCGAGTCGACGGCGACCTGCGCAACGAGAAGATCAACTACAAGGTGCGCGAGCACTCGCTCGCCAAGGTCCCGGCTTTGCTGGTGGTCGGCAAGAAGGAAGCAGCCGAGCGATTGGTGTCGATCCGCCGCCTGGGCAGCGAAGGTCAGCAGGTGATGCCGCTCGACGAAGCGCTCAAGGCGCTCGCCACTGAGGCGGTGCCGCCGGATGAAAGGCGGGCGCAGAAGACGGCGTGAACAATCGTGGCTGAACTCGTTTCTTATTATTCCTTGGGCAGCATCAGGGTCGACCCGGCGGCGATGCCGAAGCTGTCGAGGTGCGCCGTCATGGTTCGTTGTTCATCGACGTAGTGGGAGTGGAAGAACTCTCCCATATGCGTGATGACGCCCTGCAGGGCGGGTGGCGCATAGAAGCCGACCACGGAGCCGGCGACGCGCGGCCCCTTCGCCAATCCGGTGACCGCCATCTCGTCGAACGAGCCATGGCCCTTGAAGCGCGGATTAGGCGCGGCGTTCACGTGCATGACGAAATTGGTGAGCGCGCCGTTGATGCGGAACGGGAACGGTTTGGTTTCGTCCAAGCCATTGGCTTTGGCTTGTTCCCGGATGAAGCTCTCCACGGCTTTGGCGTCAAGATCCTTGTCGATCGGAACCGGGCGCCAGTTCCGCGCGGTTGCCGTTGCCAGCAAGGTTGCTGTCTCAGAGGCGGCGGATGCACAGGCAGTGCCGCATTCAGCCCCATAACTGACGATCAGACGCCCCTCGATCATTGAAATCTCGCCGCGCAGACCGGACACCGCTCCGACCGCATCGGTGGCACGCGCGTCGACAACGTCCTTCAGCGCAACGACGGCAAGATAGTTTCGCTGGGAGATCATGTTGCTGAATACGCCATAGGCTTTGAAGCCGAATGGGTATTCCGCCGATGGCGAGCTGGCGGCGGGCGGCTGATGCATACTGCCCTGCGCCTGGACTTGCGCCGAGCTTCCGATCGGAAACATCAGCGCGCTGGCGATGGCGAAGGCTATGAGCGCTAAAGCTCTGGGTGAGTCATGGATCATACAGAAACGCTAGCGGCTGCCGCGACTCGCCGCCATGATCCAGATCATATCCGGCTACTTGCCCTGTCTGGCGATATAGGCGGCGAGATCGGCGGCCTCGCTGCGCGACAGATTCATGTCCGGCATTCGCGGGTGCGGCAGCAGCAGGTACAAAGCGAGCTTGGCGGCATCCAAGCCCCGCTTCTTGGCGATGGCGGAAAATGGCGGCGCCTGCGTGCTGCCGCGCTGCTGATCGGAGGCGACCACATGGCAGGTCGCGCACCAGCGCTTGGCCAGCTTTTCGCCGTTGGCCGCGTCGGCCGCTGCCGCCGCGTTTGCAAGGGCCACAACAAATATCAATGAAAGCAGGCCGGTAACTGTTCGACTCATGCGTGGCGACCTCGGATCGGTTGATTGTGATGCATCATATACTGCGGCGCCGCTGATGTCCGCAGTGACCTGTAGCAATGGGAACGGTCATCAACCGCTGGCGGCGCGCACCGCGGCCGCTGTGGCGGCCGCCGCATGCGGATGTTCCAGAGCTCCCAGGAAGCGCTCCGCCCAATGGCTGAGATCATTCCGCCTGAGCGCCTGAAACAGCGCAGCCTGGCGCTCTTGGCGTTCCGCAAGCGGCATCGCCAGCGCACGGTTGATGGCAATGGCGACACCCTCCGAGTCGTAGGGATTGACGAGCAGCGCTTCGGTGCATTCGTGCGCCGCGCCGGCAAAGCGCGACAGGATCAGCACGCCCGGGTCATCCGGATTTTGCGCGGCGACGAATTCCTTAGCCACCAGATTCATGCCGTCGCGCAGCGGCGTCACCAGCGCCGCGCGCGCGGCGCGATACAGGCCGGCGAGCGCGGTGCGGCTATGCGCCTTGTTGATGTAGCGCACCGGCGTCCATGACGCTTCGCCGAAGGTACCGTTGATGCGCCCGACCGTCTCGCCCACCAGTCGCGCAATGTCCGCATATTCGGGAATGCCGCTGCGGCTGCGCGGCGTGATCTGCAGATAGGTGACCTTGCCGCGCCAGTCGGGAAAATTGATGAGGAACCGCTCGAACGCGTTCATCCGCTCGGGGATGCCCTTGCTGTAGTCGAGCCGGTCGACGCCGATGATCATGGCGCGGCCGGAAAGGCTGCCGAGCACCTCACGCACAAACTCGGTCTCGATGGCGCGCCGCGCGAGGCGCGCTAAACCTTTCGTTTCGACTCCGACCGGAAAGGTGCCGATTTGCACGACCCGGTCGCCGAAATGGAAACTATTGCCCTTGGACCACGACAACCCGCATTCGTTGGCGAGATAGCGGGAGAAATTACTGGCATCGACCTCGGTCTGGAAGCCGACCAGGTCGTAGTGGCAGAGCGCCGGAATGAGCTGCTCGTGATTGGGCAGTGCGGTGAGGATTTCCGGCGGCGGACACGGGATATGGATAAAGAAGCCGATTTTGTTCTTGTGGCCGCGCTCGCGCAGCGCTTTCGCCAGCGGAATCAAATGATAGTCGTGCACCCACACCACGTCGTCGGGGCGCAGCAGCTTCTCCAGATTGCTGGCGAAGAATTCATTGACCCGGAGATAGCCGCCGAGATCGCGGCGGGTGAATTCGGCGAGATCGAGCCGGTAATGCAGGATCGGCCACAGCACACGGTTGGCGAAGCCGTTGTAGAATTCCTCGTAGTCGTCCTTGCGCAGACCGATGGTGACGTAAGAGACGTTGTCGTGCTCGACCGTCTTGGCCGGTCCCGGATCGTTTTCGGCAACGCGCCCGCTCCAGCCGAACCAGACGCCGCCCCGCCGCCTGAGCGTCGGCCGGATCGCCACTTCGAGCCCGCCGGCCCGCGCTCCGCTGTCGGGAATGCCAACGCGATTGGAAACTACGACGAGCCGCGCCAATATCGATCTCCCCAACTCCGCGACAACTTGATCGCGGTCATAATTAATCCGGACATCGAATAGGTCTGCGGGAAATTTCCCCACAGTTTTCCGGTCACCGGGTGCACGTCTTCAGATAAAATCCCGTACCGGTTTCGCAATCGAAGCGCATCGACGAACATATCCCGGGCCTCTTCGCGGCGCCCGATATCCCACAATGCATCGATCAGCCAGAACCGGCAAATCAAAAAAGCGGTCTCCGGCATGCCGAAGTCATCAGCGGCAGCATAACGCATAACGTGGAAGTCACGGCGAAGTTCACGCTCGATCGCCTCCACGGTGGAGACGAAGCGCGGATCGTCGGGCGCGATCAAGCCGAGTTCGGCCAGAAGCAGCGCGCTGGCGTCGAGATCGTCGCTGCCGAAAGCCGCGGAAAACGCCTTACGCTTGGGATTCCAGGCGTGTTGCAGCACCTGCTCGCCGATCCGGTTGGCGGTGGCGCCCCAATATTGCGCGCGACCGGCAAAACCGAGATGCGCCGCGATCGCCTCCAGCCGCTGGCAGCCGGCCCAGCACATCGCCGCCGAATGCGTGTGCACGCGCTTGCGGCCGCGATATTCCCAAATGCCGGCATCCGGCTCGAGCGCGAGCCGCGCCGCCTGCTCGCCGAGCGGCTCGATCACGTTGAACAGCGCGGCATCGCCCGGCCGCGGCAGCCGGCGGTCGAAGAACATCGGCGTCGCCGCCATGATGATGCTGCCATAGACGTCGTGCTGGTCCTGATGCACCGCTGCATTGCCGATCCGCACCGGCCCGTCGCCGCCGTAGCCCGCGAGCGCGTCGGCGGTGCGCTCCTCGAGCCGATCGGTGTGCACGACGCCGTAGAGCGGCCGCAACGTGTCGGCACGGCCGGTGGCAATGCTCAGGATATAGGAGATGAAATCTTCCATCGTGCGGGTCGCGCCGATGCGGTTGAGCGCGCGCACCACGAAGTAGGCGTCGCGCATCCAGCAATAGCGATAATCCCAGGTGCGCCCCGATTTAGGCCCTTCCGGAATTGATGTGGTAAGCGCCGCCACGATCGCGCCGGTCTCCTCGAAATTGCAAAGCTTGAGCGTGATCGCGGCGCGGATGATCTCATCCTGCCAGTCGATCGAGAAAGCGAGCCGCCGCACCCATTCCAACCAGTAGTCGCGCGTGCGCTCGCAAAACTCGCGGCAGGTGCTCTCGAGCGTGCCCTCGAACGGCTCGTCGGTGCCGAACACCATGTGCACCGGCCGGGTCAGCACGAACGAGGCCTCGTTCTCCACATAAGAGAGCGGCGCGTCGGTAGTGAGCCGCACGGGCACCTCGTCGCGCCAATAGCGGATGTGGTTGCTGCCGGCCGAACGCGAAGCCACCGGCACGCCATAGTGGTGCGTGGTGCGGAAGCGGATGGTGATACGCGGCATGCCGGCGATCGGCTCGATGATGCGCACCAGCTGCGGCGGGCGGAAGGTGCGGCCATAGTTCTGGAAGCGCGGCGCGAAATCGGTAATGCGCACCGCGCCGCCGTCGCTGTCGATCAGCTCGGTGACCACGATGGCGGTATTGCGCACATAGTTCGAGCGGGTCTCGACCATGCGGTCGAGCACCACGTCGCTGAAGCCTTTTTCTTCCTCGCCCGCCAGCAGCCGGCAGAACACCGGATCGCCGTCATAGCGCGGCAGGCACCACCATACGATGCGCGAGGACGGCTCGAGCAGCGCGGCGGTGCGGCCGTTGCCGATCACCGCCAGGTCGAGGCCGTAATCGGTCATGACCGGTGCGCCTGTCCGTTGGCCGTAAGCCGTTGCAAGGCGTAGCGCACCTGCGCCGGGGATTCGAATGTTCCGGTGAGCCCGGGGAAGTATCGGCTGACGGAAAAGCCCTTGCCGCCCAGGTCCGGCAACGCCTCGAAAACCGATTCATCGGTGACATCGTCGCCGATGAACACCGGCATGCGGCCGGCGAACGGCGGATGCGCCATCAGCTTGCGCACGCTGTCGCCTTTGCTGACGCCCGGCCGCTTGACCTCGAACAACGCCTTGCCCAGCAGCAATTCCGTCGCCTCGCCGGGAAACGCCGCGCGGCCGGCCGCGACGTGCCGGCGCAGGCGCTCCGCGTGCTGCGGCGCTTTGCGGTAATGCAGCGCGAACGAATAGCCCTTGTCCTCGAAGACAACTCCGGAATCCGGCGTGGCCGCTTCGCCAAGTTGCCGGCGCAACTCTTGCGGCAGCGGCGCGGCTGAATTGAGCACCTCGTCCCCGCGCACGCGCATCTCGGCGCCATGCCCGCCGATCGAGGGCAGCTTGAGCGGGGCGAACAGCATGTCAAGATCGGCGATCGGGCGGCCGCTGACCAGCGCCAGCGCCCCATCGGTCAATTCGAAAAGCCGCTGCAGCGATGTCCGCAACTCGTCGGAGACATCAACCTCGAACGGTGACGGCCCGATATCGATCAGCGTGCCGTCGACGTCGAGCAGAAACGCAATCGATTTGGGATCGAGGCGCGTGAAAATATCCATGGCCACGTCGTTCGCAATGGTCTGCGTCACTATATCCATCCAACTATAAAGGTTTTTGCGGGATCGTGCGTGCCGTTAGTTATTTGCGCATGATCTTGTCCGAAAACCGGTACCCACTTTTCGGGATCATGCGCTACCGCACGGCAACCTCGACGTCGCCGTCCACGCCGGTGACGACCTTGAATTCGCGCTCGTAGACCTTTCCCTCGTTGCGCGCGATGGCGCGATATTCGCCCTCGGCCAGGATGACGCGCGGAAAGGCGCCGATCGATTCCTTGATGACGTCGCCGCCGGGCGTCAGTACCGACCAGGCGGTATTGGCGAGCGCCTCGCCGCCCTTCTCGCCCACCAGCTTGAGCGTGATCGCGGCGGCGCGGTGGGTGACGCTGATATCGGTGAGCTTGCCGGCCTGCACGCGGATGTCGGAGCGCACCACCGAATTGGCGTCGCCGTAGTTCGACACGATGTAATAAATGCCCTCCGGCACCATCACCACGTCGCCGGTCATCACGTGCTCGGCGATCGGCCGCCGGTCGCCGGCCTCGAATTGGCTGCCCTTGTAGACGTCGAATGAAATCTGTCCGGCCGGGACCCGGATGTCGCCGACGCGGCCTTCGATGCGCAGGCCGCCGGCCGGCAGGTCGAATTCCTCGTGCACGGTCGCCCCACGCAAGGTCACCGGCTTGACCGCGGTGGCGAGCCCGAAGCCGACATGCACGACATAGCCGCCGGCGGGCAGCACCAGCGTGGGGGACGGCGATTTGTCTTCCTTGACCAGCTTGAAGCTACCGCCCGGCTCGGCCTTGGCGGCATAGACGCGCCAGGTGAGGCCGCCGCCGATGACCGGCGCTTCCTTGCCGAAGCGCGCGCTGAGCGCGAGCGCGACTTGTCCGGCCGGAACCATCGGCATCGGCGCGGTCGGGTTGGCGGAATTCGGCATGATCACCGGCGCCTGCGACGACGGCGCCAGCACGCCGCCCGGGCCGAAGCCGTCGCCGCGCACGCCCTGCCCCGGCGAGATTAGCCCGGTCGAGGGTGTTGCCGAGAACAACGAGTTTGACGACTGCGCCGTTGCCGCGTTGGGAATGGCCAGCGAGAGCATGAGCGCAAGTACTGAACCAAGTGCCGGCCATAGCCGGGCAGAGGCTGCGGCGATTGCGGTTGGGCTGCTCATGACGCGGTCGTTTTCGACCTAAATCGCGGCGATTTCAAGCCGATAGGCCGAGTTTGTCAGCCTGGGACCGCTATGCTAGGCGCAACCGCCATCGAATTGAGGCCGCCATGCCCGACGCTTTGCACCTGCTCAAGACCCGCCGTTCGGTCAAGCCGATGGAATTGACCGGGCCGGCCCCGAGCGCGGCTGAGATCGACACGCTGCTGGCCATCGCCGCGCGGGTGCCGGACCACGGCAAGCTGACGCCCTGGCGCTTTATCGTGTTCGAAGGCGACGCCCGCATCGCCGCTGGCGAGACCATCGCCGCCGCCTTTCGTGCGAACCGCCCCGACGCCACACCCGAGCAGGTCGAATTCGAACGCCAGCGCCTGGCCCGCGCGCCGCTGGTGATCGCGGTGGTCAGCCGCGCCGGCCCGCATGTGAAGATCCCGGAATGGGAGCAGCAGCTTTCGGCCGGCGCCTCCGCCATGAGCCTGGTGTTGGCCGTCCATGCCATGGGCTTTGCCGCCAGTTGGATCACCGAATGGTATTCCTATGACCGGCGCGTGCTCGATGCGCTCGGTCTTGCCCCAAACGAGCGCATTGCCGGTTTCGTGCATATCGGCCGCCCGGCCAAGCCGCCCGAGGAGCGCGAGCGGCCCAAGCTCGCGGCCATCGTCACCCGGTATTCGGGGCCGAGGAAGTGATGTTCTACGAGCCTGACAAACGCGATTTATCGGTGCTTCGCCATGACCCGTTCAAGGCCATCGTGGCGCCGCGGCCGATCGGCTGGATCACGTCCATCAGCTTGAAAGGCGAGGTGAATCTGGCGCCGTATTCGTATTTCAACGGCATCAATAGCCGGCCCAATCTGGTGATGTTCGCCAGCGAAGGCCGCAAGGATACGGTCAGTTTCATAACGGAAACGCGCGAATTCGTCTGCAACCTCGCCAGCTGGGACCTGCGCGAAAAAATGAATATGACCTCGGCCCCGTTCGCTCGCGGAATCAATGAGATGGAACGCGTCGGCCTCGAGCCGGCGCCGTCGCGGCTGGTCAAGCCGCCGCGGGTAGCCGCCTCGCCATGCGCACTCGAATGCAAGCTGATCAAGATCGTCGCTATGGAGACCGCCGACGGCAATTCGGTCGACTGCCACGTGGTGTTCGGCCAGGTGGTCGGCGTGCATATCGACGACCGCTTCATCGTCGATGGCCTGCTCGACACCGCGGCGATGAAGCCGATCGCCCGCTGCGGCTATGACCAGTACGCCGTGGTCGAAAGCCTGTTCTCGATGCGAAGACCCTCGAATTCATAACGCACGGCGGCATTTAACCTTAATGTAATCACGCAAGCGCACGCTGCTGTCACGTTTCGGTCACATGACTCCGTCAGCTGTTTTCACCATGTTGGCCTGAAGTTCTTGTCGAGGGGCTGACCCGGTTCGATGATCGATGACAGGGGAGAAATCGCTTTTGGTTTTCGAGGATCTATTCACGCGCGTGCGCAACGGCAACCGCTCCGCCGAAGCCACCACCGAGAATTTGCGGCCGGTCATCACGCGGCCGAGCATCGGGCTTGTGCTTGGCGGTGGAATAGCTAGGGGCTTTGCACATATCGGTGTGTTGCGAGTGCTCATCGCAAACGGAATTGTTCCAGATGTTGTTGTTGGGACGTCAATCGGCGCTGTAGTCGGCGGTTGCTACGCTGGTGGTCAAATTGATGCACTTGCGGAATGGGCCTGCGGTCTTACCACCCAGAAAGTTTTCGGATATCTCGATATTAGCCTTTCAGGATCAGGCCTGATCAGTGGCAATCGCCTTGCGACTCGGCTTGAGGCGGTACTTGGCAACACAAGAATAGAAAATCTTCCCACTCGTTTTGCCGCGATTACGACCGAAATCGGGACCGGTCACGAAATTTGGCTGACGCGCGGCCGTCTCGTGAAAGCTCTCCGCGCCTCTTATGCATTGCCTGGCGTATTTGCTCCAATATCTCTTGGAGGAAAGTGGTTAGTTGACGGCACACTTGTAAATCCAGTCCCAGTCTCAGTGGCTCGTGCGTTTGGCGCGCGTCTCGTTATCGCCGTCAATCTCAATGCTGACCTGTTTGGCCGCGGTTCTACTGTCGCGAGCCACGGCTCGGATGAGAATGACGACCGGCTAGTTCAGGAGATTGAACGTAAGCGCAGTGGCATGCGTGATATATTTGCCGTGGAATATTTGCTGAAAAGGAAATTTGTCGGCGCGACAGGCCGCCCCGGCATTTCGACAGTTATGGTCGAAGCATTTAATGTCATGCAGGACCGTATTACCCGGTCGCGCCTTGCTGGCGATCCGCCAGATGTTCTGATCACGCCACGGCTCCACAATATCAGCTCGCTAGACTTCCATCGCGGCACCGAAGCAATCGAGATCGGCGCCGAGACGACGGAAAAATCCATCGACTCGATCTCCGAGGCGATTACCGCTCTGTCGCAGCCTTACGGCGCCAACGACGTCGCGAAATAATCGACAGTCTGATCAGTTGCGCATGATCTTTGCCGAAAGCCGGTTCCCACTTTTCGGGATCATGCGCTACGCGGTGCGGATATAATCGCGCAGCGCCTCCGACTCGCGCTCGATCTCCTCGACGCGCTGCTTGACCACATCGCCGATCGACACCAGGCCGACCAGCGTGCCCATGGCCACCACCGGCAAGTGGCGGAATTTTCCCGCCGTCATCCGCTCCATGATGCCGGCAATGGATTCGTCCTCGCCGCAGGTGGCAACGTTGCGGGTCATCACCTGTCCGACCGGCAGCGCGAGCGCATCTGCGCCATGTTCGGAAAGCGCACGCATGATGTCGCGCTCCGACAAGATACCAGCGAGGCGCTCGCCCGCGCCGCGGATCACCACCGCACCGATGCGATGCGCGGAAAGCAGTTTCACAGCCGCCGCAAGATCCGCCGTCGGCTCGATGCAGACGACGTCGCCGCCCTTGGCGGCCAGGATTGCTTTGACGTTCATAGCAGCCTCCCTAGGCCCGGTTGCGGAGAGACCCGCGACTCCGAACTCACGCCAACGATCCTGCCGGCGCGATGGTTCCGTCAAGAGCAATCGCGCGACTTAAGGCGCCGCCGTCGCGTTACTTAATGCCGCGTTGCACCAATATCGTCATATTGAGGTTCATCCGGCGCCGGATCGAACCATGAAAACAAGAATAAACCAGCGAGAAAGCCGCCGATATGCGCCTGCCAGGCCACCGGCTGATCGCTGCCGGTGATTGACAGCGAACCGAGCCCAAACACGATGTTGATACCAAACCAGACCGCCAGAAAGATCAGCACGCGCGCATCGCTCAACACGCGGATGAGCGGGATCGCCGGCACACGATAGGCTTGCTCGTCGTCGCCGCGCAGTATGCCGAGCGGACCGCCGCGCTGGAACGCAAACCGCATCGCCGCCGCCATGGTGCCGGAGATCGAGGCGGACGCGCCAATCATCGGAAACTGCTCGCCGGCATGGGTCGCCAAGTGCAGGCCCGCGCCCGCCGCCGCAGTCACCGCATAGAACGCGATGAAGCGCAGCACGCCAAACCGCCGCGCCAGCGCGCTGCCGAACGGCAGCAGCCAAATCGCGTTGACGCCGAAATGAGTCCAGTCGGCATGGATCAGTGAATAGGTGACGAAGCTCCACACCTCGGCGCCGAAGCCGCCCGGCAGCGCGCCGCCGAGCACGATCGAGGTATCGTAGCGCGCGGGAATGAACGCGAAGCTGAGCAGAAACTCGATATCTTGATCGTCGGTGAGCAGCAGCGTGCGGACGGCATGAATGAGCGCCAGCAATGCCAGCACCGCGATGACGACCGGGGGAATATTGAACAGCGGTTCGCGTTTCACGAGGGGGGTCCGGTGGCAGGCTTGAGTTACGCCCCTTGGCCACCTCACCGCAAGCGGCGTTGGCGCCTTTTATCTGAGCATGATCTTTTCCGAAAACCGGTTCCCACTTTTCGGGATCATGCTCAAAAAAAAGAAAGGAGGGCTTTCGCCCTCCCGTGAGCCGCGTTGCGCGGTGATTGTCGTGCCTTGACGGCGCTTGTCAGATCCCCTCGCCTGCCCGAGGCTCTATTCAGTTGCGGCGCCGGTTCGTGGAGCTACTCACAGCCGGCATGCCGTGTGGATCGACGACGACAATATGCAAACTGGCGCGCCCTGCAATTCGATTGCGATTTTAACATTAATTCGCGCTCGTCGGCGCTCGCCTACGTCGCCGGCACGTCCCCTGCTCCACCTGTGACGTCGTGGCGAAAAGCCGGCGCACATGTCCCGATCGGGGACATGGAGATGCCGGCACCGTCTCGCGACGGAACAGGTGGCGTCCATGAAACATCCATCCACGCGAGCGCTGTTCGATTATTGGAATGAACGGCGGGGAAACCGTCCGGCACCCGAGCGGGCCGACATCGATCCGGCCGCAATTCGCCATGCGCTCGGCGATACCTTCATGCTGGCGGCGGATTTCGTCGATGAGCTCCGGTTCCGGCTCGCCGGCACGCGCGTCTGCGCGCTGTTCTGCCGCGAGATCAAGGGTGAAGCATTCCCCGCGCTGTGGAGCGAGGAAAGTCGCAAGGGCATCGAGGACCTGCTCACCATCGTGACCAACGAGACGTTGGGCGCGGTGGCCGGCCTCACCGGCCGCACCGCCGACGGTTCCGAAGCCGATTTGGAGATCCTGCTGCTGCCGCTCGCCCACCTCGGCCATGCCCGCATTCGCGCGCTCGGCGTGCTGGCGCCGATCGTTCCGCCATATTGGCTCGGGGAAAAGCCGCTGGTCGAGCTCGAGCTCGGCACGCTGCGCCATCTCGGCGCGGATCTGGAGAGCTTTGGCGCTCCCCATTTCGCGCCATCGCCAGAAGGCGGCCGCCTGCGCCATGGTTTCGTGGTCTATAGCGGCGGCCGCGAGGCGCCGTCCGGGGAGCGGACCGGCTAACGGGTCGTTAGTAATTTCACGTATTTCGTTGTTTTAAATAAGGTGTACCGTAGGGTACATATCACTTATTTTCCTTTATTTATAGGCTTACACCGGCTAATATCTTTTAGGCTTAAAAGTCCCTAGCAGCCTGTCGGACTGAGGTTTGAGACTGAAGGCCGAGAGCGATTTTGCCGTCGGCAGAACCGCGACGGGCACTTGATGGCGTCCCGACCGCCTTGCGACCGCCTATATCGCCCTGTGGCCGCTTTTTTTTCGCA
>DATBZY010000316.1:0-3911 GCA_036512915.1 Pseudolabrys sp. | reverse complement strand
AAAATCGAGTGCCGGGGCCTCGCCCCTGGTTGAGACATAACGCATTGAGTTAACTTGCTTTTATGGTTCCGGCACGGGCCTGATCGCGAGCGCACAGTAGCCTTGCGCCGAGGCTTTCACAAGAAAACCCCGCGCGCGGCTATGGCCCACGTAAGCCCGCGCTTGGAAGCATCAATCGACTCCGCTTCGCGCCGCGTGGCCTTTTGAATTGATTCAAGTCAATATCGCCAACCGGCATTTAATGAACTGTTCTCCTTGAGACAATTGCCGGCGCGCATATTAATTTTGTTCGTCTGAAACCGCCGGAATTTCGATTCATGCCAACGCAAAATTGGAGCTGCAAGATGAGAAGCTGGGTCTTTCGTATGGCTGCCATCGCAGCCGCGATGTTGTTCGCCAACGCGGCGAGCGCACAACAATTCACCATGAAACTGTCGTCGCCGACGGTCAACGATGCCCCGCATGAATGGATGAAGGCGTTCAAGGCGGGCGTCGAGCAGCGCTCCGGCGGCCGCATCAAGGTCGAAATCTATCCGGCGAGCCAGCTCGGACAAATCCCCGCGACCGTTGACGGCGTCGCGCTCGGCACCATCGAGTTCGCGCTTCCCGCCGTCGGCTTCCTGATCGGGCTGGAGCCGCGCTTTCAAGTGTTCGATGCCGCCGGCCTGTTCGACGGCGTCGCGCAAAGTCAGAAGGTGCTCGCCGATCCTACCGTCCGTGCGCGGCTTGCGAGTTTCGGCGAAGCGAAGGGCGTGGAACTGCTGGTGGTGGGCAACAATGGTCCATTGATGGTGGCATCGCATAAGGCGATCCGCACGGCCGCGGACTTCAAGGGACAGAAGATTCGCGTCCCCGGCCCGGCGCCGCTGCACATTCAACCGTTCAAGAAGCTCGGTGCTTCGCCGGTATCGATCCCGCTCGGCGAGGTGCTGCCGGCGATGCAGAACAAGACGATCGACGCTTCGATCTCATCGTTCAACGTTCTGACCGGGTTCAAGTACTATGACGTGACCAAGACCGCGACCTATCTTCCGCAATCGTTTCTTTTTGTCGGTGGCGTGGTCAACCGGAACTTCATGAAGTCGATCGGGCCGGAACTCGCGACGATCGTGCGGGAAGAAGCGCGCAAGGCGGAAACGGTATTTTCCACGTTCGGCGTCGCCGACATCGAGCGCACCCGGGAAATCTGGGTCAAGAACGGCGGCGAAGCGATTACATTGCCGCCCGCCGAGGCCGCCGCCTACCTGAAGGACGTGACGTCGGTGATCCCGGCGGTGCTGGAGACCAATCCGCAAATGAAAACGGACTACGACACGATCGTCGCGGCGGCAAAAAATATTCGCTAGCCCGCGGGCGGACAGTAACGCAACGAAACGGCCACACGCAATTTGCGAGTGGCCGTTTTAGTTGAGCCCGAGCAGGATGTGCATTCCGCTGAGCGAGATCGCCGGGATGTAGGTGATCAGAGCGAGCGCGATCAGGTAGATCACCAGAAACGGAATGATACCGCGATAGATCGAGCGCAATTCGAGCCCGAGCACGGATTGGGCGACGAAGATGTTCATCCCGAACGGCGGATGGAACAGGCCGATCGCCAGGTTCACCGTCACGATGATGCCGAAATGAACGGTATCGATGCCGAACGCCTTGACGACCGGCACCAGCAGCGGCGTCAACAGCAGGATCGCCGATATCGGATCGAGGAAGCAGCCGATCGCCAGCAGGATGACGTTCACGGTCAGCAGAAACGACCATGCCGAAATATTGAGCGATTGCAGCCAGCCGACAACGGCGGCGGGCACCTGATTGACGGTCAGCAGCCAGGAGAAAACTCCGGCGCAGGCGACAATAATGAGAATCTGCGCCGAGAACATGACTGTGGCGGAGGCGGCCTCGACGATATCGCGCCAGCCGAGCTCGCGAAAAACAAACCGAGTGACGAAGGCGGCATAGACGCAGGCGACCGCCGCCGCCTCGGTCGGCGAAAACACGCCGCCGTAGATGCCGCCGAGAATGATGAACGGCATGCCGAGCGCCCAGATGCCGCGCGTCGTGCCGCGCAGGAATCGATCGAGCTTGAACGCCTCGCCGGCGCCGATTTTATTGCGCCAGGCGTACCACATGACATAGGCCGCGAGCATGAGCGCCAGCATCAAGCCCGGCACCACGCCGGCCGCGTAGAGCCGCGGCACCGATTCCTCGGCCGCCGCGCCGTAGACGATCATCGGAATGCTGGGCGGGATGATGATGTCGATGGCGCCGACCGCGGTGACCAGGCCGGCGGCGAAGTGTTCCGGATATCCGCCGCGCCGCATCGCCGGGTACATGATGCGGCCGATGGTGGCGACGCAGGCTGCGCTCACCCCGGAGATCGCGCCGAAGATCGCCGACGTGCCCACCGTGGTGACCGCGAGGCTGCCGCGCACCGAGCCGACGCCGCCTTGGACAAAATCGACCAAGCGCTGGGCCACGCTGCCGCGTCCCATCAGTTCGCCGGCATAGACGAAAAACGGAATCGCCAGCAGCGCGAAAGCATTGATCGATCCGAACATGTTCTGATGCAGCGCCGCGATCGGCATGTGCATGAAGAACACCAGCGCGACGCTGACCGACGCCAGCAGGACGATGAAGATCGGGAAACCGAGCAACAGCAGAACGACCGGCACCACACCCAGCGCAAACGACATGGTTCAGGTCTCCGTGCCGGACTTGCCGCCGTCCGGATGGGCTCCGGATAAAAGTTCAACGAGGCGCAGGCCACTAATGAACGCCATCAGGCCGAAGCCCACGGCCACCGCGCCATGCGGGATCCACATCGGCACCTGCGCCATGTCGCTCACGCGGTCGATGTTGAACATTTGCTTGGCATAATAGGTCGAATTCCACAGCACAAAGCAGGCGAGAACGACGATCACCGTGAGTTCTACAATTTTTATCAACCGGCGGACCGGCAGCGGCAGTGCGTTCACGACCACGTCCATGCGCAAATGTTGATTGCGCCAGGCGACCACGGCGAGGCCGAGAAAGGTCATGAACACCATGATGAAGATTTGCAGCTCGTCGGCGCTGAGGATGGTGCTGCCGAAGCCGTAGCGGCCAACGACGTTGATGAAGTTGAGGGCGACCGCGGCGATGAAGGCATAAGCGAGCGCGCGTTCGATCCACCCCGTCAGACGATCGAGAATGCGCGTAACCACGTTTCGAACGCCCCCATTTCCCGCACCAGCCGCGACCGGTGGCCCAGCCCGCCGTCTATAACTCAAACACAGGACGGGTTCATTTGATACATATCAAGCGGTCTCTGCCGTCACACACGCCGCCGCATGTGGCCGGCAAGCCAGACCACGTAGACGCCGGCAAGCCCGAGCGCGAGGCCAAACCAGGTGATGGCGTATTGCAGGTGGCTGTCCGGCAGGTTGACCGCGAGCTTGCCCGGCTTGGGCAATCCGCCGGGCGGCACCGGCGCCTCCTGCTCGATATAGAACGGCGCGGCACTGTCCCATTTCTTCGCGGCGGCCATGGCCGCAGGCTCGCGCAGATACCAGACATTGGTCTTCGGGTCGTCGGCCGGCGTGAACATCCCACGCGGCTCGGGCCAGCGCATGACGCCGACGACATCGATGATGCCATGGCGCGCGCCCTGCGCGCGGGTGGCGGGATCCTTGCGCTCAGGCGGCACGAAGCCGCGGTCGACCAGCACGATGCTGCCGCCGGCCAGTCGCGCCGGCGCGAACACCCAATAGCCCGGCCCCTGCACGTCGGGCCGGAATGCGGAGCCGGCGGAATAGACCAGCGCCTCTTCGCCTGCGAGGAATTCGGCCGGGAATTTGACGCGGGTATATTCATCGGCTTCGGGAACGAGCCGCGGCCAGCTTTCGCGCGACGGCAGATCCTCGGGCGCGCGCGCAAGC
>DATBZY010000315.1:0-5179 GCA_036512915.1 Pseudolabrys sp. | reverse complement strand
TGCGACGCCGACAGGCCGGCCGCCTGCAGCCGCTGCTCGATCAGCGCCGCCAGCAGATACTGCTCGGTGAAGGTCTTGGCGCCGATCACGTAGGTCGCCGGCGGCCGCGTGAGGCCGGGCAGCAGCGCGGCCAGGGTGAGGGCGACGATGCCGAGCGCGCCGGCTAAGCGCGTGCCGCTGCGCTGGCTCAAGCCCGCCTGCATCAGCGCCAGCAATTGGTCGACGGCGAGCGCCAGCACGGCGGCGGCGACGCAGCCGAACGCCACGAACACCCAGTTCTGCGTTTGTAAGCCAGTGAAGATGTAATTGCCGAGGCTTTCCTGGCCAATCGGCGTCGCCAGCGTCGCGGTGCCGATCACCCAGACCGCGGCGGTGCGGATGCCGGCCATGATCACCGGCAGCGCCAGCGGCAGCTCGATCTCGCGCAAGGATTGCCCGGGTGTCATGCCGATGACCCGGGCGGCGTCGCGCAGCCGCGGATCGACGCCGTTGAGCCCGATCACCGTATTGCGCAGCACCGGCAGCATCGAATAGAGCGCCAGCGCCAGCACCGAGGGCAGGAAGCCGAGCGCCGAGAAGCCCTTGCCGAAGGCGCGCTCGGACAGCGCGGACAGCGCCAGCAGCAGCGGATAGAACAGCGCCAGCAGCGCCAGACCGGGGATCGTCTGCACCACGCTGGCAACCGCGAGCAGGCTGGCGCGCAGCACTGGCCGGCGCCGCGAGGCCATCGCGACCGGCAGGCTGATGCCGAGCCCTAGCCCAAGCGCGGTGATGCTCACCAGCACGTGGCTGCCGAGGTAATCCGGCAGCCGCGCGAACGCTTCGGCAAGGCGAGCGTCGATGGTCATCGCGGCGATGATGGCATGCTCCGCCGCGACGCGGAACCGTGCTCGCGACGGTTTGCAATGTCCCGGCAAGCCGCTAGCCTGCGGCCGGCATGGGGGATCTGGCGACGATGGCGACAAGCGCGACCGCGCCGAAAAACGCGCAGGCTACGGCCATCGCGTTGACCGAGGCTTCGGTCGCCTTCCGCTTGTCCGGCGGCGGCAGCTATACCGCGGTCGCGCGCGCCACGCTCAATGTCGCCGACGGCGAATTCCTCGCCATCGTGGGACCGACCGGCTGCGGCAAATCCACGCTGCTCAATATTGCCGCCGGTCTGATGCCGCCGTCGTCGGGGCGCATCGAGATTTTCGGGGCATCGCTGGCGGGCCTCAACCGCCAGGCCGGCTACCTGTTCCAGGCCGACGCGCTGTTTCCCTGGAAGACCGCGCTGGAAAACGTTGCCATCGGACTGGAGACGGCGGGCACGCCGCAGCCTGAGGCGCGCGCGCGGGCGCAGAGCTGGCTCACGCGCGTGGGGCTGGGTTCGTTCGGCGACCGCTATCCGCACATGCTCTCCGGCGGCCAGCGCAAGCGCGTGGGGCTGGCGCAGGTGCTGATCCGCGATCCGAAAATTCTACTGATGGACGAGCCGTTCGGCCCGCTCGATGCGCAGACCCGGCAGATCATGGGCAACCTGCTGCTCGACCTGTGGAGTGCCGACCGCAAGGCGGTGCTGTTCGTTACGCATGACCTGGAAGAAGCGATCGCGTTGTCCGACCGCGTCGTCATCATGTCGGCGGGGCCGGCCGCACGCATCATCGGCGACTGGCGGGTGCCGCTGCCGCGCCCGCGCGACATTTCCGAAGTGAAACTCGATCCCGCCTTCCACGACCTGCACCGCGAGATCTGGCACATGCTCAAGGCCGAGGTGATCAAGGGCTACGCGCAGACCGAAGGAGGCTGATGCCAGCGCCCTTGCATTGCGCTAGGCTCGCCGCGGTTAGTTATCTACAAACAAAAAAACAGGGAGGAACATACAATGTTGGGAATACGTCAAACGCTCGCCGCCGCTGCCGGCGTTCTGCTGCTGGCCGGGACGGCATACGCGGCCGAGCCGTTCGCGATCACGTCATCGACGTTCAAGGACGGCGCAACGGCGCCTATCTGCCGAAGAAGGCCGCGGGCGCGAACAAGGCCAACCCGAATTGCGTCGGCGAAAATGTGTCGCCGCAGTTTTCCTGGAAGAACGTGCCGGCCGGTACCACCAGTTTCGCGCTGGTGATGACCGATCCGGACGGTCGCGGCATCGGCGTCGATCACTGGATCGCCTATGGCATCCCGGCCTCGGTGACCGGCTTTGCCGAAGGCGAAACCGGCAAGCCGTCCGACAAATATATCGGCGGCATCGGCACCGCGAAGCAGAGCATCTATCTCGGCCCCTGCACGCCGCCGGGAACCACGCCGCACCACTACACTTTCATCCTGATCGCGACCGATCTCGATCCGAAGGCACTGCTGGCGGGCCTGACGAAGTTGCAGCTGTTCGACAAGCTCGACGGCCATGTGAAGGGCTCGACCGGCATGATCGGTCTGTTCAAGAACCCGCTCTGACGGCCCAGCGTTCACGCATGCAAAAGGGAGGAGCGTGATCCATGTCTAGAATCGCGCTCCTCCTGTTGCAGGCCGGCGTCGCGATCGTTTCGGTCGCGCTCTGGTGCGCGCTCACCACCTATCCGGTGTTCGGCACGATCCTGCTGCCGCCGTTCTTTTTCTCTAATCCGCTGGACGTGGCCAGCCAGGTCGTCGACTGGTTCGTCTCCGGCGTGATCTGGAAGCACCTGTGGGTGACGCTGATCGAAGCGCTCTTGGCGTTCGCGATCGGATCGGTCGGCGGCGTGCTGGTCGGCTTCTGGTTTGCGCGCCAGCCGCGCACCGCTGCGGTGTTCGATCCGTATGTGAAGATGGTCAACGCGCTGCCGCGCGTGGTGCTGGCGCCGATCTTCACGCTCTGGCTGGGCTTGGGCATCTGGTCGAAGGTGGCGCTCGGCGTCACGCTGGTGTTCTTCATCGTGTTCTTCAACGTCTATCAGGGCGTCAAGGAAGTCAGCCCCACGGTGCTGGCGAATGCGCGCATGCTGGGCATGAGCGAGCGGCAATTGATGCGCCACGTCTATTGGCCGTCGGCACTGTCCTGGATGTTTTCCTCGCTGCACACCTCGGTGGGCTTTGCCGTGGTGGGCGCGGTGGTGGGCGAATATCTCGGCTCGGCGGCCGGGCTCGGCTATCTGATCCAGCAGGCGGAAGGCGTGTTCGACGTGGCCGGTGTGTTCGCCGGCATGTTTGTGCTCGCCGCCTTCGTGATCGTGATCGACGCGCTGGTCACGATTGTCGAGCGGCGCCTGCTGGTCTGGCGGCCGGCCGTTTCCGACGGCCGGCCATGATTGCCCTGATGGTCGCGCTGCCGTATCGTTGGCGCAACGGCCGGTACACAGGCCGCTGAAAACAGGGGAGGAAATCATGTCCGCGCAATTTTTCCGGCGGCTCGTCACGTCGCTCGCTGCGCTGGTGCTGATGTCCGGTCTGGCGTTCGCACAAAAGGTCACGATCGCGGTGGGCGGGGCAAACTGCCTTTGCTATCTGCCGACCATGCTGGCGCAGGAGCTGGGTGAATACAAAAAGGCCGGCCTCGAGGTCGAGATCGTCGATTTCAAGGGCGGCTCGCAATCGCTCACCGCCGTGATCGGCGGCAGCGCCGACGTGGTCTCCGGCTATTTTGATCATTGCGTCAATCTGGCCGCCAAGAACCAGGCGCTGGTCGCCTTCGTCACCTACGACCGCTATCCCGGGCTGGTGCTGGTGGTGTCGCCCAAGCACAGTGACGAGATCAAATCGATCAAGGATCTGGCCGGCAAGAAAGTCGGCGTCAGCGCGCCGGGATCGTCGACCGACTTCTTCCTCAAATATCTGCTCAAGAAGAACGGCGTCGATCCGACCTCGACCGCTGTGATCGGCGTGGGCTTAGGCCCCACCGCGGTCGCGGCCATGGAGCAGGGACAGATCGATGCCGCGGTGATGCTTGATCCGGCGGTGACGCTGCTGCAGGGCAAGTTCAAGGATATCAAGATCCTCAGCGACACCCGCACGCAAAAGGATACGCAGGCGGTGTTCGGCGGCGATTATCCGGGCGGCGCGCTCTATACCAAGGCCGACTGGATCGACAAGCATCCGAAAGAAACGCAAGGCCTCACCACGGCGATCGTCAACACGCTGGCCTGGATTCATTCGCATTCGCCCGAGGAGGTCATGGCAAAGATGCCGCAGAATCTGGTCGGGCCCGACAAGGCCGGCTATCTGTCGGCCCTGAAGAACACCATTCCGATGTATTCGACCACCGGCAAGATGGATCCCAAAGGCGCCGAGGCGGTGCTGGCGGTGTTCAGCCTGTCCTCGCCGGAGGTCGCCAAGGCCAATATCGACGTGACCAAGACCTACACCAACAAGTTCGTCGATGCGGCCAAGACGACCGGGGTGAAGTAGAGCTCGCTTCGACCTGATTGACCGAAACTCGAAGGCTGCACGGCGGGGATTTCCCCGCCGTGTCTGTTATTGTCGACGCCATGAACCTGCTCTCCATCCAGTCCCATGTCGCCTATGGCCATGTCGGCAATGCCGCTGCGGTGTTTCCGCTGCAGCGCATGGGTGTGGATGTGTGGCCGCTGCATACCGTGCAATTCTCCAATCACACCGGCTACGGCAACTGGCAGGGCCGCGTGTTCGATGCCGGCATGATCCGCGAGGTGGTGGCCGGCATCGCGAAGCGCGGCGTGCTCCGCACCTGCGACGGCGTGCTGTCGGGCTATATGGGCGGGGCCGATATCGGCTCAGCCATTCTCGATGCGGTGGCAAGCGTCAAGCGCGCCAATCCGGCGGCGCGCTATGCTTGCGATCCCGTGATCGGCGACGTCGGCCGCGGGATTTTCGTACGCGAGGGCATTCCGGACTTCATGAAGAGCAAAGCGGTGCCGGCCGCCGATATCGTCACGCCCAACCAGTTCGAATTGGATTATCTGTCCGGCCGCGCGAGCAAGACGCTTGAGCAGGCGCGTGACGCGGTCAAGGCCGTGCACGATCTGGGGCCGCGCGCCATCCTGGTCACCTCGCTGCACACCGAGGAGACGCCGAAGGATGCGATTGACCTGCTGGCGTCGGATGCGAGCGGCTGCTTCCGCCTGCGCACGCCGAAATTACCGCTGGCGGTGAACGGGGCGGGCGATGCCATCGCCGCCCTGTTCTTCGCGCATTATCTGCGCACGGGGAAGATCGAGGAGGCGCTGGCGCGCGCGGCCTCGGCCAT
>DATBZY010000314.1:0-2252 GCA_036512915.1 Pseudolabrys sp. | reverse complement strand
GTGGCTGGCCGGCGCGGCTCCTCGATGATGCGCACCGCCGGCTCGGCCGGCGGGTCGGGCGCCCGGTCGGTGAATATGACGTCGGACGCGGCATCGATGGTGCGGAAGGTCGGCGCCGGGCCGGCGGGCGCCGGCGCAGCCATCGCCTCGGTCAGATCGAGCACGTCGGAGGCCGGCGCAGCGGCCGGCGTATCGAGATTGGCGAGCATGGCATCGATGTCGTCCTGGCTGTTGGCGACGGCCGGTGGTGGCGGCGCCGGCGGCAGCCCGGACGCGCGCGGCGGTGGAGCCGGCCGACTTGGAGCGGCGGCGGCCGGGTCGGGCGGCTTGGTCGCCTTGGTGGCGTCGTCATCGGCAATAATGCGCCGGATCGAGGCCAGAATTTCCTCCATCGAGGGCTCTTGGACCTTTGCCGTTTGAGTCATTCCTGTATTCCCGACCGCAGTTTTCGCAACCCAACCCCTCGATACACCCGACCGGCGTCGGCGTGAGCGAATCGTCGCTTGAGTCCCTTTTATACGCCAGCGGGATGTAAGTGTGGCAGGTGGCAAGCCGACTGACCGCAATGACCTGTGGACACGGCGCATGATCGCGAAAAGCTCGTCCTCGACGTGATCGGGAGTAACGGCTCGACGCCGGCCAGGATTGAGGGTCAGCGCCCGTCCGGCGTGCGCACGCCCGCCCAGCTATCGCGCACCTGCTGGTAGTGCACCGTTGGGTTATAGTCCGGAACATTCAGCCCGAGCACCTGCGGCGACAGCCGACCGACCGATGACAGCAAGGTGTAGGACGCCACCACCCGGTCGTGCTGGGCGGTGACCAGCGCCACCCGGGCATTCACCAGGACTTGCTGGGCATTAAGCACGTCGAGGGTGGTGCGCTGGCCGACGCGGGCTTCCTCGCGCACACCGTTGAGCGCGATCTCAGCGGCTTGCACCTGCGCGCGTGTCGCCTCGATATTGCCTTTGGCCGCGTCGAGCTGGCCCCAGGACTGCACCACGGTCTGGCGCACTTGATCGCGCGCGGTATCGAGGTCGAGGCGCTTCTGCCCAAGCACTTCCTTGGCCTGGCGGATCAAGGAATATTCGGCACCGCCCTGATAGATCGGCACGCTCAGGGTGCCCAACACCGTGGCGTTGTAGCTATTCATGACACTAAGGCTCTGCGGGCTCAGCCAGTTCTGCGTGAAACTGCCCTGCACCGATACCGTCGGATAGAGCGCGCCTTCGGCCACTTTCACCTGCAGCAGCGCCACGTCCACATTGTATTCCGCCATCGTGATCGCCGGATTGATGGCGCTGCCCACCGCAACCGCGCCCGGCAGGTTATGCGGCGAGAAACGGTCCACGGGCGTGGCTGGTGTGAGATTGCGCGGTTCAGTGCCGATCACCTGCCGATAGCTCGCGCGCGAGGCGGTATAATTGGCTTCGGCGAGGAGCACCTGCGAGCGGCCGACAGCAACACTGGACTCCGCCTGCGCCACGTCGGTGCGCGTTACCTCGCCGACATTGAAGCGGTCGCGGGTCTGCTTCAGTTGCTCTTGCAACACTTCGACGTTGCGCCGCTGCAGATCGAGGATGGCGGTGTCGCGTAGGAGATTCATGTAGACGGTCGCGGCGTTTAGCAGCACGGTCTGCTCGGCGAGGCGCAGCGTCGCGCGCGAAGCCAATACCGCGCTCTCAGCCTGGCGCGTTTTGTTGGCGGTCTGGAAGCCATTGTATAGCGTCTGTGTGACGGTGCCACCAATCGAAGCCGGCCCGTTGTAGCCGGCCACTGTGTTGTAGGTCCCCACGCCGAAGTTCTCAGTCTTTGTCGTTGTCGACGACGTCTGCTCGCCGCCGGTCCCGACGATCGTGACTTTCGGGCGATAGCCGGATAGCGCTTGCGGCACGCCTTCGTCGGTGGCGCGCGTGGCGGCACGCTGCGAATTGAGCGTGGGGTTGTTCTGATAGGCCTTGACCAGGGCGGATTCGAGCGTTTCGCCCTGCGCGGGCGCAGCCAGCGGCAATGCCGCGCATGCGATCACGCCGACCGCAACCCCACCCAACCAACTGCTGAGTCCACCACGAGACATTTCACAACCCAGCAGCGCGCGATCGGCGCATCGCACCGGTCACACTCCCCCAAAGCTTAACTTGGAACCATATGCGGACCTGCGGGAGGTTGAAACCCCCTAACGGCCACCGCCCACCGGAAAGGCGGCGACCTGAGGCATTTTAGCCACTTTTGGTAAAGACGGCAGTCTCAGAACG
>DATBZY010000313.1:0-7151 GCA_036512915.1 Pseudolabrys sp. | reverse complement strand
CAATGGCCTCATTTACGCGGTCGTGATGGAATCGCGCGGCGTTTATATGTCGTCCGACCTGGTGACGTCGAAAATCTACGCCGATGGCATTATCAAATTCAACAAGCAGATCGCCAAGGTGGTCGACGACTGGAAGAAATCGGTGCGCGGCGATGACGCCGAACTGTTTGGCCAGTTCTCCAAGCGCATCGCCACATTCATCGAATTCCGCAACGAGCTGGCGCGGCTTGGCACCGCAGTCAGCTCCGCCGCCGGCCGCGAATGGGGCGACAACGAAGCCAACCGTTCGGTGCGCAAGGCGCTCAATAAGGACATTGAGAAACTGGCGGAGCTCTATCAGCGGCGCGCGAAGCGCGTGTATGCCGAGATCGACGCCGGTATCGAAAAGACGGCCATGTGGCTGAGCGTGCTTGCCGCGCTCGCGGTCATGCTGGCGATCGCCGGCGCGGTGGTGATCTCGCGCAGCGTGGCCAAGCCGCTCGCCGATATTACGCGGGTGACCGAACAGGTCGCCGCCGGCGATGCCGCGGTTTCGATTCCGTTCAGCGATCGCGGCGACGAGATCGGCGCGCTGGCGCGTTCGATCGGCGTGTTCCAGCACGCTATGCGCCATAACGAAGAGCTCAACCGCACCGTGGTCGACGACGCTGAAACGCGCGCGCGGCGTCAGGAGCAGATGTCGGGCGAAATCGCGCGCTTCTCCGCCGAGGTGGAAGCGACACTCTCCGAGCTCGGCCGCATTTCCGATCAGATGCTGGCGGCGTCGTCGCAGCTCGCCTGCGCCGCCGACGACGCTTCGGCGAAGACCGCGCGCGCAGAAGCCGCCTCCTCAGAGGCCTCCTCCAATGTGCGCGACATCGCCTCGGCCGCCGACGAGCTGTCGGCCTCCGTCAACGAGATCGACCGGCAGGTCGCGCAGTCCAACGCCATCGCCACCAAGGCGGTGAGCGAGGCCGGGCGCACCAATCTCGCGGTCAAGGAGCTGGACGAAGCAGCCGCGCGTATCGGCGACGTGGTCAAGCTCATCACCGATATTGCCGAGCAGACCAATCTGCTCGCGCTCAACGCCACCATCGAAGCGGCGCGCGCCGGCGAGGCCGGGCGCGGCTTCGCCGTAGTCGCCGGCGAGGTGAAGGCACTCGCCGGCCAGACCAGCCGCGCGACCGAGGAGATCGGCGCGCAGATCGCCGGCATGCAGCGCGCCACCGTGCGCTCGATCGAGGCGATCACCGCTATCGAGCACACCATCCGTGAAATCGGCAATATCAGCAGCGCCATCGCGGCCGCGGTCACCGAGCAGGGCGCCGCCACCAGTGAAATCGCGCGCAGCGTGGAGACTGCGGCCAAACGCACGGTCGAGACCGCCAACGAGGTCAATCTGGTGGGCGCCGCCACGCAAGACACCCGCTCCAGCGCCGGCGCGGTGAAAAGCGTGGCCGACGATCTCGGCAGCGTCGCTGGCCGCATCCGCAGCCAGGTCGACCAGTTCTTCGAGCGCCTGAGCGCCTGATTATTTCTCTTGGAGCATGATCTTTTCCGAAAACCGGTTCCCACTTTTCGGGATCATGCTCGTCAACGCGTCTCGAACGCCGCCGGGATGTGGCGCGGCCAGCGTCCCGGCGCGACCAGGATCGCGTCGAAGCGCATATCGCAAGTGGCGTCGTCGGGATTGTTGGCAAGCCAGATTTCCGCCGCCGCGGCGATCCGGCGCCGCTGCCGTTCGCTCAAGGATTCCGCCGCATCGTCCAAGCGCGCCCGCGCCTTCACCTCGGCGAACACCAGCAAACGTCCGCGCCGCGCGATCAGGTCGATCTCGCCGACCGGGCTTTTCCAGCGCCGCGCCACGATGCGGAATCCCTTGGCCATCAGGAAGACGGCGGCGCGGGTTCGGCCGAGATGCCGACGCGGAATGCCGCCTGCCGTTCCGGCCGCGGCGCGGGCTTGCGCGTGCCCGGCGGCGGACGATCACGCCGTGCCATCGCCGCCGTCCAAATCTTTTGAATTGCTGGCGAGCGCCAGCGCGCGCTGATAGACCTCGCGGCGCGGACGCCCGGTGGCGAGCGCCACCTCGCCGACCGCGTCCTTGACCGAGACGCGCGCCAGCGCACGCCGCAGCAAGTCGTCGACATCGTCGGCATTCGCATCGTCGTCCGCGGGCGGCGCCACCACGATGACGATCTCGCCGCGCGTCTCGTGGCCTGCGGCGTAGTCGCGCGCCAGACTTTCCAGATCGCCGCGCCGGATTTCCTCGTGCAGCTTGGTCAGCTCGCGGCAAATCGTGGCCGCGCGCGCCCCAAGTCCTTCGGCGAGATCGGCGAGCGCGGCGGCCAGCCGCGGTCCGCTCTCGAACAGCACCAGGGTTGCCGGAATGGCGGCGAGCACGGCGATGCGCTTTTGCCGTCCGGCTTGCTTCGGCGGCAGAAATCCCTCGAAGAAGAATCGATCGGTCGGCAAGCCGGCGAGGCTAAGCGCTGCCAGCACCGCGGACGCGCCGGGCAGCGCCGTGACCGTGAAGCCGGCCTCGCAGGCCGCGCGCACCAGCTTGTAGCCGGGATCGGAAATCAGCGGCGTGCCGGCGTCCGACACCAGCGCGACCGCCTGGCCTTGTTGCAAGCGGGCCAGGATCTTCGGCCGCGCCTCGGCGGCGTTGTGCTCATGATAGGCGGTCAGCCGAGTCGTAATGCCGTAGCGCTCGGTGAGCTTGCGGGTGACGCGTGTGTCCTCGCAGGCGATGACGTCGGCCGCGGCCAGCAGCTCGAGCGCGCGCAGGCTGATGTCGCTTAAGTTTCCGATCGGGGTGGCGACCAGATAGAGCCCGCCCGCCGCTTTCGGAGCCTCGATCGCGTCGCTTGCGGGCGCGTAACGGTGCGGCCGGCCGCCGGCGGCGATTTTGTTGTCTTTGGCCATGGTCGGCACTGTAGACGGCGCCATGCGGCGCGTCATCGGGGGCAAATTCTCTTTCATTTTCATTGCCTTAACTTTTCAGGGACAAAATGCCCGTTTAAAGTTACGACTTGCTGTGGGCTATCGCTGTCGCAGCGTGGGGAGCGACCATGTCGGGGACGTCGCCGGACGATGAGCGGATGCTGACCCGTGGCCTGCGCCGCGCGCGCACCGCGTTGTCGGTTGCCGCGGCGGCGGTCGCGCTGGCGGCCTGCGCCAACACCGCCGACCAGTTCGGTGGCGGCACGCCGGTTCCGCAGGCGACCGAGCAGCCGTCCGCCGCGATGATCGGCGCCGGCCAGGTTCGCGTCGGCTTGATCCTGCCGCTGTCGGCGCCGGGCAACGCCGGCGTCGCCGCGACGTCGATGAAGAACGCGGCCGAAATGGCGCTCGCCGAATTCAAGGAACCGAACATCCAGCTGCTGGTGAAGGACGACGCCGGCACGCCGCAAGGCGCGCAACTGGCCGCCCAGCAGGCGATCGACGAAGGCGCCGAAATCATCATCGGTCCGCTATTCGCGCAATCGGTGAGCGCCGTCGGCGGCGTCGCGCGCACCCGCAACATTCCGGTGATCGCGTTCTCCACCGACGCCAGCGTCGCCGCGCGCGGCGTCTATCTGTTGAGTTTCCTGCCGGAGTCCGACGTCAAGCGCATCGTCGATTACGCCATCTCGAAGGGCAAGCGTTCGTTCGCAGCGCTGCTGCCGGACAATGGCTATGGCGCGGTGGTGGAGGCGGCACTCCAGCAAGAGGTGGCGCGGCGCGGCGGCCGTGTGGTCGCGTTGGAAAAATATCCGATCGATCCGGGCAAGATGGCCGAACCGATCCGGCGCGTAGCGCAGGCAGCGAGCCGGGTTGACAGCATTTTCATTGCCGACGGCGCCGATGCGGTGCCGCAAGTCATTCAGAATCTCGCCGCCGGCGGCGTCAATCCCAAGCGCGTGCAATTGCTCGGCACCGGATTATGGGATGACCCGCGCATCTTCTCGACCGCGGCGCTCGATGGCGGCTGGTTTGCCGCGCCGGAATCGGCCGGCTTCCGCGGTTTTGCGGGCCGCTACCGCGCCCGCTATGGGCAGGAGCCGGTGCGCACGGCGACGCTCGCCTATGATGCGGTGGCGCTGGTCGCCGCGCTGGTCAAGCAGCAAGCCGCACCCCAGCGCTTCAGCGAGCAGACCCTGACCGCTCCGTCGGGATTCGCGGGCATCGATGGAATTTTCCGCTTCCGCACCGACGGTACCAACGAACGCGGCCTTGCCGTGTTGCGCGTCGCGCCCGCGGGCGGTCAGGTTGTCAGCCCCGCGCCGCGCTCGTTTGCGCCGGGCACTTAACCGGAAGGCTATGCCGCCAGATCGGCGACCACCGCATCGAGCAATGGAAATCCGGCCAGCGTGACGCGCAGGCGTCCGTTTTCCGTGGTCTCCACCGTGCCGCCTTCGCGCAGAAACGAAATTTGCACCGGATCGAGCGTGCGGCCGGCCAGCGCCGAGTAGCGCGTGGGATCAATGCCTTCGGCGAGCCGCAATCCCATCAGCAGGAATTCGTCAGCCACTTCGCCGGGCGCGAGCTTCTCGTCGACAATGAGGCCGTGACCATTTGCTTCGACGCGCTGCAACCAGGCTTCCGGCTTCTTCTCGGTTTCGGTCGCGTAGCGGCGGCCGTCGATGTTGAGCCGGCCGTGGGCGCCCGGCCCGATGCCGGCATATTCGTGCCCGCGCCAATAAACCAGATTGTGCCGGCATTCCGCGCCGGGCCGCGCATGGTTGGAAATCTCATAGGCCGGCAGGCCTGCGTCGGTGCAGATCGATCCCGTGAGATCATAGAGATCGCGGCCTAAATCTTCGTCTGGCACGGCGAGCTTGCCGGCCTTGTGCAGACCGAAGAAGGGCGTGCCCGGCTCGATGGTCAATTGATAGAGCGACAGATGCTCGGCCGCTTCCGCGATCGCGCGCTTGAGCTCGGCGCTCCAGGCTTCCAGCGTCTGCCGCGGCCGCGCATAGATGAGATCGAACGAATAGCGATCGAAGATCGAGCGCGCGACCGCGACCGCATCGAGCGCCTCTTGCGCCGTGTGCAGACGGCCCAGCTCCTTGAGTGCGGTATCGTCGAGTGCCTGCACGCCGAGCGACACGCGGTTCACGCCGGCTGCGCGATAGCCGCGGAAGCGCGTGGCCTCCACGCTGGTTGGATTTGCTTCCAGCGTCACTTCGACGTCGGGCGCGACGGTCCAGTGCTTGCCGATGGCATCAAGAATCGCCTGCACCGACGCCGGCTGCATCAGCGACGGCGTGCCGCCGCCGAAAAAAATAGTCGACACCGTGCGGCCCGGCACGCGCGCGGCAGCAGCGGCGATTTCAGATTCGAAGGCGCGCACGTAGCGCGCTTCGTCGACGCGGCCATGGCGCACGTGGCTGTTGAAATCGCAATACGGGCATTTCGACAGGCAGAACGGCCAGTGCACGTAGACGGCAAATTGCTGCGCGGGTGCTGTTAAGCTCATGTTAAGCATCATAGACCGCGCCGCACGTGAGCGGCCAGGGTGAATTCGATTTGGCTGCGGACAAGTACTTAAAATGTAACGACCCGGAACAATTACAAGACGTGCCGGGTCTCCTATGCATGCACTTCAAGTGCGCAGGCAAGCATCCGCCAGCTTCACGAAGGCGCGAGCGCGGTGTGACAGCCCTTGGCCTTTCGGCGGCAAGCCGTGCTTTTCGTCCGCGCTCATCTGTCCGAAGGTGCGGTCGAAACCGTCGGGCAGGAACAACGGATCGTAGCCGAAGCCCTGGTCACCGCGCGGCGGCCACGCCGCCGTACCATCGACGCGCCCCTCGAACGTCTCCACATGGCCGTCGGGCCAAGCCAGGCACAGCGCGGCAATGAAATGCGCGCGCCGTTGCGATGGCGCCTTGGCGCCGCGTTCGATCAGCAGCGTCTGGATGCGGTTCATGGCGGCGCGGAAATCCTTGTCCGGTCCGGCCCAGCGCGCCGAGTGGATGCCGGGTTCGCCGCCGAGCGCATCGACGACCAGACCGGAATCGTCGGCGAAAGCGGGGCGGCCGGTCGCTTTCGCCGCGGCCATCGCTTTGATGCGCGCATTCTCGGCAAAGGTGGTGCCGGTTTCCGTCGGCTCGGGCAGGCTAAGTTCGCCGGCGGATTGCGCGGCGATGCCGAAGGGCGCGAGCAGGTCGCGCATTTCCGCGAGCTTGCCCGGATTGTGCGTGGCGATCACCAGCGCCCCGCTGAGCCTTCGGTGTCGGGAAGTCGCGGCGCGCATTTGATCGGCCGAACTCACGCCACCGCCATTTTCTGCAAGTCCACCAGTTTCTCGATGCCCTTGCGCGCCAGCGCCAGCAGCACCAGGAGCTGTTCCTCGCTGAACGGGTCTTTTTCGGCGGTGGCCTGGATTTCAACGATGTTGCCGGCGCCGGTCATCACGAAATTGGCGTCGGTATCGGCTTCCGAGTCTTCGGCGTAATCGAGATCGAGCACCGCGGTGCCCTTGAAGACGCCGCAGGAGATGGCGGCGATGTGATCGCGCAGCACTTCGGCGCGGAGCATGTCGCGCGCCTTCATCCAGGTCAGGCAATCGGACAGCGCCACCCAGGCGCCGGTGATCGCCGCGGTGCGGGTGCCGCCATCGGCCTGGATGACGTCGCAGTCGATGGTGATCTGCTTCTCGCCCAGCGCCTGCAAATCGACGACTGCACGCAAGGATCTTCCGATCAGCCGCTGGATCTCGACCGTGCGGCCGCCCTGTTTGCCGGCGGAGGCCTCGCGGCGGGTACGCTGCGAGGTCGCGCGCGGCAGCATGCCGTATTCGGCGGTGACCCAGCCGCGCCCCTGGCCCTTGAGCCAGGGCGGCAGCCGCTCTTCCAGGCTGGCGGTCACCAGCACATGGGTATCGCCGAATTTCACGAAACAGGAGCCTTCGGCGTATTTGACCACGCCGCGCTCGAGCGAGACGGCGCGCAATTCATCGACTTGTCGGCGGCTCGGCCGCATCGGCTTTATCCTTATCGATTGGGTTTTTCTTGGGTTCCGCGCACACCATAACCATATGCTTGGCCACTGCTGTCCGGCAATTAGTCGAACAGGTTCAATTGGGTAGGAGTTTCTCCGCGCAGATTTTGCAGGGTCCTGTCATTCAGTAGCTGATCCACGGGCGTTTTCTCAAATAGCATCAGGCTCAAAATCTGTAAAATTGT
>DATBZY010000312.1:0-12518 GCA_036512915.1 Pseudolabrys sp. | reverse complement strand
CCGACCAGCCGCCACAGCCGCTGCACGAAGCGCCAGGCGCCCTGCACGCCTTCCTCGGTCCAGATCACGTCGCGCTCGGGCGGCGAGTCCGACAGCATGAACCAGCGCGCGGTGTCGGCGCCGTAGGCGGCGATGATGTCGTCGGGATCGACCGTGTTCTTCTTCGACTTCGACATCTTCTCGATCGGACCGATCTCGATCGCCTCGCCGGTGGCGGCCAGCGTGGCGCGGCGCGCCTCGCCCATGCCTTCGATCTTTACGTCCGCCGGCACCACCCATTCGCCGTTCTTGGTGCGATAGGTCTCGTGCACCACCATGCCTTGCGTGAACAGGCCGGCGAACGGCTCGTCCATGCCGACGTGGCCGGTCTTGTGCATGGCGCGGGTGAAGAAGCGCGAATACAGCAGATGCAAAATCGCATGCTCGATGCCGCCGATATACTGATCGACCGGCAGCCACGCATCGACGTGCTTGCGATCGGTCGGCGCGCTGGTGATCCATGGATTGGTGAAGCGCGCGAAGTACCAGGACGAATCGACGAAGGTGTCCATGGTGTCGGTCTCGCGCCGCGCGGGGCCAGCGCATTTGGGACAGCTGACGTTCTTCCAGGTCGGATGGCGGTCGAGCGGATTGCCCGGCTTGTCGAAGCTGACGTCCTCCGGCAGCGTCACCGGCAAATCCTTTTCCGGCACCGGCACCACGCCGCACTTGTCGCAGTGGATGATCGGGATCGGGCAGCCCCAATAACGCTGGCGCGAAATGCCCCAGTCGCGCAGGCGATAATTGACTTGGCGCTCGGCGACGGGGCGGTTGCCTCCGGTCGCGCGCTCCAGCCGCTTGGCGACGTCGTCCTTGGCGTCCGCGATGCTCATGCCATCGAGGAAGCGCGAATTTATCATGCGGCCGTCGCCGTCATAGGCGGTGGTGGTGATGACGAAGGTGTTCGGATCCTGGCCTTGCGGGCACACCACCGGCGTGTTGCCGAGCCCGTATTTGTTGACGAAATCGAGGTCGCGCTGGTCGTGCGCCGGGCAGCCGAAGATGGCGCCGGTGCCGTACTCCATCAGAATGAAATTGGCCACGTAAACCGGCAGCTGCCAGTCGGCGTCGAACGGATGCACCGCCTTGATGCCGGTGTCGAAGCCGAGCTTCTCGGCGGTGTCGATCTCTGCTTGCGCGGTGCCCATCTGCTTGCACTCGGCGATGAACGCCGCCAGCTTCGGGTTCTTCGCCGCCGCGGCGGCGGCCAGCGGATGATCGGGCGACAGCGCCATGAACTTGGCGCCGAACAGCGTGTCCGGCCGGGTGGTGAAAATCTCCAGCTCGTGCTCTTGGGCAGGCGTGGTCGCCGCATCGAGCAGGAAGCGCACCAGCAGCCCTTCCGAGCGGCCGATCCAGTTCTTCTGCATCAGCCGGACTTTTTCCGGCCAGCGCTCGAGCGTGTCGAGCGCGTTCAGCAGGTCTTCCGAATAGTCGCTGATCTTGAAGAACCACTGCGTCAGCTCGCGCTGCTCCACCACCGCGCCCGAGCGCCAGCCGCGCCCGTCGATCACCTGCTCGTTGGCGAGCACGGTGTGGTCGACCGGGTCCCAGTTCACTTTCGAGCGCTTGCGCTCGACCAGCCCGGCCTGGACGAAGTCGAGAAACATTTTCTGCTGGTGCTTGTAGTAGCTCGGATCGCAGGTCGCGATCTCGCGCGCCCAGTCGAGCGACAGCCCCATCGATTGCAGCTGCTTCTTCATCGCCGCGATGTTGTCGTAGGTCCACGCCTTCGGGTGCACCTTGCGGTCGATGGCGGCGTTCTCCGCCGGCATGCCGAAGGCGTCCCAGCCCATCGGATGCAGCACGGCAAAGCCCATGGCGCGTTTGTAGCGCGCCACTACGTCGCCCATGGTGTAGTTGCGCACGTGGCCCATATGGATGCGCCCCGACGGGTAGGGGAACATCTCCAGCACGTAATACTTCGGCCTGGGATCGCTGTTTTGCGTGGCGAAGATGCGCCGCTCAGCCCAAATCTTCTGCCAGTGGGCCTCGGCGGCGCGGGCGTTGTAGCGCTCGTTTTTGCTCGAATCGGCGGTCATTTCCGGCTCTTTTTAGGGTGCGCGGAACAGACACGAAAGGGCTTTGTGGGTCAACCGGCGGGAACAATTCACCAGCAAAATCAAGGGAACCAGCCGCGGCCTGCGCGGGTTAGCCCAGCGTCAGAGGAGGTGCCACATGGCCAAAGCGCAAGACATCAAGGAACACATGGACGTTGTAGGCTCCGACGGGCTGCATGTCGGCACCGTCGACTGCCTGAAAGGCCCGACAAGATCGTGCTCACCATGAGCGATCCGAAGGCCGGTGGCGAGCACCACGTCATTCCGCTCGACTGGGTCGTGCGCGTGGATGCCTATGTCCACCTCGACAAGCCGGCCGAGGACGCGGTGGCGCAGTGGCAGGCGGCGGCGTAGTCGTTTCCTTTATGACGAGCGGGGCCGGCCATGCGGCCGGGCCTTGATTTTTCGCCGCGTCGGCGTGCCGCGCTCAACCCACTTGGGACAGCGTTGCTGACGTCGGTCCGACCACGCGGTTGCGGCCTTGCCGCTTGGCTTGGTAGAGCGCGGCGTCGGCGCACTCAGTGAGATCCTGCGGGCTGTCCTGTTCCATCGGCAACACGGATGCCGCGCCGACGCTGATCGACACAAAACCCCAAGGTACGCCGGCGTGCGCCATCAATAGGTTCTCGACGCCGCGACACAGCCGTTCGGCGACTTGCAACGCGGCCGCGACGTCGGCTCCCCGCAGCAGAACGGCGAACTCTTCGCCGCCGTAACGTGCGGCGAAATCCGACCTGCGGGCATGGTCGGCAAGTCGGTGCAGCGACGCCGGCAACTTCGTCGCAAGGGCCGGCATTGAACAATCCGCTTGGGCCCGGGTCGCTGACATCAGAACGCCGCTCACCTTGCGCAAGCAGGCGTCACCTTGGACGTGGCCGTAGAGGTCGTTGAACGGCTTGAAGTGGTCGACGTCGATCATCAGGACCGCGATCGGTTGCCGCAGTTTAACGGCGAGTTTCCATTCGGCCGCGAGCCGTTCGTTGAACGTGCGGCGGTTGGCAAGCCCGGTCAGCGCATCGACTTGCGCGAGTTCGCGCAATTGATTGTTGCTGTCGCGCAGTTCCTGCTCGCGTGCGATCAGCTGCCGGGCCATGTCGTCGAGGGCAACCGCGAGCGGAATGAACTCCGCTGCCCAAGGCAGCTCCGCCGCATGGGTCTTGACGTCGCCGCGGCCGATGCGACCCGCCGTATTGGCCAAGGTGCGGATCGGCCGCACCAGCATGCGCTCACCGCCGAACCAAATGCCAAGCAGCACGAGAGCGGCGACAACCGAAACCTCGGCGAAAGCCGTCCACATCTCGCGATCGACGCGGGCCAGCACCTCTTGCTCATCGAGACCGACCGCGATGCGGGCCTGGGTGCCGGGCAATTGGATGTAGCCGAAGATGTGGCGAACGCCGTCAAGCGCGGCCTCGGTAACGAGGCCCTCGGGTCGCGACAGCATGGCTCGAACCAAGGGATGGTCCTTGAATTCATGGCCGATCAAATCCTGGCGGTTCGGATACTGCGCCAGGATGGTGCCATTACCATCGATCATCAGCATCAAACCGGAGGGCGGGACGAAGGTCTTGGCGACGTGCTCGAACCAGCTGAGGTCGAGCAAGCCGAGTACGACCGCGGCGGCGGCGTTATTCGGTCCGCGCCGGGCAAGCGCCAGCGTAATGAGCGGAGCCTTGATGCGCGTACCCACGTAATAATCGCTGAGCACGAATTCGCCGCTGTCGACCGCATTGAAAAAATGTGGACGGTCGGAAATATCCAGGCCGAGGGATTCCTGTGCGCTCGAGCAGATGAGTAGGCCCTGAACGTTGGCGACCGAAAGCGCCTTGATCCACGGTACCGGCGTGGCAATTGTTGCCAGGAACCGATTGCACTCGTCATTCGAGGTGTTGAAGGTCGCGCGCGCGGTGGCGACAACCTGAAGGATGGCGTGGGCCGATACGATGACCTTATTTTGCTCGGCCGCGCCCTGGCGCGCCACGTCCAGCGCTTGCTTGTAGGCGGCTTGAATCCGTTCGTTGCGGTCGAATTCCTCGTTGTGGATGCGCTCCAGCAGCAGCGGCACAATGGCGATGACCGCCAATATCATCAGCCGCACGCGAACGCTGAGCGTGCGTCGCGGCCGAGTAATTCTCGATTCTGAGCGCTGTGGACGATCGTCCGGCATGGTAGGTTCGCCCCCAGTGTGTTGTTGCACGCTGCGCTTTAAGATGCGTTGCTACGGATCGCTAAACGTTTAAAGAATCGCCGCAGCAGGATTGTATTAACCATCATGGCTACGGCGGCCTCGCCAACGACCACGATATCCGGCCTCGCCGCCGTGCGCGCCGAGATCGTCCGCGCTTGCCGCGACGCCGGGCGCGAGGTGGCGGAGGTCGAGCTGGTGGCGGTGTCGAAGACGTTCCCCGCTGAGGCGATCGAGCCGGTGATCGCCGCCGGCCAGCGCGTGTTCGGCGAAAACCGCGTGCAGGAAGCCAAGACGAAATGGCCGCCGCTGCTGGAGAAATATTCCGGCATCGCGCTGCATCTGATCGGCCCGCTGCAATCCAACAAGGCGAAGGAGGCGGTGGCGCTGTTCGACGCCATCCATTCGGTCGATCGGCGGAGCCTGTGCGAGGCGCTGGCGAAGGAAATCAGCAAGCAGGGGCGCCAGCCGCTGCTGTTCGCCGAGATCAACACCGGCGCCGAGCCGCAAAAGGCCGGCGTGCTGCCGCAGGACGCCGATGCGTTTCTGACCGCGTGCCGCGACAGCTACGGCCTGACCATGTCCGGCCTGATGTGCATTCCGCCGCTCGACCAGGCGCCGGGGCCGCATTTCGCGCTCACCGCCAAGATCGCGCAGCGCAACGGGCTGAAGCTGCTGTCCATGGGCATGAGCGCGGATTTTGGCGTAGCCATTTCGCTCGGCGCCACCCACGTGCGCATCGGCAGCGCAATTTTCGGCGGGCGGACATGAGCCAAAATATGAGCCAGACCGAAAGCGAATTCGAGCGCTGGCAGCAGCGCTTCGCGACGCCCGGCTATCTGTTCGGCACCGCGCCGAATGCGTTTCTCAAAGCGCAAGCGCATCTGCTGCGCAAAGGCGAGACCGCGCTGGCGATCGCCGACGGCGAAGGCCGCAACGGCGTGTTCCTGGCCCAACAGGGGCTCGATGTGCTGTCGGTGGATTTTTCACCCCAAGCGCAAGCCAAGGCGCGTGCGCTCGCCCAGCTGCGCGGCGTCAGCTTGCGCGTCGCGCAGGCCGACATGACGGCATGGACTTGGGCTCCGGCCGCCTTCGACGTGGTGGCGGCGATCTTCATCCAGTTCGCCACGCCGCCGCAGCGCGCGGCCATCTTCGCCGGCATCAAGCGCACGCTGAAACCCGGCGGACTTTTGTTGATGCAGGGCTATGGCTTAAAGCAGCTCGATTACAAGACCGGCGGTCCGTCCGACGTGACGCGGCTTTATACGCGCGAGTTGCTGGACGAGGCGTTCGGCGATTTTTCCGCGCTCGACATAAGCGAGCACGACGGCGTCATCGATGAAGGCTCCGGCCATGCCGGCCTATCGGCGCTGATCGATGTGGTGGGGCGGAAGTAGTTACCTGAACCGCGGCGGATAGCCGGGCGTGCCGGCTGGCGGCGTGCCGAACGAGGTGGCATCGAGCGGCTTCTTTAACAGGCTCGAGCGCAGCGTATCGGCGCGCGGCGCTGGCTGCAGTGACGGCGCTTGCATGGGCGGTACTGGCGCCGGTGCCGGCTGCAGGGCGGGCGCTTCGGCATAGTCAGCCATGTCGTCGTCGCTGCGGTGGCTCATGCTGGCGCTGCACCAGCGCTCGATCACGGTCGAGATCAGATCGCGGCTGATATTGGCGCCGGCGTCCGAGCGGGTGTTGCCGGAGGCCTCGCTGTTCGGCCGCTGCGCTGCCGGCAATTCCTGGAAGCGCATGCGCGTCGGTAGCGCCACGCCGGAGCCGAAGGTGAACACTTCGCGGGTGCCGAGCGAGGGGATGAACGAGAGCAGGTTGGCCGCCGCATCCGACACTGCCGAGCGGATCAGCGCCTGGTCGCGGTCGTTCGACAGCCGCATCACAAACAGCGTCGAGCACTGCGAGATGATGGTGGAGTCGATCTCGGCCGGCCGCTGCGTCACCAGCCCGAGGAACACGCCGTATTTGCGGCCTTCCTTGGCGATGCGCGACAGCGCCCGCTTGGTCGGGCCGAAGCCGATCTTCTTGTCGGCGGGCGCGTAGCGGTGCGCCTCCTCGCAGACGAACAACAGCGGCGCCACGCCGTCGCTCCACAGGCCGAAGTCGAAGGCCATGCGGCAGAGCACCGACACCACCGAATCCACCACCTCGGCCGGGAAGCCGGCGAGCTGCATGATGGTCATCGGCTTGCCTTCCGGCGGCAGCCGGAACAGATGGCTGAGGATTTCGGCCATGGTGTCGCCGCCGATATTGGCGTTCTCGAACATGAAGGCGTAGCGCGGATGATTGCGGAAGGTTTGAATCCGCGTGATCAGCTTGTGGTAGATCATGCGCGACGAGCGGTTTTCCAGCTTGCCCATGCGCTCGTCGAGCAGGTTGATCAGATCCTCGATGCGGTAGGGCACCGGCGTGTCGGCGGTAAAGCCGGTGTCGCGCGGATCGCGCTTCTTGGCGAGCAGGCGGTCGCCGCCGGCGCGATATTGCAGATAGGCCGCCTTCGCCATCGGAATGACTTCCGAGAGGATCTCGACTTCTTCGTCGACGCCGGGCCGGCCGCCGAAGAAGGCGTCGACGGTCTCTTCGAAATTGAACAGCCAGAACGGCAGCCGCAAATTCCGCGGCGTCAGCACTTGCGCCTTGTCGCCGAAGCAGCGGGCGTATTCGTTGTGCGGATCGACCAGGAAGATGCGCAGGTTCGGCCGCGTGTCGAGAATCGTCTGCAGGATGATGGCGACGCCGCTCGACTTGCCGACGCCGGTGGCGCCGAGGATGGCGAAATGCCGGCTCACCAGATGGTCGATGTCGATGTGCACGCGGATGTTCGGATTCTGCTGCAGGTCGCCGATATGGGCGTGGTCGGCATCGGCGGTGCCATAGACCAGCCGCAACTCATTCTCGGTGAGCATCTGTGCGCCGTCGCCGATGTTCGGATATTCGGTGACGCCGCGCTGGAAGCGCGCAGCGCCGGCCGCGCCCGTTCGAATTTCGCCAATCAGATCGAGCCGCGCCACCTTGCGGAAGGTCGGCCCGCCGGTCGTCGCGGCAATTGATTGCTCGCCGACTTCGGTGATCATCCCGATGATGACTGACTTGCCCGTCGTCAGGCTCATGAATTTTCCGACGGTCGGATTGTCGCCGACCGCCGCGCGCGCGGTGAGCTCGACGGTGGCCTGCGAGCCGTTAACGCCGGCGACGCGGCCGATCGACTCAAGGCGCGTCGTTGCTGGGATGCGTGGGTCGCGTGCGAGTGAGGTGTCCATGATCGCCCCGTCGCGGCATTGTTTTACATTTCTTGCGGGACAGCCGCACCATCGGGAAAAATACCAGGGAACACTTCCGGCGATGTTAATGCGCCAGTTATTGGCGGTATGGCGCGCGCTTATGCTTAATCATCGGTAGAAACCAAAGTGCTGGTAACGATTACTCAACCACGATTCGGGTTCGCGGGCCAACGCGCGCGAGCAATCGGCGCAGCGAACTCAACTCTAGCGCGACGCAGCCGGCGGTCGGCGCTAGCTGCGGCCGCGCCACATGGATGAACACCGCGCTGCCGCGCCCGGCCACGCGCGGCCGCGTGTTGTGGTCGATCTCCACAATGAAGTCATAGAGCGCGTCGGCGCGCGCGAGGCGATCGGCTTTGCTGCCGCGCGGCACTTTGACCGGCCGGTTGTAATGGCGATCGGAGGGATCCTCGCACCAGCTGTCGTCCGGCTTTATTCGCTGCGCCGGCAACAAGGTGGCGGGGCGCGCGTGCCGCTCGGCGCGCCACCACAGCCGCTTGAGCCGGAATCTCCCGCGCGGGGTTGCGCCGTCGCCTTCGCGCTTATTGGCTTTGACGCCGCCGCGGCCGAGCGCCACCGGCAGCGCCAGCGGCCCGGCGATCAGCCAGCCGCGCGTCGGATCGCCCGGCTTGCGCCGTACCGTCATGCGGGACAGTGACTGTTTTCGCATGCTTCGCCAAGTTCTTGCCGAGCCGCCGGCCCGGCCCTAAATACCAGTTCGCGCTTGCTCTTTTAGCCCTGAATGCTCTACTTCGCGAATAGCGCATGATCCCGAAAAGTGCGAACCGGTTTTCGGAAAAGATCAAAGCGCTAAGCAAAATGCTGGGCGGGGCGCGTTGGCGCGCCTCACGGGGGCCTTTGAGCGATGCCCAATAGGCGGACCATCCTGATCGTGGACGACGATGCCGAGCTGCGCGAGGCGCTGGTCGAGCAATTGGCGCTGCACGAGGAGTTCGAGGCGACCGCGGTGGACAGCGGCACCAAGGCGGTGCAAGCGGCCAAGGGCGGCCAGATCGACCTCGTCATCATGGATGTGGGGCTGCCGGACGTGGACGGCCGCGAGGCGGTGCGCATCCTGCGCAAGAACGGCTTCAAGGCGCCGATCATCATGCTGACCGGCCACGACACCGATTCCGACACCATCTTGGGGCTGGAATCCGGCGCCAACGATTACGTCAGCAAGCCGTTCCGTTTCGCGGTGCTGCTGGCGCGCATCCGCGCGCAGCTTCGCCAGCACGAGGCGAGCGAGGACGCGGTCTTCACCATCGGGCCCTACACGTTCCGGCCGAGCTCGAAGCTCTTGCTCAGCCCGAAGGGCAGCAAGGTGCGGCTGACCGAAAAGGAAACCGCCATCCTGCGCTATCTCTATCGCGCCGGGCAGAAACCGGTGTCGCGCGAGACGCTGTTGCAGGAAGTTTGGGGCTATAATTCCGGCGTTACCACCCACACGCTGGAAACGCACATCTACCGGCTGCGGCAGAAGGTCGAGAACGACGCCGCCGTGCCGTCGATCCTGGTGACGGAAGCCGGCGGCTACAAGCTGGTGCCGTGAGCAACGTGCACGGACTCACCACTCGGTCATTCCGGCGCACCGATCTGGGTGCGCCGTCCCGGAATGACGACTAGCCATGGGTCTCGAAGACGACATCGCCTTTTTCGAGCAGGTGCCCACCTTCGCGGTGCTGGGCAAGCAGGCGCTGCGCATCCTCGCAATCGGCGCCGAAACCCGCAATCTGCCAAGCGGCGCGGTGCTGTTCTACGCCGGCGAGCTCGCCGACGGCGGCTATGTCGTGCAGGAAGGCTCGCTGCTGTTGGAGCCGGGCACGTTTTCGGAGGGCAAGGACATCATTGCCGGCCCCGGCACGCTGGTCGGCGAGTTGGCACTGTTCACCGACATGGTGTGCCCGGCGACCGCGATAGCGAAAGAGCCGACGGTGGTGATCCGCATTTCGCGCAGCCTGTTCCGCAAGATGCTGGAAGGCTATCCGGACGCCGCCGTGAAATTGCGCGACATCATGGCCGAGCGGCTGGACGCCTGGACGCGCGAACTCGGCGACGTGAAGACGGCGATGAATAAGGGCGACAGTTAGATCTCAACCGTCGCCGTCACCGGCACGTGGTCGGAGGGGCGCTCGGCGCCGCGGTAGTCCTTGGCGATTTTGATCTTGGAGACGCGATCGGCCAGCGCCTGCGAGGTCCATATGTGATCGAGCCGCCGGCCGCGGTCGGCCTCGCGCCAGTCATGGGCGCGATAGCTCCACCAGGTGTAGAGCTTGGCCGGCTCCGGCGTGTGCACGCGCATGCAGTCGATCCAGCCACCGGCATCGCGTACGAGGTTGAGCTTCTCGCATTCGATCGGCGTGTGCGAGACCACACGCAACATTTGCTTATGACTCCATACGTCGTGTTCGAGCGGCGCCACGTTGAGGTCGCCGACCAGGATCGCGCGCTGCGATACCGCCGGGCGCAGGCCCTGGTGCGCGCGCATCTCGTCGAGGAACGAGAGCTTGTGCTCGAATTTCGGATTGATCGCCGGGTCCGGCTCGTCGCCGCCGGCCGGTACGTAGAAATTATGCAGCGTCAGCGGATCGCGTAACCCAGCGCGCTCGCCCAGCACCACCGAGATGTGGCGGCAGTCGGTCTTGCCGCAGAAGCTGTGCACGTCAAAGCGTTCGAACGGCACGCGCGAGAGCACGGCGACGCCGTGATAGCCCTTCTGCCCGTTGATCGCGGCGTGCTCGTAGCCGAGCCGCTGGAAGCGCTTGAGCGGAAAGGCGTCGTCCGGGCACTTCGTCTCTTGCAGGCAGAGCACATCCGGCCGCGCCGACTTGATGAACTTGGCGACCAGATCGATGCGCAGGCGGACGGAATTGATGTTCCAGGTGGTGATCTTGAGGGGCATGGGAAAAATTGTACCACGTCAATCCGGGGCGCGCTGCGCTCGCATCCCGGAATGACCGGAAATGCTAATTCCGATACTGGGTGTAATCGATCTTGAACATGTTGGGATCGGGCCGCCGGCTGGTGTCGAGATTGTACACCGCCACGGTGGTGTCGTAGCCCTGCGGGTCGGTCACCGTCCACTGCTTGAGCTGCATGTCCTTGGACGCGAACATGATCATCAGCCGGCTGGTGCCGACGATGCCGTTCTTTTCCTCGACCACCACGGTGATGAACACGTCGTCGGCATAGACCGCGACCAGACTGGAGTCCTTCATCAGGTCGACATGGTCGGCGAGCAGGAAGCGCAGCGGCGTCTGCGACAGCGGATAGACATCTTGCGTCGCCAGCTTGCGGTCGCGCACCACCACCGACTGGCCGTCGGCGATCAGTTCGATCCGGCTCGGCTCATCATATTCGAAGCGCACTTTGCCGGGCTTGGAAATATAGAACGCGCCCTGGGTGCGACCGCCGTCCGGGCCGACCTGGACGAATTTGCCCGACAGCACCTGCATGCTGGACAGATAATTGTTGACCCGGTCGATGATGGCGCGCTGCTCGGGCTTGAGCGTGCTGGCGGAGCCGGGGTTGCCGAGCAAGGCCGCGAACGGATTGGAGATCGGGTTCGGCGCTTGCGCTTGCGGGGCTTGCGCGCGGGCGCCGAGCGCCGCGCTGGGAACCGCGGGCTTGGCTGTGGTGGAGTTGCCCGCGCGCGGCACGATCGATCCGGTGGTGTTGGACGCCGGCCGCGGCGTCGGCAGCGGCACGCTCTGGGCCATCGCCGGAGCGGCCGTCAGGCAGGCAAACAACGCGGCCATCGCCACTTTGTGGCCGGTTCGCGCATTGTGGTGTGCCGCCATCACGTTCTCCGCCTCAAGCTTTGCTGACGCATGGTCTATTCCGAAAACCGGTAGCCACTTTTCGGGACCATGCGCTCCCGCCTGCCCCTGTTTTCTATATGGGCCGGCTGTGGCGATTTCGCGACCCAGTTTACCGCTTACTTGCGCATGATCTTATCCGAAGACCGGCTGCCACTTTCCGGGATCACGCGCTGGATTCCGGCTTAATTGCGATAGTAGCCATTCTCAATAGCGCTCGTCGGCCGGATTCTCGGGGATCAGGATCTCGCGTTTGCCGGCATGGTTGGGCTGGCCGATGATACCTTCCTGTTCCATGCGCTCCATCAGCGAAGCTGCGCGGTTGTAGCCGATCTGCAACCGGCGCTGGATGTAGGAGGTGGAGGCCTTGCGGTCGCGTTTCACCACTGCAACGGCCTGGCTGTAGAGGTCGCCGCCTTCGGCGAGCCCCATGCCGGTCGCATCGAACACCGCGCCGTCCTCGCCCTCTTCGGGTTCGCCGGCGGTCACTTCCTCGAGATATTCCGGCTGGCCTTGCGACTTCAGGTGCCGCACCACCTTCTCGACTTCGTCATCCGACACGAACGGGCCGTGCACGCGGCTGATGCGGCCGCCGCCGGCCATGTAGAGCATGTCGCCCTGACCCAAGAGTTGCTCGGCGCCCTGCTCGCCCAGGATGGTGCGGCTGTCGATCTTGGAGGTGACCTGGAACGAGATGCGGGTCGGGAAATTCGCCTTGATGGTGCCGGTGATGACATCGACCGACGGACGCTGGGTGGCGAGGATAACGTGGATGCCGGCGGCGCGCGCCATCTGCGCCAGGCGCTGGATGGCGCCTTCAATGTCCTTGCCGGCGACCATCATCAGGTCGGCCATCTCGTCGACGATCACCACCACGAAGGGCAGCGGTTCAAGCTCGAGCTCTTCCTTCTCGTAGATCGCTTCGCCGGTTTCCTTGTCGTAGCCGGTGTGCACCGTGCGGGTGAGCGTCTCGCCTTTCGACTTCGCCTCGGCGACGCGCGCATTGTAGCCGTCGATGTTGCGCACGCCGAGCTTCGACATCTTCTTGTAGCGCCCCTCCATCTCGCGCACCGCCCATTTGAGCGCGACCACCGCCTTCTTCGGATCGGTGACGACCGGCGTGAGCAGA
>DATBZY010000311.1:0-2637 GCA_036512915.1 Pseudolabrys sp. | reverse complement strand
GTCCATGACGCTCACCGATCTCGTCGCGCCGAACGCGATTATTCCGGCGCTCAAGGTCAACGGCAAAAAGCAGGCGATCCAGGAACTCGCTGCCCGCGCGGCCGAGCTCACGGGTCAGAGCGAACGCGCGATTCTGGAAATCCTGTTGCAGCGCGAGAAGCTGGGTTCCACTGCGGTGGGCAATGGCGTTGCCATCCCGCATGGCAAGCTGGCAAAACTCGGCCGCCTGTTCGGATTGTTCGCACGACTGGAGCGGGCGATCGATTTCGAGGCGCTCGACAGCCAGCCGGTGGATCTCGTGTTCCTGCTGCTGGCGCCGGAAGCTGCCGGCGCCGACCATCTCAAGGCGCTTGCCCGCGTCGCGCGCGTGCTGCGTAATCCAGAGACCGCGCGCAAGCTGCGCGAATCGCGCGATGCGGACGCGCTCTATGCCGTGCTGGCGATGCCGGCAGAGAGCAGCGCGGCGTAAGACTTTTCAGTAAATGTCGAACGCCGGTCATGGCCGGGCTTGTCCCGGCCATCCACGTCTTAATGCAGCGATGGGTCCTGAAAACGTGGACGCCCGGCATAAGGCCGGGCACGACGCCTTCAATACAACGCGCCCAAGTGCGTGTTTAATGCACGCTGACGGCCTCGAGCTCCTGGCTCCAGGCATTGGCGAGCGCGGCCTCGCGCGTGTCGGTCAGCATGATCGGCGTGCCGTCCGCGGCATGCAAGGCGAACAGCTTGATGCCGGGCTCGATCTTCGGCGCCTGCGGGAACAGATGCGCGACGTCCTCGGAGCGGATCGCCTTGACGTAAGCCAGGCGGCCGTCGCCGAGATGCGCCAGCATATCCTGCGTGATCACGGGATTGGTCGTATTCGTTTCAATCATCTTATCGTTGGTCATGGCCCTCGACTCCTTTTTTCATGACGCGAGACATAGTCGAGTCCTGTTGTTGCGAGTTCGTCATTCCTGCTCGTTGATCGAGATCGTCTTCACGATCCGCTCGGCCTGCGGCCGCACCAGATCGATCGACAGCAACCCGTTCTTCAAGTCGGCACCCAACACCTCCATGCCGTCCGCCAGCACGAAGGTGCGCTGGAATTGGCGCGCGGCGATGCCGCGATGGAGATATTGCCGGCTCTTGTCGTCCTGCTGACGCCCGCGGATCACCAACTGGCTTTCCTCGATGCAGACGTCGAGCTGGTCGCGCGTGAAGCCGGCGACGGCGAGTGTGATGCGCAGCCGTTCCGGGTTTTGCGCATCGTGCGCCAGTCGTTCGATGTTGTAGGGCGGGTAGCCGTCGGCACCCTTGGTCACGCGGTCGAGCAAGCGCTCGATCTCGTCGAAGCCCAGCAGGAACGGACTGGATAGGGACGGAACTCGTGACATAGTCTCAAAGCCCTCGCTTGAAGCGACTTTGATGGGGGCCCTTTACGAGGCATCCCCCTTCACCGGACGGCACCTGCCGCTCGGATGCGTCTAATATGGGCAGGGCGGGTTAAAGGTTCAAGAACAAGGCAAATTCGGTCGGCAAGGCGGTATATTCGGCCACACTCCCGGGGGATTTCATGCCGAATCTGCCTTCGATTCCGGCCCTGACCGTGCGCGCCATCCGGGCCACTCCGGTCGAGGTTCCGCTCAATTTTGTGCTCGGCACCAGCATGGGCGCGGTGCGCCAGGCGCCGCTGCTGCTGATCGACCTTGAGACCGAAGAAGGGGTCACCGGCAGTTCCTACCTGTTCTGCTATCTGCGCGCGGCCGCGCCCGCGATCGTGAGCCTGCTCGGCGAGGTCGAACACGTCACCAAAGGTGACCGCCTGGCCCCCGCCGATTTGTGGGCGAAGCTCGCGCGCCGTTTCACGCTGATCGGGGTGCAGGGCATCGTGCGCATGGCGCTTGCCGGCTTCGACGTGGCCTGCTGGGACGCGCTTGGCGTCGCGGCCAATCTGCCGCTCGCCCGCATGCTCGGCGCCGAGCCACGTCCGGTCCCGGCTTACAACAGTTGCGGTCTCGGCCTGATGGACGATCTCGGCAGCCTCGCCGCCGAGGCCGAGACGCTGCTGCAAGGCGGCTTCCGCGCGGTCAAGCTCCGCCTCGGCTATCCGACGCTTGATCAGGATATCGCCGCCATCCGCGCGGTGCGCAAGCGGATCGGCGAGAGCGTGCATTTGATGGTCGATTATAATCAGGCGCTATCGGTCGAGGAGGCGCTTGTGCGCGGCCGCGCGCTCGATGCGGAAAATATCTATTGGCTGGAGGAGCCAATTCGCCACGACGACTATGCCGGCGCCGCCTCGCTCGCGCGCGCGCTCAAAGTCCCGATCCAGATCGGCGAGAATTTTTCTTTGCCGGCCGCGATGGCGATCGCGATCGAGCAGGGCGCCGCCGATTATGCGATGCCCGATCTGGAACGCATCGGCGGCGTCACCGGCTGGCGGCAGGCCGCGGAATTAGCCGCCGTTAACCGTGTCCAAATGTCGTCACACCTGTTTCCGGAAGTGAGCGCGCATCTGCTGGCCGCCACGCCAACCTGCCATTTCCTCGAATATGTCGACTGGGCGAACGTGCTGGTGCAAGAGCCGCTCGCGATCGCCGACGGCCACGCCGTCGTGCCGCAGCGCCCGGGCCATGGCATGGTCTGGAACAAGGA
>DATBZY010000310.1:0-13062 GCA_036512915.1 Pseudolabrys sp. | reverse complement strand
TAGTTAGGATTGAATCAGAACCTCGACCTAACATTGTTCTTGAGCATGATCTTATCCGAAAACCGGTTCCCATCCCCGATCAAGTCGAGGACAAGCTTTTCGGGATCATGCTCTAGGCGTTCAGCCCTGTTTTAGTTTTTCCGCCACGCGCGGCGCGAAATAAGTCAGCACGCCGTCGGCGCCGGCGCGCTTGAAGGCAATCAGGCTCTCGAACATGGCGCGCTCGCCGTTGAGCCAGCCGTTTTGCGCCGCTGCCATGATCATCGCGTATTCGCCCGACACTTGATAAGCGAAAGTCGGCATCGCGAAGGCGTCCTTCACCCGCCGCACGATGTCGAGATAGGGCAGGCCGGGCTTGATCATGAGCATGTCGGCGCCTTCCTCGATGTCGAGCGCGACTTCGCGCAGCGCCTCGTCGGTATTGGCCGGGTCCATCTGATAGGTGCGCTTGTCGCCGGTCAGCGTCTTCGCCGAGCCGACTGCGTCGCGGAACGGGCCGTAGAAGACGGAGGCATATTTCGCTGCGTAGGACATGATCGACACATCGGTGAAATTCGCCGCATCGAGCCCTTTGCGGATGGCGCCGATGCGTCCGTCCATCATGTCGGAGGGCGCGATGATGTCGCAGCCGGCCTGCGCCTGCACCAGCGCTTGGCGGACCAGCACCGCGACGGTTTCGTCGTTGAGGATTTCGCCGTCGTGCAGCAATCCATCATGGCCGTGGCTGGTGAACGGATCGAGCGCCACGTCGCACAGCAGGCCGACCTCCGGCACTTCCTTCTTGATGGCGCGGATGGCGCGGCAGACCAGATTGTCCGGGTTGAGCGCCTCGCTGCCGGTCTCGTCGCGCAGCTTGGGATCGGTATAGGGGAACAGCGCCAGGCAGGGGATGGCGAGCTTGGCCGCGCGTTCGGCCTCGCGCACGGCTTGGTCGACCGACAGCCGCTCGACGCCGGGCATGGAGGCCACCGGAGCGGGCGCGTTCTGCCCGTCCATGATGAACAGCGGCCAGATCAGGTCGTCGGTGGTGAGGGTGTTTTCGCGCACCATGCGGCGCGCCCAGTCGCTGCGCCGGTTGCGGCGCATGCGGATGGACAAGTCGAGGCAGTCGCTATCCGCCGGCGCGCCGGTTTCGACCGGCGTCAGGCGGGGACGGGCTTCGATCGGTCGGCCGAATTTGATCGCCATCAGGACCTCCAGGGGGCTCTTTTTAGCCGTTCTGAACCGCCACCGCTACCGGGCGATGCGGGTGGTGTTGACGCGCGTTTGCCCCCCTCTTATCCGTCAATTGATGGATTTCGACCTCACCGAAGAGCAGCGGGCGTTCCAGGCCACCGCGCGGCAATTCGCCCGCGACGAGATGATGCCCTATGCGCGTGACTGGGACGAGCGCGAGGTGTTCCCGGTTGAAGCTTTGCGCAAGGCGGCGGCGCTCGGCTTCGGCGGCATTTATGTGAAGGAGGACGTCGGCGGCTCGGCGCTCACGCGCTTCGATGCGGCGCTGATTTTCGAGGAGCTGGCGCAGGGCTGTACCTCCACGGCCGCCTATATCTCGATCCACAACATGGCGGCCTGGATGATCGACGCCTACGGCAGCGAGGAGGCGCGCAAAAAGTTCCTGCCCAAGCTCACCACGATGGAGCATTTCGCTAGCTACTGCCTGACCGAGCCGGGCGCGGGCTCCGACGCTGCCAGCCTCACCACCCGCGCCCGCCGCGATGGCGCGCATTATGTGCTCGACGGCGTCAAGGCGTTCATCTCGGGCGGCGGCGTTTCCGACATCTATGTGGTGATGGCGCGTACGGCTGAGGCCGGCCCGCGCGGCATTTCCTGCATCGTGGTCGAGAAGGGCACGCCGGGCTTATCGTTCGGCGCGCGCGAGAAGAAGCTCGGCTGGAAATCGCAGCCGACCGCCATGGTGATGTTCGAGAACTGCCGCGTGCCGGTGACAAACCGCATCGGCGGGGAAGGCCAGGGTTTCAAGATCGCGATGGCCGGGCTCGACGGCGGGCGGCTCAATATCGGCGCCTGCTCGATCGGCGGCGCGCAATTCTGTCTCGAGCGCACGATCGAGTACATGAAGGAGCGCAAGCAGTTCGGCTCGCGCCTCGCCGATTTCCAGGCGCTGCAGTTCCGCATCGCCGACTACGCCACCGAGCTCGAAGCCGCGCGGCTGCTGTTGCATCGCGCGGCGATTGCGGTCGGCGCCGGCGAGCCGGCTGCCACGCGGCTGGCTGCGCAGGCCAAACGGCTTGCCACCGATGTGGGTTTCGATGTGGTCAATGGCTGCCTGCAGTTGCATGGCGGCTACGGCTATCTGCGCGATCATCCGATCGAGCGCGTCTTGCGCGACGTGCGCGTGCACCAGATTCTGGAAGGCACCAACGAGATCATGCGGCTGATCATCAGCCGCGCCATGCTGGGAAATTGACCGGCGGATGCAGGCCACGAGTTCCGACATCCTGTTCGAGCGGCGCGGCGCGGCGGGCATCGTCACGCTCAATCGGCCGCAGGCGCTCAATGCCGTCACCCACGGCATGGTGCTGGCGTTGCGTGCCCAGCTCGATGCTTGGGGCCATGACCCGGCGGTGACGCGGGTGGTAATCACCGCCGCGGGCGAGCGGGCGTTTTCGGCCGGCGGCGATATCCGCGCGCTCTACGATCTAGGCCGAGCCGGCCGGCACGACGAGGCGCTGCAATTCTGGCGCGACGAATATCCGCTCAATGCGGCGATCAAGCGCTTCCGCAAGCCCTATGTCGCGCTGATCGACGGCATCGTGATGGGCGGCGGCGTCGGCGTGTCGGTGCACGGATCGCACCGGGTCGCCGGCGACCGCTTCCAGTTCGCCATGCCGGAGGTCGGCATCGGATTCTTTCCGGATGTTGGCGCCACCTGGTTCCTGCCGCGCATGCCGGGCGAACTCGGCACCTATTGCGCGCTCACCGGCGAGCGTTTCGGCATTGCCGACGCTTGCGCCGCCAGCCTGGCCACCCATCGCATACCCTCGGCGCGCTTTGGAGCAGCGCTCGACGGGCTCGCCGGCACCGTATCGGTGGACGCGGTGCTGGCCGCTTGCTCGGAACCTGCGGCCAAGGGGCCGATCATGGCGCGGCAGCGCACGATCGACCGGCTTTTCGCGGGGTCCCAAGTCGAGGGCATTCTCGATGCGCTCGACCGCGAAGCGGGATCGCGTAGCGCCGATGCCGAATGGGCGGCCAAGACCGCCGCAAGCTTGCGCGCGAAATCGCCGCTCAGCCTCAAATTGGCGCTGGCGCAGGTGCGGCGCGGCCGAACTTACGATTTCGAGACGTGCATGCGCGCCGAATTCCGCATAGTGTCGCGCATCATCCATGGCCACGACTTCTATGAAGGCGTGCGCGCCGTCATCGTCGACAAGGACAACAAGCCGCAATGGAATCCGGGGACACTCGCAGCGGTGGGCGAGGCGGAGGTCGAGCGCCATTTCGCCTCGCTCGGCGACGGCGAATTGGCCCTGCCATGATGGAGCCGCTCGCAACTGATGACGTTCGCAGCCTCGAGCCGGTGCATGAGCACGACGGCGAGCCGTCGGTCGGCAGTTGGACGCGGCGGCTGGTGCTGTTCCTGCGCGTGATGGCCGGCGTGTCGATGCTCAAGGGGATCTACCACTGGTCGCGGGTATGCGGCATCGGCGTTGGGCCAAACGAGCTGTTCGAATACCATTCCATCGCGTGGCAGACCGCCACGGTGTTCTTTGCGGTGATCGATTTGGTCGCTGCCGTCGGCCTGTGGCTGGCGGCCGCCTGGGGCGCGGTGATCTGGCTCACCGCGGTTGCCTCGATGCTGGCGGTGGAAATATTTTTCCCGCAGGTGTTCGGCGGCAGCCTATTGACCGGCTTGCTGGAAGGCGCACTGCTTGCGCTGTATCTGTGGCTGGCTTTGAAATCGGCGCAGGAACAGCCGCCATGAACGGCGGCGCGCATGATGCGCAAGCGAAATGTTGAAAAGTCGGGGAGGGCGGGATGGCGCGCATAGGATTCATCGGGCTCGGCAATATGGGTCTGCCGATGGCGCAGAACCTGATCAAAGCTGGCCATCAGGTCGAAGGCGTGGACGTCAATCCGGCCTCGGTCGAGAAACTCAAGGCCGCCGGCGGCGTGAGCGTTGAGACCGCCAAGATCGCGGCGGCGCGCGGCGACGTGGTCATCACCATGCTGCCGTCCGGCAAGGAGGTGCGCGAGGTCTATCTCGGCACCGCCGGCATCATCGAGAACGCCAATCCGGGCACGCTGCTGATCGACTGCTCCACTATCGACGTTGAAACCGCGCGCGCAGTCGCAACCGTTGCTGAGCAGAAGGGTCTGCTGATGCTCGATGCGCCGGTCTCCGGCGGCGTCGGCGGTGCCACGGCGGCGACACTCACCTTCATGGTCGGCGGCAGCACGCAAGCCTTCACGCGCGCACAATCGATTCTGGAGAAGATGGGCAAAACTATTGTGCATGCCGGCGGCGCCGGCAACGGGCAGGCGGCGAAGATCTGCAACAACATGATCCTCGGCGTGTCGATGATCGCGGTGTCGGAAGCTTTCGTGCTGGCGGAAAAACTCGGGCTCGACCACCAGAAGCTGTTCGACATTTCCTCGAAGTCGTCGGGCCAGTGCTGGTCGATGACGACTTATTGCCCGGTGCCGGGACCGGTGCCGACCTCGCCCGCCAACCGCGACTATCAGGCAGGCTTCACCGCCGCCATGATGCTCAAAGATTTAAAATTGTCGCAGGACGCGGCCAAAGCGAGCGGCGCCAACACTGCGCTCGGGGCGGACGCGGCAAAGATTTATTCACGCTATGTCGAGAGCGGGGAGGCGGGACGCGATTTTTCCGGCATAATCCGCTTCATTCGCGGGTGAAGCGCATGATCCCGAAAAGTGGGAACCGGTTTTCGGCAAAAGATCGTGCGCAAAACGCCTAAAGCCCGTTGTTCAAGGTGAACGAAGCGTTGCGCCATTCAGTTCAATTGCGCATGCAACGAAACATTCACCGTGGCAAATAAACCTAATCTTTATGGTGTTATTTAAGCCGATTTTAGACTGCCCCTTATAGGTTGCATCATCTGGAACGGGGAAACAGGGCCTCGTTACCTGGGAAGTGCGAAGACAATAAAATATAAGGGGCGTTGAACATGAAAGCCGTCGCGAAAACGGTCGAACCAGCCGAACGTGAGGCGCGTTTCGACCACATCCGGCCTCTTTATCTGGAGGCTTTGACCTTGGTGGAGCGGCTGCATCGCCGGCTGCTCGACGTCATAAAGGACGAATTCGATCGCCGCGGTCGCTCCGACATCAATTCGGTGCAGGCGCTGCTGCTGTACAATATCGGTGACAAGGAGTTGACGGCCGGCGAACTGCGTACGCGCGGTTACTATCTCGGCTCCAACGTCTCCTACAATCTCAAGAAGCTGGTCGAGATGAATTTCCTCGATCACCAGCGCTCGCGGGTCGATCGCCGTTCGGTGCGCATCAAGCTGACCGACAAGGGCCGCGAGGTACGCGACATCGTCGAGACGCTCTACCAGAAGCACGTGCGCACGGTGGAGCAGGTCGGCGGCATCAATGCGGACGAGTTCACGACGCTCAACAAGTCGCTGCATCGCCTTGAGCGCTTCTGGACTGATCAGATCCTCTACCGCCTTTAAGTCGCGGACTGGCGGAACGACTTGCCCCGGCCTCATTCGGCCGGGGCTTTGTCGTTTGGGCAGGCGGTTAAGCCCTAGATATTGCGGCTAGACGCCATCCACATCCCAATGCTTGGCGGTTTGCGGCCGATATGCTATTTGCGGACGTAACCTCGGAACTTGCCATTTAATTGGCGCCGAACACATTCCCGGCGCCTGGAGATCGTGATGTCGGCGACGTCGAGCCCCAAGCCTGCTCATGATAAGCCCGCAAGCGATGTTGAAGCCCTGTTCTCAGGCAGCCTGCGCGAGGTGGACCCGGAGATCGCCGACGCGATCCGGCTCGAGCTCGGCCGCCAGCGCGATGAGATCGAGCTGATCGCCTCGGAGAACATCGTCTCACGCGCGGTGCTGGAAGCGCAGGGCTCGGTGCTCACCAACAAATATGCCGAAGGGCTGCCGGGCAAACGCTATTACGGCGGCTGCCAGTTCGTCGACATCGCCGAGCGGCTGGCGATCGAGCGGGTGACGAAGCTGTTCGGCTGCAAGTTCGCCAATGTGCAGCCGCATTCCGGCGCATCTGCGAACGCCGAAGTATTCTTTGCACTGATGCAGCCCGGCGACACCTTCATGGGCCTCAATCTCGCCGCCGGCGGCCATCTCAGCCATGGCATGGCCATCAATCTCTCCGGCAAGTGGTTCAAGCCGGTGTCCTACAATGTGCGCCGCGATGACCAGCGCATCGACATGGACGAGGTCGAGAAGCTCGCCAAGGAGCATAAGCCGAAGCTGATCATCGCCGGCGGCTCGGCCTATCCGCGCATCATCGACTTCAAGCGCTTCCGCGAGATCGCCGACAGCGTCGGCGCCTATCTGATGGTGGACATGGCGCATTTCGCCGGGCTGGTGGCCGGCGGCGTGCATCCGTCGCCGTTCCCGCACGCGCATGTGGTGACCACCACCACGCACAAGACGCTGCGCGGCCCGCGCGGCGGCGTCATTCTGTCCGATGACGAGGAAATGGCGAAGAAGATCAATTCGGCCGTGTTCCCCGGCATGCAGGGCGGCCCGCTGATGCATGTGATCGCCGCCAAGGCGGTGGCCTTCGGCGAGGCGCTGCGGCCGGCCTTCCGCATCTATGCGCGCAACGTGGTGGAGAACGCCAAGGCGTTGGCCGAGACCTTGAAATCGCACGGGCTCGACATCGTGTCCGGCGGCACCGACACCCATCTGATGCTGGTCGATCTGCGGCCGAAACGGCTCACCGGCAAGGTGGCCGAGTTGGCGCTCGGCCGCGCCCACATCACCTGCAACAAGAACGGCATTCCGTTCGATCCGGAAAAGCCCACGATCACCTCGGGCATTCGGCTCGGCACGCCGGCCTGCACCACGCGCGGCTTCGGCATCGCGGAATTCCGCCAGGTCGGCGAGATGATTGTCGAGGTGCTCGACGTGCTGTCGCAGAAGGGCGTCGATGAGGATTCGCTGGTTGAAACTGCGGTGCGCGGCAAAGTGAAGGCATTGATTTCGCGTTTTCCGATTTATCAGAGTTAAGAGGCAAAGGGGGGCGTCATGCGTTGCCCGAGTTGCGGAAGCCTCGATACCCAGGTCAAGGATTCGCGGCCGACCGAGGATTCGGCAGTGATCCGCCGCCGGCGCGTGTGCCTGACCTGTAATTTTCGCTTCACTACCTTTGAGCGCGTGCAGTTGCGCGAACTCACCGTCATCAAGCGCAACGGCCGCCGTGTGCCGTTCGATCGCGACAAGCTGATGCGCTCGGTGCAGATCGCGCTGCGCAAGCGTGCGGTCGAGCCGGAGCGCATCGAGCAGATGGTGTCCAAGATCGTGCGCGAACTCGAAAGCGCGGGCGAGAACGAAGTCTCGTCGGAAGCGATCGGCGAGATCGTGATGGCGCATCTGCGCGAGATCGACGACGTGGCCTATGTGCGCTTCGCTTCGGTCTATCGCAATTTCCGCGAGGCCAAGGACTTCCGCGCCGCGCTCGACGAATTGTCGGGCGACGAGGACGCGCCGCGGCCGGCGACCCCCTTGCGCAAATGAACGAGCAAACAGCGCCGATTCCTCCTGAGGCGAGCGCGGACGATGCGCGCTTCATGGCGCTTGCGCTGGCGCTCGGCCGGCGCGGACTGGGGGCGACCTGGCCCAATCCGGCGGTCGGCGCGGTGATCGTGAAGGACGGCATCATTCTCGGCCGCGGCTGGACGCAGGTCGGCGGCCGCCCGCATGCCGAAGTCGAGGCGCTGCGCCGCGCCAAGAAGACCGCGCAAAATACGTTAATTGGCGCGACTATGTATGTGACGCTCGAGCCGTGCTCGCATCAGGGCAAGTCGCCGCCTTGCGCCGATGCCATTATCAAAGCCGGCATCGCGCGCGTGGTATCGGCGCTGCAAGATCCCAATCCGGAAGTGGCGGGGCAGGGTCATGAGCGGCTGCGCGCCAAAGGGATCGTGGTCGATATCGGTCTCGGCGCCGACGAGGCGCGCCGCGCCCATGTCGGCCACATCACCCGCGTTCAAAAGGCGCGGCCGCATGTCATGCTCAAGCTGGCGGTGTCGGCCGATGGCAAGGTGGGGCTCGCCGGCCGCAAGCCGGTCGCGCTCACCGGCGAAGTCGCGCGCGCCCGCGTGTTCCAGATGCGTAGCCAGTGCGATGCCATCCTGGTCGGCATCGGCACCGTGCTGTCCGACAATCCGCAACTAAACTGCCGCTTGCCAGGCATGCTCGAGCGGTCGCCGGTGCGCGTGGTACTCGATGCCCAGTTGCGGCTGCCCTTGGCGACCTCGGTGGTGGCGACCGTGCGTGAAACGCCAAGCTGGGTGTTCACGTCGCGCAAGCCGTCGGCTATTGCCGAGGAAATTTTGCAGCAGAAGGGGTGCAAGGTATTTCGTGTCGGCGACCGGAACGGACGGCTCAATCTCGACGAGGTGCTTAAAGTTCTGGCCGAGCAGGGCATCACCCGGCTGATGGTGGAGGGCGGCCCGATCGTCGCCGCCGCCTTCGTCGCCGCCGATCTGGTGGACGAGGCGGTGCTGCTGCGCGCAGAAAAGACGATCGGCGCAGATGGCATCGACGCGCTGGAAGGCATGGCGCTCAGCGCGCTGACGGAGCGCTTACACGCGCGCGGAGCTGAGCGGCTCGGTGCCGATACCATCGAGACATTCGAGCGGACAAGCGCATGATCCCGAAAAGTTGGAACCGGTTTTCGGAAGAGATCATGCGCAGAAATGTTAGGTGAGCACAGTGGTTCAATATAAACGGGTCGAGCAGTAGATGTTCACCGGTATCGTCAGCGATGTGGGCGAGGTGCGTTCGGTCAAACCGCGCGCCAATAATCTGCACCGCATCACTATCTTCTGCCGTTATCCGCGCGTCGAGCTGATCGAAGGCGCATCGATCGCCTGTTCCGGCGTCTGCCTGACGGTGGTAGATGCCGGCGAGGAGGATGGCCGCAGCTGGTTCGCGGTCGACGCGGCCGACGAGACCTTGCGCGTCACCAGCGTCGGCCGCTGGCGGCACGGTGCCCGCGTCAATCTGGAGCGGCCGCTCAAGCTGGGCGACGAGCTCGGCGGCCATCTGGTCGCGGGTCACGTGGACGGGCTTGCCACCGTCATCGCGCGCGAGGACATGACCGATATGGCGTACTTCGTGCTGCGCGCGCCGACGGAGCTTGCCCGCTTCATCGCGCCCAAGGGTTCGGTTGCACTCGACGGAGTCTCGCTCACCGTCAATGCGGTGGCAGGCGACACTTTCTCGGTGCTGATCATCCCGCACACCCTGCAGGTGACGACGTTCGGCACCTTGCGCAAGGACGACGACGCTAATTTAGAAATCGACACCATGGCGCGCTACGCCGCGCGGCTGATGGAGACGAAATAGAGCCCTTGTTCGCCGCCCGGCTGCTTGCTACCACGCGGCTCAACAAGGAATTCGAACAATGGCCAAAAAACGAGGCGCCGTGAAAAAGCGCGACAAGCTGCGCATGCTGATCGTCGAAGCGCGCTTCTACAACGATATTGCCGACGCGCTGTTGGGCGGCGCCATGCGCGTGCTGGATGAAGCCGGCGCGCAATACGACCGCATCACGGTGCCGGGGGCGCTGGAGGTGCCCGCGGCGATCGCGATGGCGGTCGATGCCGCGCAGCGCAAGCGCGCTCCTTACGACGGCGTGGTCGCGCTGGGTTGTGTCATTCAAGGCGAAACCTATCACTTCGAACTTGTTTCGAACGAGTCGGCGCGGGCGCTGATGGATCTTAGCGTGAACCGGCAACTAGCGATCGGCAATGGCATCGTCACCGTCGATACCGAAGCCCAGGCGCGCGCGCGCGCCGGCGCCGACGAGCGCAACAAGGGCGCTGCCGCCGCGCGCGCGGCGCTGGCGATGGTGCAGCTCAAACGCAGTCTGGCGGGGCGCTGATGACTCGCGGCGCGCCACTGGGCGACAAGGACGCGCGCAAGGCGAACAAGCGCGGCGCGGCGCGGCTCGCCGCCGTGCAGGCGCTCTACCAGATGGATCTCGCCGGCACCGGCTTGAACGAAATCCTCGCCGAGTTCGAGAGCCACTGGCTCGGCCGCGAGGTCGAGGGCGCGCAATATCTTCCGGCCGAGGCGGCGTTCTTCCGCGACATCGTCTCCGGTGTGGTGCGCGAGCAGCGCAAGCTCGACCCGCTGATCGACGAGGCGCTGGCCAAGAGCTGGCCGCTCAAGCGCATCGAAACGGTGCTGCGCGCCGCATTGCGCGCCGGCGCCTACGAGCTCGATCATCGCCGCGACGTGCCGGCGCGCGTGGTGGTGTCGGAATATGCCGACGTCGCGGCCGCCTTTGTCGAGCGCGACGAGACCGGCATGGTCAATGCCGTGCTCGACCAATTGGCGCGGACATTGCGCGCGGCCGAGTTCGGCCAAGCCGCCGGGTAGGCCCATGACCGCGCACGACGATGGCATGTCGGCCGAGGATCGTCTGATCGCGCGTTTCTTTCGGCCGCTCGCGACGCACCCGGGCGCGCTCGGCCTCTCCGACGATGCCGCCTTCATCACGCCGCCCGCGGGTTGCGATCTGGTGCTCAAGACCGACGCCATTATCGGCGGCGTGCATTTTTTTAGCGACGATGCCGCGCACACGGTGGCGAGCAAGGCGCTGCGCGTGAATTTGTCCGATCTCGCCGCCAAGGGCGCGCGCCCGCTCGGCTTTCTGCTGTCGCTCGCGCTGCCTAAGGACATCGACGACGCATGGCTGGCGGATTTCGCGCAAGGGCTGCGCGGCGATGCCGTGTTGTTTGCCTGTCCGCTGTTCGGCGGCGATACCGACCGCACGCCCGGTCCGGTGACGATTTCGATCGCGATGTTCGGCAGCGTGCCGGAAGGCACCATGGTCCGCCGCGCCGGCGCCAAGCCGGGCGACCGCGTGTTCGTGAGCGGGAGCATCGGCGATGCGGCGCTGGGACTTAGCCTGCGCAATGGTGGCGGAACGGACTGGAAGCTTGCCACCGCGCAGCGCCAGCATCTGGTGTCGCGCTATCTGCTGCCGCAGCCGCGCAATGCGCTGGCCGAGGCGGTGCGCACCCATGCCTCGGCGGCGATGGATGTGTCGGACGGCCTCGCCGGCGATTTCGCCAAGCTGTGCCGGGCCTCAAACGTGGCGGCCGAGATCGAGGTGGCGCGGGTGCCGCTCTCCGATGCGGCCAAGGCGGTGCTGGCCGCCGACCCGGGCATGCTCGAGACGGCGCTGACCGGCGGCGACGACTATGAGATCGTCTGCACCGTACCGGCGAACAAGGCCGCGGGTTTCCGCGTTGCGGCGCAGGCGGCGAATGTGGCGGTCAGTGAGATCGGTCACATCGTGGCGGGCGCGGGTGCCCGCTTTCTGGGAACCGACGGCAAGGCGCTCAGCTTCAAACGCGCCTCCTTCAGTCACTTCTGAAATCGCCGGGGACGCGCACGCGCCAGCCGGCGTATAATAACGAAAGTTGGAAGCGGGGATGCGCCATGCATGACATGACGGCAAAGCAAGCGGCCATCGCGCCGGTCGGACAACATCCGAATTTTCAGAAACATCACCGCCGGTTTCCAACCTCCGCCTGGCTGCGGAAGCACGCGCCACGCAACGTTCCGCGTTTCGCGTTCGAATATGGCGATACCGGCGCCGGCAACGATGTCGGCATCGCCGACAATTGGGCGGCGCTCGACGCGGTCAAGATTGTCCCGCGCTATGGCGTCATGCCGACGTTGCCGCCGACCGAAGTCGAGCTGTTCGGCACCCGCTATGCGGCGCCGATCGGCATCGCGCCCATGGGCGGGCCGTCGATCGTATGGCCGGGCGCCGATTTATTGATGGCGAAGGCCGCGCAACGCGCGCGCGTTCCCTACACGCTGGGCGTGGCCGGCGGCGCCAGCATCGAGGACGTGGCGAAAGTCGCGCCCGACGTGTTCTGGCTCCAGCTCTACCGGTTTTCGCACAATGATCATGCCATCGGGTTCGATCTGGTGCGGCGCGCGCAGGCTGCCGCGGTCAAGGTGCTGATCCTCACGCTCGACGTGCCGGTGCGCACGACGCGCTCGCGCGAGACCTATGCCGGGCTTGCCGGCGAATTCCGCCCGAACCTGCGCATGCTCTACGAAATGGCGATCCGGCCGAAATGGCTGCTGGCGCTTTTGCGCAACGGCTATCCGCGCTTCGCCACCATCGCCTCCTATGTGGGGAACCACGCCGGCACCAACGACGTCATCCGTTTTGCGCGGCGCGAAATGGGCGGCGCGTTTTCATGGGAGGAAGTCGCGCGCTATCGCGATCGCTGGAAGGGCCCGATGACGGTGAAGGGCATTCTGCACCCGCAGGACGCGGAAAAGGCGGTGGCGCTCGGCATCGAAGGGATCTGGGTGTCGAACCACGGCGGCCGGCAGATCGAGGCGCTGATGCCGTCGATCGATTGCCTGCCGGCCATCGTCGCGGCCGTCGGCAAGCGGGCAACCATTTTGCTCGACAGCGGCATTCGCAGTGGGCAGGACGTGATGCGGGCGCTCGCGCTCGGCGCCGATGCGGCCTTTGCCGGCAAGTCGTTCCTGTGGGCGGTCGGCGCGCTCGGCGATGCGGGGCCGGGGCACCTGATCGATCTCTACATCGACGAATTGCGCTCCTCGCTCGGGCAGATCGGCGCCCGCTCGCTGGCCGAAGCGCGCCAGGCGACCATCCGCCACCCGGGAGCCATCGCTTTCTAGGACGCGGACACATAAGCACGCAGCCAAATCCGATGAATTTCAAGCCAGCGGGGTGAATTGCGATGTGGAGAGCTATCCCGACCGCCGTCTTTGCGGCGCTCGCCTTGATGAACGCGGCCGTTGCACAGGATTGGCCGACACGGCCGGTGACCATGGTGGTGCCGTATGCGGCCGGCGG
>DATBZY010000309.1:0-6843 GCA_036512915.1 Pseudolabrys sp. | reverse complement strand
GGCTTCATCGACGCCGGCGACGTCCTCGAAAGTGACGCGGCCATGCGACTCGGCGAGCAATTTGGCGCGCGACTTGCCGAAGCCCATGGCCTTGCCGGCGCCGCCTTGCATCTGCCGCGACAGGAAGATCCACACGCCGATTAGCGCGATGAAGGGCAGCCACGACACCAGCAGCGAGACGAACCACGGGACATTGTCCTGCAGCGGCCGCGCGGTAATCGAGACGCCCTTGGAATAGAGCTTCTGCACCAGGCCGGGATCGCTCGGCGCATAGGTCTGGAAGCTGGTGCCGTTGGCGAAGGTGCCGTGGATTTCCGGACCCTGGATCACCACGTCGCGCACGCGGCCCTGGTCGACCTCGCTGAGCAGTTGCGAGAACGAGATGTCCTGCGAGGTCGTGCGCTGGCCCGGATTTTGGAACAGCGTGAACAGCGCCAGCAGCAGAAGGACAATAATCACCCAGAGGGCGAAATTGCGCAGATTGGCGTTCATCATGCGTCCTTACCCGCCGCGTACGACGCTGCGGCCTTTGTGTCTTATGGCTAAAATTCGTGGCGACTTCACGTCGATCCCGGTCACAATGTAGGCACCGTAAGCCCCCAGGGAAAGGGCTCGAATCTGTATATTCTAGCGCGCTTTCGCTGGTTTGGCTTTGCCACGTCCACGCGTGGTTAAAAGCTTTCCGCGCCGCGGTGGAGCCCTTTCCACCGTGATTTTGCCCAAGCCAAGCGTTACCAGAGCACCGGCCAGGCTGCGTCGAAACTGCTTATTGCCTGCATTTTGGGCGGCATCGAGCGCAGCTTTGAGCGCTTCCAGCTTGCCGAGCTCGACCGGGCCTTCATCGCCCGCCTTGGCGACCGCGCGGCCGATCAGCCGCAGCGCGATCTCGGCCGGCAGCCGGGAATAACCCAATGCGTCGAAGGCGATTGGCCCGGGCGACGCCGAATCGACCGCCAGCTCAACCATCGCCCGGTCGACGGCGGCTTCGATCGCGGCATCGGCACGCTTGAGCCGCCGCGCCAGCAGCGCCAACCGGCGGGCGTCGAGGCCTTCTTGCGCGAGCTGCGGCATCAGGCCGCGCAGCCGCGCGCGGGTGAAGCGCGGATCGCGATTGGACGGGTCATCGGCAAAGGGAACTTTCGCCGCGCGCAAGCTGGCGATCAGGCGCGACTTCGGGATCTCGAGCAGCGGGCGGACGAGCTTGATTTCGCTCTCCCCGCTCGCAGGCAGGCTTGTAAGCCGCGACATCGCCGCCAACCCGGTGATGCCGCTGCCGCGCGCCATGCGGATCAGCACGGTCTCGGCTTGGTCGTCGAGCGTGTGCGCGGTGAGGATGTGCGCGGCGCCCACTTTGCGTGCCGCCTCGGCGAGCAAGCGGTAGCGCGCCTGGCGTGCCGCCTGTTGCAGTCCGGTCTTCGGTTTCCTGCCGCTCCAGCGCACAATGCGGTGCGGAATCTTGAGCTTGCGCGCAAGCCGTCCGACGCTGGTGGCCTCAGCTGTGGATGCCGCGCGCAGGCCGTGATCGACGGTGACCGCGATCAGCTTCGGCTTGACCTTCAGCGCATCACGCCAGCGCGCGGCCAGCATCATCAGCGCGGTGGAATCCGGGCCGCCGGAGACCGCCAGCACCAGCGCGGGCACATGATCGAGTTCGGCGAAAAGCGATTTGGTTTCCGGTGCCGAAACTGCTGCTGATTTTTGCGTGGGCATGATCTTTTCCGAAAACCGGTTGCCACTTTTCGGGATCATGACTTTAGCTTATCGCGCAATCTTTCGGCGAACCGGCTCCCACTTCGCCGGATTGCGCTCTAGCAGTGCGCACGCTTTTGTTCCTGCGTGACGCCGCGCTTCACGCTCGCCGAGGCGCGCGGAAATTTGCGCCCGACTTCCGCCAGCGTGGCGCAGGCCGCTTCCTTCTGATTGAGCGCGGCCAGCGACTGGCCGAGCCGCAGCAGCGAATCGGGCGCCTTGCCGGAGTGCTCGAATTTGGTCGACACCGCCAGGAAGGATTCCGCGGCGTCGCGATACCGCTGACGCTGGAACAGGCTTTCGCCCAGCCAATATTGCGCGTCCGGCACCAGCCGTTCGCTCGGATATTTCTTCAGGAAATCGCGAAACGCCTGCTCGGCGAGCGCGTAGTCTTTGTGCAGCACATAGCCGTAAGCCATGTCGTATTCGTCCTGCGGCGAAGCCGTGGGCGGCAGCGTCGCCAGCTGCGTTCCGGTCGCGCTGGTATTGCGCGGTGGCGGCAATTGCGATGCCGGCTGCGACGCCGGTTGCGAGGTTTGCACCGGCGCTGCATTTTCTATCGCGGCGGCCGGCGGCGCCGACGCATTGCCGGTCATTGCGTTGAGATCGAGCGGAGCGCCGGCGGCGCGGCCGCCGGGAGCGCCAACCGGCGGCTCGTTCGCCGCACTCTGGGCCGGCGCGGCGATCGCCGCTTCGTTGCCGAGCGCGCGCGGAGCGCCCGGCGCATTCGGACGCTGCGCGGGATCGAACACATCGCCACGGCGGCCGGGCGCTGCCGCCGGCGGCGCATAGACCGGCGCGGCGGGTGCGGCGCCGCCTTTCGAGCCCAACTGCTGCAGACGATATTCGGTGTCGTCCTGCATGCGCTTGAGCTGCATCTCGATCTGCTGATTGCGGTACTGCAATTGCTCGATGGTGCCGGTGAGCTGGCGCATCATGTTTTCTATGCGGTCGAGCCGCACTGTGAGATCGCCGGGGTCGGCCTGCGCCACCTGGGGCGCCTGGCGCTCCTGCGCCGACTCGCCGCGGTTGAACACATTGTCGAGGAAGCCGGGCGACGAGCGCTGCTCCTGCGCCACCGCCGCGCTTGCCAACAGCAGCACGGGAAGCGCGGCCAGCGCCGCGATGCGGATATAATGTCGTGGACGCGTCATAGTCCTACGCAATTTGCAGCCGTCAAATTCCCCATAGGGGTAGCATAAGGCGGGCTGCGTCGAAATTGTGACTGGCGGCCTGTCACCACCATCCACGCCCTGCTTTCAGCCAAAAAAGACGTGAATGCCCGGCATTTAGCCGGGCATGACGTTTTTGCGCGCGAGACGCCCGCCGCCGTTACGAACTGGCGTTGAGCACCGTGACCGCGCGGCGGTTCTGCGACCAGCAGGAGATGTCGTTGCACACCGCCACCGGCCGCTCCTTGCCGTAGGAGATGGTGCGCATGCGGTTGGCCTGGATGCCGCGCGAGATCAGATAATCGCGCACGCCCTGCGCCCGGCGGGCGCCCAACGCGATGTTGTATTCGCGCGTGCCGCGCTCGTCGGCATGGCCTTCGACGGTGAAGGCATACTGGCTGTAGTTGGTGAGCCACTGCGCCTGCTTGTCGAGCGTCGCGCGCGACTGCGGCGTGAGCTCGGTCGAGTCGGTTTCGAAGAACACGCGGTCGCCGACATTGACCACGAAATCCTGCTGGCTGCCGGGCGTCGCCATACCGGCCGCGTTCGCTTGCGCGTCGTCGGCCGGCTTGTTGGCGCAGGCCGAAATCGCCAGCGCCGCGACCAATACGGCCGCAAGCCGAACGCCACGTAGCATTTGTCTGATATCGATCATTCCGGTGACTCCATTTTCGTGCACTGACCGGACGTTTGCGTGGCGCATGATCTTTCCAAAAACCGGTACCCACTTTTCGGGATCATGCGCATTCATGTTCGTCTAACAGAACGTTCGTTAAGCGAACGTTCCATCAACCTTGATGGAACCTTGCACAGCGCCATTAGAATTGTCGGAGCTGCGTAAACCGTCTCTCATGGTTAAGACCCGGTGAATAAGGCGACGTTTTGTCTGCGCATGATCTTTTCCGAAAACCGGTTCCCACTTTTCGGGATCATGCGGCTCACGACAGCAGCGGCGACCAGGCCGGATCCGAGGCCAGACTCGGGGTTGGAACTTTGAGTTCGTTGCGGCCGGTGATGTCGATCGTAAACAGCGACGGGCCGTTGCCGGGGTCGCGGAAGAACATCAGCACCCGCCCGTTCGGGGCGAAGGTCGGCCCCTCGTTGTGGAAGCCCTCGGTGAGGATGCGCTCGCCGGAGCCGTCCGGCTTGAGGATGCCGATGGAGAATCGCCCGCGCGCCTGGCCGGTGAAGGCGATGTAGTCGCCGCGCGGCGACCATACCGGCGTCGAGTGATGCCCTTCGCCGAAACTGATGCGCTGCGCCGCGCCGCCATTCGCCGACATCACGTAGATCTGCTGCGTGCCGCCGCGGTCGCTCTCGAAGCAGATGCGGCTGCCGTCCGGCGAATAGCACGGCGCGGTGTCGATCGCCGGCGTATCGGTGAGCCGGGTCGTCGCCTTCGAGCGCAGGTCCATCACGAACAGATTGGCATTGCTGCCCTGTTGCAGGCTCAGAATCACGCGCTGGCCGTCCGGCGAAAATCTCGGGGCGAATGTCATGCCGGGGAAATTGCCGACGATTTCGCGCTGCCCGGTCTCGATGTTGAGCAGATAGACGCGCGGGTCACCCTGCCCGTAGGACATGTAGGTGATCTCTTGCGTGGACGGATTGAAGCGCGGCGTGAGCACCAGGTCGTCGCCGCGCGTGAGGTAGCGCACGCCGGCGCCGTCCTGATCCATGATGGCGAGGCGCTTGACCCGCCGATCCTTCGGGCCGGTCTCGTCAACGAACACGATGCGGCTGTCGAAATAGCCCTTCTCGCCGGTAAGCGTCTCATAAATCGCGTCGGAAATGATGTGCGCGATGCGCCGCCAGTTGTCGGGCGTGGTGAAATACTGTTTGCCGTCGAGCTGCTGGCCCGCGAACACGTCCCACAGACGGAATTCGGCCTTCAGCCGTCCGTCGCCCTGCTTGGTGATGCGGCCGGTGACCAGCGCCTGCGCATTGATGACGCGCCAGTCGGGAAAGCGCGGCACCGCATCGCTATTGGTGATTTTCTCGGTGAACGCCTGCGGATTGATCGGCGCGAACAAGCCGCTGCGCTGAAGATTGTTGGCGATGACGGCGGTGACGTTGCGCGCGGTTTCCGTTTCGGTCGGCGCACCCGCCAGGAAGTCGGGCAACGCAATCGGCATCGGCTGAACATTGCCTTGCGTGATTTCCACGCGCAGCACGGCGCTCGCCGGTCGCGGAGCGAGGGCGGCGAGCGCGCCGGCGCCCGCGCCGACCAGCAGACGGCGGCGGTTCAGCTTGAAATTACTATCGGTCATAAGGTGGGTCATCTCACGGGAATATCGTGGAACATTTCTTTGGTGTCGAAGGTGAAGTCCATCTCTTTCCAGGTCTCGTAGTGCTCGGGACGAAGCATGGTGTAGGGCTGGCCGACGAGGACCGCCCGCACGGCGCTGTCGCGCATCGCATTAAAACGGGCGCCACTTCCGCTCGTCATAACCTGGGGGCCGATATCCAGCGTGCCGTCACGCTTGAACCTGATCCGAATCGTGATTTGGTAACTATCCGCGTCCTGCGCGCCGATCGGCGGATTCCATAGCGCCATTAGCCGGGCGCGCAGCGCGTCGAGCTCCGATGCCGAAAGCCTGGCCGCGTTGCCGCTGGCGACACCGAGTGAAGGCGCCGAATTGAGCTCGGCGCCGGTCGCGGCGTTGCGTTGCGGATCGCGTTTGTCGAGCAAGGCCGCGATCTTGTTGGCGTCGAACTTCGGCTGTTTGGGTTCCGGCTTCTTCGGCGGCAGCGGCTTCGGCTCCGCCTTGGCGTCCTGTTTCTGATCTTCCTGCTTATTGATTTTCTCGGCGATCGGATCGGGCTTGGGCGCCGGTTGCGGCTCCGCCGTCTTTTCCACCGCGGCCTTGATTTCCTTTTTCTCGGTGACCTTGGGCGCCGGAGTTTCGGCCGGCTTCGGATCGTCCTTCTTCTCCACCAGCGGCATTTGCTTCTCGACCTTGGGCGCCTCCTTGGTGCCCTTGGTGAGCTCGGAGAACTCCTTCTCGTTGATCAGGTCGACCGGCAGCGATTCCGCCGGCGTGACCTCGAAGGCCTTGCCGGTAAACGACACCACCGCGAACAGCAGCACCGCCACGTGCAGGCCGGTCGAAATCACTGAGGCGGTACGCATCTGCATTATTATTTCGAGCCCTGCTCGAATTCGGTGACCAAGGCGACCCGATGGAACCCGGCTGCCGACAACCGCCCCATCACCTTCATCATGGTCCCGTAATCCACCTTCTTGTCGCCGCGCAAATAGATGCGCGCTTCATTGCCCCCGCGCGCCTGCGCCACCGCCTGCAGCTTGGGGATCAGATCGTTCACGTCGATTTCGGCATTTTGCAGGAAAACCTGGCCCTTGTCGGTGACCGACAGAGTCAGCGGCTCCTTGTCCTGGTCGAGACTCTTGGCCTGGCTCTGCGGCAGGTCGATCGGCACCCCGACCGTGAGCAGCGGCGCCGACACCATGAAAATGATGAGCAGCACGAGCATCACGTCCACCATCGGCGTGACGTTGATCTCGCTCATCACCCGCTGACGATGATGCCGCCTTCTTCCGACGACCGGCGTGCCGGCATTGGCTGCCATGGACCCCTCACCCGCGCTCGTCGATCTGCCGCGACAAAATGGCGGCAAACTCGTCGGCGAACCCCTCCAGCCGTTGGGCCTGTTTGTTCACCTCGCCGGCGAACTTGTTATAGAAAATGGTCGCCGGTATGGCGGCGACAAGGCCGATTGCGGTCGCAAACAGCGCTTCCGCGATGCCCGGCGCCACCACCGCCAGCGAGGTATTCTTGGAGGCGGCGATCGACTGGAAGCTGGTCATGATGCCCCAGACCGTGCCGAACAGGCCGATGAAGGGGCCGGCCGAGCCGACGGTGGCCAGGACCAGGAGCCGGCGCTCGAGCCGCTCGACCTC
>DATBZY010000308.1:0-3234 GCA_036512915.1 Pseudolabrys sp. | reverse complement strand
CTCCCAGGCCCGCGGACTGCTCTTCCATCGCCTCGTCCAGCAGGCCGTCGCCAGCGGGCCGGCACCGTACCATCAGATCATTGCCGCCAACGATCCAGCCCCAGCCCTTGAGGCTACGTGAGTGAAGGGGATACCCATTTGATTGAAAAGTCGGTCGAGATATCTACCGCGGACGGGACGATGGACGGCTACGCCGCCCATCCCGGACGGCGGTGGCCGATTTGCGCTGGTGGTGCTGTTCATGGACGTCTGGGGTCTGCGCGAGGAACTGTTTGCGATTGCGCGCCGCGTTGCAGCCCATGGCTACTACTGCGTCGTGCCGAATCTCTTCTATCGCGAAGGAAAAGTCCGCTACGAGCGCCGCAACGCCGCCGGCAAGATGGTGTCGTTCGACACGCTGCCGGTCGCGCTGCAAGAGGAGATTCGCAGCCATGCAGCGGCGCTAAACCGGCAGACGGCGCGCACCGATATTGCGGCGATTCTCGATTTTTGTCGCAGCGAACCGGTCGATGGCGGGGCGGCCGGATCGGTCGGCTTCTGCATGGGCGGCCGGGTAGCCCTCCACGCCGCGCAGGAGTTTCCCGACCGATTTCGCGCCAACGCGAGCCTGCACGGGAGCGGGCTGGTCACCGACGCAGCGGATTCGCCGCATCGCCTCGCGCATCTCATGCGTGGCGAGGTCTATTGCGGCTACGGCGAGCGCGACCGCTTTGCCACGCCGGACATGCTCGCCGCGCTCGAGCGGGCGTTCGCAGGGCGCGCCGATCTCGCCTATCGCTTCAACCGACATGCCGGCGCCAACCACGGCTACGCGCTGCCCGATCGCGACCTTTACGACGGCGCCGCGGCCGAGGCGGATTGGCGCGAGATTTTCGCGATGTTCGATCGCCAACTCGTGCATTCAGAGCGTGCGGGTCCTGGCGCGTAGGGATTCGATGAAAGCTTTCACCACCGGCGCGTGTTCATTCTTGCGGTAGACCATGGCGTGGTCGGCCGTTCGCGTCACACCGACGAGCTTACGAAAAGTCACGCCGGGCATGGCGATGCGGCTGAGCGATTCCGACAGCACGCTGATGCCGACTCCGGCGCCCACCAGCGCCAACACCGTGAAGGCATCGGGCGCGCGTTCGACGATGCGCAGCGAAATGCCGGGCGGGGTGATGGCGGCGATATTGCCCCAAAATCACGGACGGTTACACCAACCAGGTCAAGATCGTGGCGCAGTCGTCGCTCAAGCTCGTCGACTATGCGACCCTTCGTGGCCGCGCCGGCTATGCGTTCGGCCAGTTTCTGCCCTATGCCGTACTCGGCGCCGCAGTCGGCCGGTTCAACTACACGTCGAGCGCGACGGTGACAGCCAGCGGCGCCAACGCCACGACGGGCGCCACCTTTGGCCCCAACACGGAAACCCAAAGCAACAACAAGGACAACGCCATCGTCGGCGGCTTCGTCGCCGGCCTCGGCGTAGATGTGGCGGTACTTCCCAACGTATTCCTCCGCGCCGAATGGGAGCTGGTCGCCTTCGCCCCGGTCAGCGGGATGAGAAGCAACATCAATACCGGCCGGGTCGGCATCGGCGTGAAATTCTAGCGTCTGCGCTGCGGGTCAGCCCCGCCTGCCGCCGCCATCATCCTTTTTTCCCACACCGCCCGAGTTGACCGCGGCTCTTAAGTCGCCTATTCCCGCCAGTGGGACACCCCTCCCCAACGAGGGGCACCTATCTGGAAGGATAGACCATGACAGCGACCAAGCCCGGCGTGCGGCCGTCCATTCCGCACTTTTCGTCCGGCCCCTGCGCCAAGCGCCCGGGCTGGAGCCTGCAAGCCCTCACCGACGCGGTTCTCGGACGCTCGCACCGATCCAAGATCGGCAAGGCGAAGCTCAAGCGCGCCATCGATCTCACCCGCGAGCTACTCGAAGTTCCCGCCGCCTATCGCATCGGCATCGTGCCGGCCTCCGATACCGGCGCGGTGGAAATGGCGCTGTGGTCGCTGCTGGGCGCTAAGGCCGTGACCATGCTCACCTGGGAATCCTTCGGCGAAGGCTGGGTGACCGACGTCGAGAAGCAGCTCAAGCTCAAAGACGTCACGGTGCTCAAGGCGCCCTATGGCGAGTTGCCCGATCTCGGAAAAGTCGATTTCAACACTGACGTGGTGTTCACCTGGAACGGCACCACCTCCGGCGTGCGCGTGCCGAACGGCGATTGGATCGCCGGTGATCGCGCGGGCCTGACCATTTGCGACGCCACCTCGGCGGCGTTTGCGCAACGGCTCGACTGGCCCAAGCTCGATGTCGTCACCTTCTCCTGGCAGAAGGCGCTCGGCGGCGAAGGCGCGCACGGCATGCTCATTCTCTCTCCGCGCGCGGTCGCGCGGCTCGAGAGCTACAAGCCGGCCTGGCCGCTGCCGAAAATCTTCCGCATGACCAAGGGCGGCAAGATCAACGAAGGCATTTTCGCCGGCGAGACCATCAACACGCCGTCCATGCTTTGCGTCGAGGACTATCTCGACACGCTGCAATGGGCGAAATCGGTCGGCGGGCTTACTGCGACCATCGCGCGCTCGGATGCCAACGCCAAGGCGCTTGCCGACTGGGTCGCGGTCACGCCTTGGGTCGGCCATCTCGCCAAGAATGCGCACGAGCGCTCGAACACCTCGGTGTGCCTGAAAGTCGTCGATCCGGTGGTGACGCGGTTGTCGGCCGACGATCAGGCGGGTTTCGCCAAGGTCCTCGCAGGCCTGTTGGAGAAAGAAGGCGTCGCCTACGACATCGCCTATTACCGCGACGCGCCGCCGGGCCTGCGCATCTGGTGCGGGGCGACGGTAGAGGCGAGCGACATCGAGGCGCTCACGCCCTGGCTCGATTGGGCGTTCAGCGAGGCCAAAGCCGCGCTGCCGAAAGCGGCGTGAGCCCTTTATTCCTCTCCCCGCAAGCGGGGAGAGGTGCCAATAACTGAACCAATTTAAAAGAGCAGTCATCGCCATGCCCAAAGTTCTCATCTCCGATTCGCTGTCGCCCGCCGCCGTGCAGATCTTCAAGGATCGTGGCATCGAGGTCGATTTCCAGCCCAATCTCGGCAAGGACAAGGACAAGCTCGCCGAGCTCATCGGCAATTACGACGGCCTCGCCATCCGCTCGGCCACCAAAGTGACGCCCAAGATTCTCGAGCGGGCGAAGAATCTGAAGGTGATCGGCCGCGCCGGCATCGGCGTGGACAATGTCGACATTCCGGCG
>DATBZY010000307.1:0-18943 GCA_036512915.1 Pseudolabrys sp. | reverse complement strand
CAGGTCTACACGGTGCCGCCCGACCATTATTTCATGATGGGCGACAATCGCGACAATTCGACCGACAGCCGTTTCTCGCAGGTCGGCATGGTGCCGTTCGAGAACATCGTCGGCCGCGCGCAGATCATCTTCTTCTCGGTCTACGAAGGCGAGCGCGCCTGGCAATTCTGGCGTTGGCCGGTTTCGGTGCGCTGGAACAGGCTATTCACGATCGTCAGATGAGCCGCAAGGCCAAGGACAGAACGGCGCTCGAGGACCGGATCGGCTACAAGTTCGCCGACAAGGTGCTGCTTGAACGCGCGCTCACGCATATTTCGGCGCTGTCCGGCGGCCCGCAAAACCGCGCCGCCAGCTACCAGCGGCTGGAATTCCTCGGCGACCATGTGCTCGGCCTGGTCATCTCCGATATGCTCTATCGCGCCTTTCCGAAAGCGAATGAGGGCGAGCTGTCGCGCCGGCTTGCCGATCTGGTGCGGAAGGAAACATGCGCGGAGGTGGCGAAAGCGATGGATCTCGGGCCTGCGCTCAAGCTCGGCAACTCGGAATCGCACGCCGGCGGCCGGATGCGCGCCACCATTCTGGCGGATGTCTGCGAGGCGCTGGTGGGCGCGGCGTTCATCGACGGCGGCTACGATGCGGCCGACGCGCTGATCGCGCGGTTCTGGAACGAGCGCATGCTCAAGCCGCTGCGGCCTTTGCGCGATCCGAAAACCATGCTGCAGGAATGGGCGCAGGCGCGCGGGCTGCCGACGCCGGCCTATCGCGAGCTCGCGCGCACCGGGCCGCATCACGATCCGGAATTCCGCGTCGCGGTGGTGCTCCCCGACCGGCCGCCGGCCGAGGGCTTGGGCAGTTCGAAGCGCGCCGCCGAACAGGGCGCCGCCGCCGCCATGCTCACGCGCGTCGGCGTGTCGGTGGACAAGCTTGATGGTTGATGCACCGGCGCCCAATGTGACCAAGAGCTTGGGCGACACCCGTTGCGGTTTTGTGGCGTTGATCGGCGCACCCAATGCCGGCAAATCGACGCTGCTCAACGCGCTGGTCGGCTCGAAGGTTACCATTGTCTCGCGCAAGGTGCAGACCACCCGCGCGCTGATCCGCGGCATCACGATCGAAGGCCGGTCGCAAATCATCTTCGTCGACACGCCGGGAATCTTCGCGCCGCGCCGGCGGCTCGATCGCGCCATGGTGACGACGGCATGGAGCGGCGCGCACGAGGCCGATCTGGTCGGCGTGCTGATCGATGCGCGCAAGGGTCTCGACGAGGAGGCGGAATCGATCCTCGACCGGCTCGCCGAGGTGAAGCCGGCGAAAATCTTGATCCTCAACAAGATCGACCTGGTTCCCCGGGATACGCTGCTGACCTTGACCAAAGCCGCCAACGACAAGGCCCGGTTCGAGGCGACTTTCATGATTTCGGCGCTTAAGCGCGACGGCGTCGCCGATCTCAAGAGCTGGCTCGCCGAGCGCATGCCGGCAAGCCCGTGGCTGTATCCGCCCGACCAGATGTCGGACGCGCCGATGCGGCAGCTTGCGGCGGAGATCACGCGCGAAAAGCTGTTCGAGCGGCTGCATCAGGAGCTGCCCTATCATTCAACGGTCGAGACCGAGTCGTGGAAGGAACTGCGCGGCGGCAATATCCGCGTCGAGCAGACGATCTATGTGGAGCGCGAGAGTCAGCGCAAGATCGTGATCGGCAAGGGCGGCCAGACCCTCAAGGCGATCGGCGAGTCGGCGCGCAGGGAAATCGCCGAGATCGTGGAGGCCAAGGTGCACCTGTTTCTGTTCGTAAAGGTGCGCGAGGGCTGGGGTGACGATCCGGAGCGCTACCGCGCGATGGGGCTGGAGTTTCCCAAGGAGTGAACGCGCCAGTCGCCGTGATTTTCTTCGATTCTGGGAGTATGGATTCTGGGTTCGCGGGCTTTCGCCCGCGCCCGGAATGACAACCTCATGCAATGGACCGATGAAGGCATCGTGATCGGCGTCAAGCGGCACGGGGAGGCCAGCGGCATCCTCGAACTGATGACGCGCGCGCATGGCCGCCATTTCGGACTGGTGCGCGGCGGTTTCGGCTCCCGCCTCAAGCCGGTGCTGCAGACCGGCAACAGTGTGAGCGCGAACTGGCGGGCGCGGCTCGACGAGCATCTCGGCAACTACACGGTGGAGGGCTTGCGGCTGCGCGCGTCGAATTTCTTCGCGGCGTCGCATGCGATCTATGGCGTGACCCACCTTGCCGCGTTGATGCGGCTGCTGCCTGAGCGCGACCCGCATGCCGGCCTCTATTCGGTGTTCGAGGAAATCCTCGATCGGCTCGAGGATCCGGTGCTAGCGGCGCCGCTGGTGGTACGTTTCGAATTACAGCTGCTGTCGGAGCTCGGTTTCGGCCTCGATCTCGCGCAATGCGCGGCGACCGGCGCGACCGATGAGCTCATCTATGTCTCGCCGAAATCGGGACGGGCGGTCTCGCGCGCAGCCGGCGAGCCTTGGGCCGACAAGATGCTGCGCTTGCCGGCCTTCCTGCGCGACTGCGATGCGCTGCCGGGCGGCCGCGATCTCGCCGACGGCTTTGCGCTCACCGGGATTTTTCTGGCGCGCTATGTGCTGGAGCCGCGCGGGCTGACGCTCACCGACGAACGCGCGCATTTCATTGCGGCGCTGCTGCGCGGTCCGCGCAGCGCGTTGGCCATCTGACAACTACTTGCTACGCCAGCCAGCAAGCTTCTCCGTCCCCCTTTGTAGAAGGATTATTGAACCGCCGAATCGGGAAGGTCTTCGGGGAAAGGTCCGAAAGCCTCAAGGCCGCCCTCCACAGTCTCGATCAGCTCGTAATAGAGGCTCTTGTACGTCGAGAAAATGACACCTTCGGCTTTCATGCGCGCAATCGCCACATCGACGTTGCGCGATGAGGAAAATATCAGCTCCTCCATCACGTAGACATCATAGCCAAGGCTGAGAAGGCCGAGGCATGACTGCAACACACAGACGTCTGTTTCGCAGCCCGCCACGATCACCTGTTGCCTTTTTAGAAGCCCAAGATGGTGTTTTATTTCTTTGTCCTTGCACAAATCGAAGAAGTCTTTTTCGAAAGTCCGAGCGCGATCGTCCAAGTGCTTGCCAATTTCTTTCGGCAATGATCCCTTGAGTTCGACGGGCCGCTCAAGCGTTACGACGATCGGGATTTGGAAATGACTGAGCAGACGTACCAAATTGCTGGTATTCGTCTTGATCCTGGAACGAAGGCGTTTGTCCACCTGCGCCAGGAAAAAGCCCTGGAGGTCGACGATCACGCCGCAGCAGCGATCGGAGGCAATGCGTTTTACCGTTTTCATTTCGCCCGCGCCCAGCCTTCAACTTCGCCGTGTATGTTAGCTGGATCATCGGAGTTGCGCCATAGGACCGGGCCGAGCACGTCGCAAAGCATTGCATGTATCATGCGACATGATGCAACATTAGCTCGATCGAATCCGAAGACGCGTCGAACAAATTGACAGAAGAAAATGGCGGCACGCTGGCCAGAACCTGTTAGCAGCACGAGACCAATGTCTAAGAAACACACCTACGTCCTTGGAATAAACGCCTACGACCACGACGTCAGCGCGTGCCTGCTGCGCGACGGCGAGATCGCCTACGCGATCGAGAAGGAGCGGATAACGCGCGCAAAGCATGCTGGCGGGTTTTTTCAGGAAGTCGTCGACTATTGTCTGCAAGCCGAGGGCATCACGCTCGACGATGTCGATCTGGTGGTGCGCAATTGCTACGTCATGCCGGTCGAGGACCTGGAAATTCGCCTGGTTTACGAGGGCAACCTGGCCGCCAATGAACGAGCCCAAGCGGCCAAAAACCCACTCTATCTTTCAAAATCGGACAAGGTGGTGACGGTCTCCCACCATCTCGCGCATGCCTACAGCGCATTTGCGGTCTGCCCCTTCGACGAGGGCGTCGTGATGGTGGTGGACGGTGTCGGCAGCTACAGTTCGGACATCAAGGAGCCAGGTCAACTCACCGCGGGCGTCAATCCGCTCGCCCGCGAATCCGAGAGTTACTACAAGTTCAAGGGCAGCAAACTCGAGACACTGAAAAAAGTGTGGCTGCAACCCTGCCGCGGACTTCTGAGCGACGAGTTTTTCCATATGGAAGGCCTCGGAGCGCTCTATAGCCGCGTCTCGAGTTACATTTTTGCCGACTGGAACAAGTGCGGAGAGGTGATGGGCCTCGCGCCCTATGGCCGCCCCAACGGCATAAAGCCGCTGATCGAGTTCAAGAATGGCGAGTTGTGTGTTCCTGAGTGGGGCGTGGAATTCAACCAGCCCTGGACGCCGGACGACAAGAAGTGGGAAGCGAGTCCGGCCATGAAACATTGGGAAGACATGGCGTGGCGCATTCAGGACGACACCGAGAAAGTGCTGCTCGAACGCGCGCGATGGCTGCGTGAAACGACCGGCGCCAGGAACCTGTGCCTCGCCGGTGGCGTGGCGCTCAACTGCATCGCGAACGGACGCATCGTGCGCGAGGCGGGATTCGACAATGTCTGGATCCAGCCCGCCGCCGGCGACAACGGAATCTCGATTGGCTGCGCCTATTATGGCCACCTGGCAATTCAGAAAAACTCGCGCGCATTCGTGATGAAGGAGGCGACGCTCGGCGTTACGCACACGGATGATGTCGTACAGCGCGCCGGCAATCCGCTGCTGGTCACCCGCAAGACGTTCAACGGGCCCGGCCAAAGCATCTGCAGCGAAACGGCAAAGCTGCTGTCGGAGGGTAACGTGTGCGGCTGGTTCCAGGGTCGCTCCGAATTCGGTCCGCGCGCGCTCGGCAATCGGAGCATCCTGGGCGACCCGCGCCGGGCCGAGATGAAGGACATCCTGAACAAGCGGGTGAAGTTCCGGCAGGCCTTCCGTCCGTTTGCGCCGATCGTGCCCTATGAAAGGGCCAAGGACATTTTCGTTGGCGAGGACGAATCACCGTTCATGCTGCGCGCCAAGCATGTTCGCCCGGAATGGAAGGACCGCATTCCGGCGATCGTCCACGTCGACGGCACCGCCCGCGTCCAAACCGTCCGGCCGGAACAGAACGAGCGGATGTATGATCTGCTCATGGAATTCGACAAGCTGACCGGCGTGCCGGTCCTGGTCAACACGTCGTTCAATATCAAGGGCGAGCCCATCGTCGAGACGCCACAGGACGCGATGAATTGCTTCATCTACACCGGCATCGACTATCTGGCCTTGCACGACACGCTGGTTGCAAAGAACGTCATCTACAAAATCTTTTCTCCGTTTATTAAAGTCTACCATGAATCAATGGTCCGTTCACGCAACGCGACCGACTGAATGGATTACCGTTCGACGAGGGGTCGGACCGGCCACCGGCTGTCAGCGGGCGGTCGATGATGTTTTGCGGGTTGTGGGCGGAAATGCCGCACGTCGCACAGCTACCGCGACACATTGTCTTCGACGGCAGCTCCGAGCTGGTCCGCAGTTTATGAACGTAGGATGAACAGGTCGGTCTCGAAATCTTGAATTGGCTGAGCAAAGCCGCCTTCGACAGCGGTCGGATCAGTTCAGACGGCCGGAGCTGTTATTGACCTGGATCAATGAACTAGGATGCTTGTGTTGGGTAGTTCCTTGATGCAGCATAAGCCCATTCGGACGAATGGTACAGCGACGACCATGGAACTGACTTTGGTCGCCGTGCATTAAGTAGGCGAACGACGCCTAACCGTCGTCCTGACGCAATTGCTGAAGCGGAAGGAGAGGAGGTGAACTTAATGCGAAGAACACTAGTCGCAACGATGTTGGCCATAGCTCTTGGCCTCATCAGCATGCCGGCCACGCAAGCGGCTCCAACGAACGGCCAGGCGATCGGCTCGGCAGCCGACGCAACTTCGTCGGTCGTACAAGCTCAATGGCGCCGAGCTCGTTACCGTCACTGGCGGCGCTGGCGCCGTTGGTAGAGGTAAGGGCGCCACGAGCGTTTGGATTGACGGGCCGGCGGGCGCAAGCCGCCGGCCCGATTGTTGTCTGGCCGACTGCGCAAGCCCAGCCGTCAGGCGGCTTGGGCGGAAACGCCAGATGCGCTGACCGCCGAAATCAGCGGTTGTCGCGCGTCGAAAAATGCGAGCCGGTGCGGTTCGAGCACATAGCGAGCCAGAAAAACAAGCCGGTCAGGCAAAACCCAGCAGAAGCGGGGGAAGCCGCAGCAGCCGGTCCTGCATCTCAATAAAGCTCATACCACTGTAGTTGCGCGCTAGATAACGCCGTAGCGCCTCGTAAGGTGGTAATGATACAGATCAAATTTCGAAGATTAGATGGCCGGGATGTTCATCGCTTGTTCATCGCGGAATGACGCAGTAGCTATCAATTATGGGCAAGAGACTGATTCCCCCCGAGAAGGGGGCGGTTGAAGAGGTTGGACTGCGCGAGGCGCTCGAGGAGCGCTATCTCGCCTACGCCCTGTCGACCATCATGAATCGCGCGCTGCCGGATGCGCGCGACGGGCTCAAACCGGTGCACCGGCGCATTCTCTACGGCATGCGCCTGTTGCGCCTCGACCCCGGCGCCGCCTTCAAGAAATCCGCCAAGGTTGTCGGCGACGTGATGGGAAATTTCCATCCGCACGGCGACCAAGCGATCTACGACGCCCTGGTGCGGCTGGCGCAGGACTTCGCCCAGCGCTATCCGCTGGTGGACGGGCAGGGCAATTTCGGCAACATCGACGGCGATAACGCCGCCGCCATGCGCTACACCGAGGCGCGGCTCACTGAAGTGGCGCGCCTGCTGATCGACGGTATCGATGAGGATGCGGTCGATTTCCGGCCGAGCTACGACGGTACCGGCGAAGAACCTGTGGTGCTGCCGGCGGCGTTTCCCAATCTGCTGGCCAACGGGTCGCAGGGCATCGCGGTCGGCATGGCGACCTCGATACCGCCGCACAACGCGGCCGAATTATGCGACGCGGCGCTGTTCCTGATCGACAATCCGAAGGCGCGCAGCCGCACCCTGCTCAAATACGTCAAGGGCCCGGACTTCCCGACCGGCGGTCTGGTGGTCGATCCGCCGGAGGCGATCGCGGAAGCCTACAGCACCGGCCGCGGCTCGTTCCGCGTGCGCGCGCGCTGGGCGACCGAGGACACCGGCCGCGGCACCTATGTCGTCGTCATCACCGAAATGCCGTGGCTGGTGCAGAAGTCGCGCCTGGTCGAGAAGATCGCCGAACTGCTCAACGAGAAAAAGCTGCCGCTGGTCGCCGATGTGCGCGATGAATCGGCCGAGGACGTGCGGCTGGTGATCGAGCCGCGTGCGCGCACGGTCGACGCCGAATTGATGATGGAGTCGCTGTTCAAGCTCACCGAGCTCGAAAACCGCATTCCGCTCAACATGAATGTGCTGGTGAAAGGCCGCATTCCCCAAGTGCTCGGCCTCGCCGAGGTTTTGCGCGAATGGCTCGACCATCGGCGCGACGTGTTAGTGCGGCGCTCCAAACACCGGCTGGCGGAGATCGAGCACCGGCTGGAGATGCTCGGCGGCTATCTGATCGCCTATCTCAACCTCGACAAGGTGATCAAGATCATCCGCAGCCAGGACGAGCCCAAGCCCGTCCTGATGAAGACCTTCAAGCTTACCGACGTGCAGGCCGACGCCATCCTCAACATGCGGCTGCGTAATTTGCGCAAGCTCGAAGAGATGGAGATCCGCGCCGAGGAGAAGGCGCTGCGGGAAGAGCGCACCAAGGTCAAATCGCTCATCGGCTCGACTGATCAGCAATGGAACACCATCGCCGGCCAGATCAAGGAATTGAAGGTCAGCTTCGGGCCGAAGACCGATCTCGGCAAGCGGCGCACCGGATTTGGCCAGGCGCCGGAGCACGACGAGGCCGCGATCGAGGAGGCGATGGTGGTGCGCGAGCCGATCACCGTCGTCGTCTCGGAAAAGGGTTGGATCCGCGCGTTGCGCGGTCATGTCAGCGATATGTCAGGCGTCACTTTTAAGTCCGACGACGCGCTTAAATTCGCGTTCCCGACCGAGACCACCGCCAAGGTCCTGATCTTCGGCAGCAACGGGCGCTTCTACACCCTCGATGCCGCGAAGCTGCCGGGCGGCCGCGGCCACGGCGAGCCGGTGCGAATGTATTTTGATCTCGAGCAGGACGCCGACGTGGTGGCGGCGCTCGCCTACCAGGGCGGGCGCAAATTCCTGGTGGCGAGCTACCTGGGCAACGGCTTCGTGGTGCCGGAAGACGAAGTGCTCGGCACCACCCGCAAGGGCAAGCAGGTGCTCAACCTCAAGGCGCCCGACAAGGCGGTCGCGATGACCACGGTCGACGGCGAGCTTGCCGCCACCATCGGCGAGAACCGCAAGATGGTGATCTTCAAGCTCGACCAGGTGCCGGAGATGACGCGCGGGCGCGGCGTGCGGCTGCAGCGCTACAAGGATGGCGGGCTATCGGACGTGGCGACCTTCAAAGGCTCCGACGGCCTCACCTGGATCGACAGCGCGGGCCGCAGCTTCGCGCTGACGCTCAGGGAGCTGGCCAACTGGCGCGGCAACCGCGGGGATGCCGGACGTATCAGGCCCGAACGTTTCCTCACCAACAACAAGTTCCGCGGCGCGCCCAGCGGCGGCAAGGCCGAAGCCGACGAATAGCGGCCGAGGCCGTATTCACGCCAAGCGTTGCGTCGTCACCAGCGGACAAATCTTGCACGCGGCATAGGAATCCTGCGCGAACCAGCGGCAATCGGCGCGGATCGCGCAGGTCTGCACCGCCGCGGGCAACTCATGATCCACCAGCGATTTGCGTACCCGGTCGGGAATTCCGCATTTGCCCTTTTTCCATTGCGCGCAGTTCTGCTCCACGCAGGCGCCGGCAAAGCGGAACCGCATTTCCGGCTTGCGGCCGGCGCTGGCGGCTTCGACAAATTCGCGGCTGAGCGGCATGGCACGCGCGGCGATCGCCACCGTGGCGTCCGGCTGAACGATGCCGATGAGCAGCCCATCCTCTTCGCAAGGAGCGCTCGGGCAGAGCTTGGTCATCGCGGACGGCGAATTACCGCTGATTGGCGATGATGTTGGAGTAGATCCAACGGCCGTACCATTCGGGCCGCTTGCCGACAATGCCTTTGCTGCCGACGCGCAGATCGAGACCGGCAAGCTGCTTGTCAACGGTGGTATTGATCGCCTTTTCCATTTCCTGCAGCGCGCCTTTAGATAGATTCAAAGCGGAAATATCGACGATAAAGCGGAAATATCGACGATAAAGACGCCGCTTTGCGCGGCGGCGGCGGGTTTTGTGGCCATGGAATCCTCCCTCGCGCCGTGGTGGCGCAGCTGAACAATACAGCAAATGCGTGCGGACGCAATGTATGGTTGCAATGAAAATACGGGGTTGCAGGCAGCAGGGAGTGGCGCTGCTCAACTCGCCACGAACAGCAGCGAACATTCGGCGTTTTCCAGCAGCGAAGAGGCGGTATCGCCGAAATACAGTTTTTCGCCCGGCCGGCGGCCGACGCCCATCACGATCAGGTTGTTCTTGCGGCGTCTTACCTCGGCGAGAATAGCTTCGTCCGCGGCATTGTCGGCCAGCACCGCGGTGCGGATGCTCATGTTATAGCCGTCGGCGATCGCGACGATGTCCTTCAGGATCGCTTCTTCGTGGCTGCGCGTACGAAGGCTACGGCGGGCAGCCGGTTTGCCGTCAGCGCGTACCGCGACATAAACCACCGTGACCTGCGCCTTGGTCGCGCGCGCCATGGTGATCGCAACTTCTGCCCCACGGCGTGAGGAGTCGGTGCCGTTCACCGGAACGAGAATGTTGAGCTTGCCGTCGGGCTTTTCCGACAAATCGCCGCGCATCGCCGTGATCGCCAGCGGTCCTTCGAAGCCCATGGCGATGGTCGACACGCTCGCATGGAAGTCCTTGCCGCGCTTAGAGGTTTTCTCCAGCCCGATGATGAGGAGATCGTAACCTTTCTTGGCTTCTTGCGCGATAACGTGCGGGCCCGGAGCTTCGTGCACGATGGTGGTGACGTTCACCGGAGTGTTGACCTTTTCTTCCTTTTTCTGCTGGCTTTTGATCTGCGCAGCCGCTTCTTTGACGGTAGCGCCCGCCTTTTCCGCCTTCTTTTCTTCTTCTTTTTCTTTTTCCTTGTCGGCCTTTTTATCCATTGCGGATTGCTTGCCTGCGTCCTCCTTAATTGCCTCGGATTTTTTAATCTCCGCCTTTGTTTCCGCCGCCTTGGCGTCAGGTTTGCGCTCGCCTGCTTTCGAGGTTTCCTTCGTCTCCGAGGCCTGCGGCTTCTTTTCTTCGATCTTGGCAGCGTCGGTGATGTGAAGGACCGTCGTGGGCATACCGCGCGTGCCGGCCAACATTCCGGCAACGCGGGAGGCGAATTTGCCATTTGGGCTGTCGTCGACGGCGATCAATATGCGCTCGAGGTTCGGTACGAAGCCCTTTGCTTCCATCTCTTCGCGTTCGAGCCGCTGCTTTTCTTCTTTGCGCATGGGAATGCGCGCGAGCGCCCAGCGTAGCGTTGGTGGCATGGCCATGGTCGTGAGCACCGCCATCGCAACGATCATGGTAAAAAGGTTCTGATTGACGGCGCCCATCGAAAGGCCGACCGTGGCGATAATGACCTCGGTCGAGCCGCGCGCATTCATGCCGCAGGCCAAGGCAAAACCTTCGCGTCTGGTGAGGCCGCCCAGCTCTGCGCCAAGGAATGCGCCGCCGAACTTGCCGACGCTGGCGATCAGGATGAGGCCGACGGTGAGGAGGGCGATCTTCGGGTCGGCGAGGATGCTGAGGTCGGCGCTCAAGCCGGCAATTCCAAAAAATACCGGGGCGAAGAACGCCGTGATCAGGCCGCGCAATTGTTCGTCGATATGACGGGTCAGGATCGGGGATTCGCCGATCAAAATGCCGGCGACAAAGGCGCCGAGCACAGTATGCACGCCGATGGCGTAAGTGATCAGCGACATCCCGCCCATGATGACGAGAATCGCAGTGATGACGGCAAACTCGCTGACGAAAGTATCGTTGACCCATCGAATGATGAAAAACACCGCGCGGCGGCCGATCGTCAGGCTCACGGCCATGAACATAAGCGTGCCGATGACGCTTTGCGCCAGCGACATCGCATCGACCGCGCCATGCAACGCAAGGCTGAAGATGATCGAAACGATAATCCAACCGACGCTGTCGTCGATGATCGCAGAGGCCAGGATAACTTGTCCGACGACACGTCGCGTGAAGTTCATTTCGCGCACGACTATCGCCACGATTTTGACCGAAGCGATCGACAATGCGGTGCCGAGGAAAAGCGAGGTGATCAGCCGTTTACTCGGATCGGGCAGCATGGCTTCGGGCAGCATCTCACCGAGCGCGACGCCGGAGGCGAAGGGGATGAGGATGCCCATGAGCGAGGCGAACACTGCGGTACGCCCGGTCTGGCGCACCAGTTTGAGATCGGTCTCCATACCGGTCAGCAGCAGGAGAAGCAGGATGCCGAACTGGGAGATCGCGTCGATCATCGCCTTTTGTTCGGGGTTGTTGGGAAACAACGCATGCTGAAGATCGGGCAGCACGAGCCCAAATAGCGAAGGGCCGAGCAGCAGCCCCGCGATCAACTGCCCCATGACGGCCGGCTGGCCCATGCGAAGCATTGCTTCGCCGAGCAGGCGGCCGACGATCATCAGCGCCAGGATCTGCGCGATGAAAACAACCTCGGAGGCGCCTTTTTTGGCTTCTTCCGCGGCAAACGCCGGCGCCACGGCCAGCGCAACGAGTGCAAGCACCGCTAGCAGCGCGCAAAGCCACGGCAATCGGGCGCGAATGGTCTTCATGGCGCTTGGCGCCCCCCTTTGATGGAAACCCTAGGCTGACCCAAGTCGGCGCCATCGCTCGCGGCAACATGGCGCGTTGCGCTGGCGCGGGCAGGCGACGACGAAGAAGGCGTGGCACGCGGGACGACAACTGGCACTCTGAACCGCAGGCCTCAAGATTGCCTCAACCCGATGCACCCGGGTAAGTTCCAGGCCAAAATGCAATTGCTAATTATTCGCAATAAGGATATCGTTTGCGTCTGTTCGACGAGCAGGCTAAAAGGCGTGCGTTTTTAAAGACTTACCAACATGGATGCGACGCCACCGCGATCCGATTCCCTCAGTGCGCGGACGATTTCCGCCGCGCAGGCGCTGCTCAGCGGTCGGCGTCGCGGGCTGGGTGGCTATTTGGCCTTCGGTGGTCCGGCGGTCATCGCCTCGATCGCTTACATGGACCCGGGAAATTTCGCGACCAACATTCAGGCCGGCGCCCGATACGGCTACAGCCTGCTCTGGGTCGTGTTGCTCGCGAACCTGATCGCGATGTTGTTCCAGGCGCTTTCGGCCAAGCTCGGCATCGTCACCGGCCGCAACTTGGCGGAAATGTGCCGCGAACGGTTTCCCAAGCCGATCGTCTGGGCCATGTGGGTCGTCAGCGAAATCGCCGCCATGGCCACCGATCTCGCCGAATTTCTCGGCGGCGCCATCGGGCTCGCGCTGCTGTTCAAGATGCCGCTGCTGGCCGGCATGACGGTCACTGCCGTCATCACCTATGGCATCCTCATGTTCGAAAGTCGCGGGTTTAGGCCGGTCGAACTGATCATCAGCAGTTTGGTGGCGATCATCGCGCTCTGCTACCTGATCGAAATGTTTATCGCGCCGGTCGATTGGGCGTCGGCCGCCTGGCACACGGTGACGCCGCAAATCGCCGACGCCGATGCCCTGCTGCTCGCGGTCGGTATCATCGGCGCGACCGTCATGCCGCACGCGGTCTATCTGCATTCCGGCCTGACGCAGGCGCGCATTCCGGCCCGCGACGATGGCGAGAAGCGCATCGTGGTGCTGATCTCGAACTGGGAAGTGCTGATCGCGCTGGCAATCGCCGGCTTGGTCAACATGGCGATGGTGATGATGGCGTCGAGCGCCTTTCACGCCGGCCACAGCGATGTCGCCGAGATCGAGACCGCCTATCACACGTTGACGCCCTTGCTCGGCATCGGTGCCGCCGGGATTTTCCTGCTGTCGCTGATCGTGTCGGGTATCTCCAGCTCGGTCGTGGGCACCATGGCCGGGCAGATGATTATGCAAGGCTTCGTCGGCTTCCGCATCCCGATCTGGCTGCGGCGGCTGATCACGATGATACCGGCCTTCGTTGTGGTTGCGCTTGGTGTGAATGCGACCAGCGCGCTGGTCGTCAGCCAGGTGGTGCTGAGCATTGCGTTGCCGCTGCCGATGATCGCGCTGTTGATGTTCACGCGTCGTCGCGACGTCATGGGCGCGTTCGTCAATAGCCGGCTGACCAATGCGGTCGCCGTCATCGCAACGGCGGCGGTTCTGCTGCTCAATTCCGTCTTGATCTTGCAGACGTTCGGTCTGGCGATCCCCGGCTTTTAATGCACGATCCCGAAAAGCTTGCCCTCGGACTTGATCCGTGGGCGGGAACCGGTTTTCGGATAAAGTCAGGCGCCAAGTAAAATGTCAGCGCTCGACCCGGCTCCAGCCTGACGGCATCAGCCGTTCCTGCGGCAGGAAGCGGCCTTTGTAGTCCATCTTGCGCGAGCCCGGCACCCAATAACCGAGATAGACGTAAGCGAGCCCCATGCTGCGCGCGCGCGCGATGTGATCGAGGATCATCAAGGTACCGAGCGAGCGCTCGCCGGCGTCCGGATCGAAGAATGAATAGACCATCGACAGCCCGTCACTGAGCACGTCGGTGAGCGCAACCGCCAGCAACTGTCCGGCGCCGCGCCCGTTGATGCCGCTGTCGGGCCCGCGCCGGCGATATTCGATCAGGCGCGTTTCGACGTGGCTGTCCTCAATCATCATGGCGTAGTCGAGCACGGTCATGTCGGCCATGCCGCCGTCGCGGTGGCGGGCATCGAGATAGGCGCGGAAAACGGAATACTGCTCGGAGCTGGGGGTGGCCGACCGCATGTCCCCGATCATGTCGACGTTGCGTTCGGCGATGCGGCGCATGGTGCGCGACGGCTTGAAATCCGCCGCCACGACGCGCACCGACACGCAGGCGCGGCAAGTCTCGCAAGCCGGCCGGTAGGCGATCGACTGGCTGCGGCGGAAGCCGCCATGGGTCAGCAGATCGTTGAGTTCGCCGGCGCGCTCGCCGACCAGATGCGTGAAGACCTTGCGTTCCTCCTGGCCTGGGAGATAGGGGCAGGGCGAAGGCGCGGTCAGATAGAATTGCGGCGTGTCGCGGGAATGCTGGGTCACATCAATCCGTCAGCTCAATAGTGCCTCGAGACTCTCGCATAGCATCGCGCGCCGCAGCGGTCTCGTCAAAGCCCTTTATCCGGCCCTGGTGGCTGGCATGAACGAGCGCAACGTCGCCGCGCGCACCTGATTGTTGATCACCACGGTGCCGAGCGCGATGTCGTGCAACAGCCGCCGGCGTTCATTGAAGAAACACACCAGCAGGATGAAGGGCGTGAACGCCGAAATCGAGAACCAGAACGCGATGGCGTGCACGGCGCCGAGCACGAAATAGGCCGGCGCGCCGTACCAGGTGCGCATTTCCAGGTCCATGACCCGCATACCGATGGTGGCCGAGCGCGGGCCGCCGAGGGTGAGGCCGAAATAGACCAGCGCCCAGATCACCGAAGCCGGCGGCAGCAGCCAATAGAGCGCCCAGCCGAGCCCCAAAGTGACGATCCCGAAGGCGAAAATGAACATGGCCGCCAGTACCAGCGGCACGGCGATGACCATGAAGTCGATTAGGAATGCGACCACCCGGCGCGCCAGCACGCCCTCGAACAGTTCCGGGTTCGTGGCCGGATTGTAGGCATGGGGTTTGATGTCGATCGACATGGCTTGGCCCCTTTAGCGTCTGACCGGTTCAAATTGAATCAGATACCTGACCTAACATTTTGCTTGCGCATGATCTTTGCCGGAAACCGGATCCCACTTTTCGGGATCATGCGCTTGGTCCGGGTGCAGCCATTTATGCCGCCCCACCGTCGCCATCGAGATGGCGAAAGAATCGGCCTTGCGCAAGAGGGCTGGCCGACTGGGCGGTCGTGTCTGGTGGCTGGTACGTTTGTCGTCCTTACGGCATGGTGCGGCGAATGGCCTGGAGACCTAACGTTGAGCATCACGATCACTGACATCGAAGCCGCCCGCCGCGTCATTAAAGGCGTGGTGCTGCGCACGCCCATGCTGCCGGCGCCGAGGCTCTCGGCGCTGACCGGCGCCGAAATCTACGTCAAATACGAGAATCTGCAGGTCACCAATTCGTTCAAGGACCGCGGCGCGCTGGTCAAGCTCGTCTCGCTCAGTGAGCCTGAGCGCCGGCGCGGTGTCATCGCCATGTCCGCCGGCAATCATGCCCAGGCGGTAGCCTATCACGCCGAGCGGCTCGGCATTCCGGCCACCATCGTGATGCCGGTGACGACGCCATTCGTAAAAGTGGCGGCAACGCGCTCGCATGGCGCCGAAGTGGTGCTCGAGGGCGAGAGCGTGGCGGAAGCGCAGGCGCGCTGCGAACAGATCCAGGCACAGCGCGGCCTCACGCTGGTGCACCCTTACGATGATGCGCGCATCATCGCCGGGCAGGGGACGATCGCGCTTGAGATGCTGGAGGAGGTTGCCGATCTCGAATGCATCGTGATCCCGATCGGCGGCGGCGGGCTGATCGCCGGCAACGCGATTGCCGCGCGCGCGGTAAATCCGAAGATCGACATCGTCGGCGCCGAGGCCGCACTTTATCCGGCCGTGTGGAACGAAATCACCGGCGAGCGCCGGCCGATCGGTGGGCCGACGCTGGCCGAAGGCATCGCGGTGAAGAATGTCGGCAAGCTAACGCTGCCGGTGATCCGCGAGCTGGTCGCGGAGATCATCCTGGTCGACGAGGCGGATCTGGAGCGGGCGGTCAACGCTTACTTGACGCTGCAGAAGACCATGGCGGAAGGGGCGGGCGCGGCCGGGCTTGCCGCCTTGCTGGCCAAGCCGGATCGCTTCCGCGGCAAGCGCGTCGGCTTGATCCTGTGCGGCGGCAATATCGATCCGCGCATTCTTGCGTCGATCATGGTGCGGGAGCTCGAGCGCGAGACGCGCATCGTCTCGTTCCGTCTTACTATTCCGGACCGGCCCGGCGTGCTCGGCACCATCGCGACCAGGTTAGGGGCGCTCGGCGCCAATATTCTCGAAGTCGATCACCGCCGCCTGTTCCTCGACGTGCCGGCCAAGGGCGCCAAGCTCGATGTGACGATCGAAACGCGGGATGCCGCCCATGCCGAGGAAATCATGACGGCGCTTGGCCAGGACGGCTATCGGCCGGTACGAATCGAGACCGCCGCGGCGATGGAATAGCGCATGATCCCGAAAAGTGGGAATCGGTTTTCGGACAAGATCATGCGCCAAGAAAAATAATCGTTATTTTTGCATCGCGCGCCAAACGCGCTCGGGTGTCGCCGGCATCTCGATATGGCGCACGCCAAATTCCGAGAGCGCATCGACCAGCGCGTTGGCCACCGCCGGCAGCGCGCCAACGCAGCCGGCTTCGCCGGCGCCCTTGACGCCGAGCGGATTGGTCTTGGTCGGCACCGGATTGCTTTCGAGCTCGATGTTGCAGAGGTCGTGCGCGTGCGGCATGGCGTAGTCCATGAACGAGCCGGTGACGAGCTGGCCCGACGCATCGAAATGGATGTCTTCCATCAGAATCTGGCCGGCGCCTTGCGCGATGCCGCCATGGATCTGCCCATGCAGCAGCAGCGGATTGAGCACGGTGCCGACGTCGTCCACCACGCTGTAGCGCACGATCTCGACCTTGCCGGTTTCTTGTTCGATCTCGAGCTCGCAGATATGGCAGCCGTTCGGATAGTTCGCGACCGGCGCGCTGTAGACGGCGGTGGCGATCAGTCCGGCCTCCATGCCTTTCGGCAGCTTGGCGGGGTCGATGGAGTCCTTGGCGATTTCCTTGATTGTGAGCGTCTGGTTGGTCTTGTTGGTTGCGAACACGCCGTCCTCGAATTTCAGATCGCTCTCGTCCACTTTGAGAATATGCGCGGCAATCGCGCGCGCCTTGGCCACGATCTTTTCAGTCGCCAGGTGGAAGGCGGAGCCGGCCATGGTGGTCGAGCGCGAGCCGCCGGTGCCTTCGCCGAAGAACACTTGGTCGGTGTCGCCCTGCACGTAATGCACGTCGTTGGGATCGAGGCCGAGCCGGTCGCAGACCAGTTGCTTGAATACTGTCTCGTGGCCCTGGCCTTGCGTGACCGCGCCGGAAAACAGCGTCGCCGCGCCGGAGCGGTCGAAGCGCACCTCGGCGCCTTCCAGGCTGGCCGCAGCGGCGCGTTCGATGGTGTTGGAAATGCCTAGGCCCAGCAGCTTTCCCCGTTTGCGCGCCTGCGCTTTACGCGCTTTGAAGCCTTTGCTGTCGGCCAGCGCCAGCGCGAGATCCATGTTCTTTTCGAACTCGCCGCTGTCATAAGTGAAGGTTAAGCCCGTCTTGAACGGCATGGCGCTGGGCGGAATGTAATTGCGCCGGCGCAATTCGGCCGGATCGATGCCCATTTCGTCGGCGGCGAGATCGACCATGCGTTCGATCACATAGGCCGCTTCGGGCCGCCCATTGCCGCGATAGGGCCGCACCGGATTGGTGTTGGTGAACACGCCGGTGATGTCGACATGGATCGCCGGGGTGCGGTAGCAGCCGGCCAGCGTCCCGGCATTGAGCACGAAGGCGGGCATTGCGTGCTGCAGATAGGCGCCGATGGCGGCAATCGTCTTCACCCGCAGCCCCAAGAAGGTGCCGTCCTTGTCGAGCGCGAGCTCTGCCTCGGTGACATTGTCGCGCGCCTGCGCGTCGCTTACGAAAGCTTCCGAGCGCGTGCTGATCCATTTCACCGGCCGGCCGACCAGCTTGGAGGCCAGCAGCACCAGCGCCACCTCGTTGAAGATCGGCGATTTCATGCCGAAGCTGCCACCGATATCGCCGGCGACCACGCGCACTTTGCTCTCCGGCAGTTTGAGCACGTGCTTGCAAAGATCGGCGCGGAACGGGTGTGCGCGCTGCACGCAAGTGTAGATGGTGTAGCGGCCTTCCGCTGCGTTGTAGTCGCCGACCGCGCCGCGCGGCTCCATGGCGGCGGCGGTGACGCGGTTGATCACGAATTTATGTTTGACGACGCGGTCGGCGCGCGCAAACGCCGCATCGGCCGCGGCCTTGTCGCCGAGTAGTTCGACGAAGCAGATATTGTCGGGGCAATCCTCCCACACCCTTGGACTGCCCGGCGTTGGCGCTTGCGCGGTCGAGGTGACCGACGGCAGCGCCTCGAAATCGACCTCGATCAGTTCGGCGGCGTCGAACGCCTGCGCCACGGTCTCGGCCACCACGAAGGCGACGCAATCGCCGACCCAGCGCACGCGCTCCTCCGCCAGGATTGGATAGCGCGGCTTGTACTGCGGCGAGCCGTCGCGCCGCTTGAGGCCGCCGGGAACCGGCAGGTCGCCGAAGCCGGCCGCCTTCACGTCGGCACTGGTGAGCACCGCCAGCACGCCGGGCGCGGCTTTGGCGGCGGCGATATCGAGGATGCGGATTTTTGCATGCGCATGCGGCGAGCGCAGCACTACGCCGTAGGCCATGCCGGGCAGCTTGATGTCGTCCACATAGCGCCCGCCGCCCTGGATCAGCCGCGGATCCTCGAAGCGCGATACGCCTTGACCGATTGCGAATTCACCCATGGAAAAAATTACCTGTCGAATTCAGGGATCACCGGAGGGTGACGAGGAGGGGGAGGGTATTAGAGCTGTATTAGTTAGGATTGAATCAGAACCTCGACCTAACATTGTTCTTGAGCATGATCTTATCCGAAAACCGGTTCCCATCCCCGATCAAGTCGAGGACAAGCTTTTCGGGATCATGCTCTAGGCGTTCAGCCCTGTTTTAGTTTTTC
>DATBZY010000306.1:0-14653 GCA_036512915.1 Pseudolabrys sp. | reverse complement strand
ATGTAGCGCTCGATGGTGGGAAGCTGGTCGGCGATCTTCTCCAGCAGCGGCACGAAGGTGAGATCGGTGATCAGCACGCGGTCTTCGGCATGGTTGACGATCCAGACGATCTGGTCCGGGAACAGCCGCGGGTTGACGGTGTGATAGATCGCGCCGATGCCGACGATGCCGTACCAGGCTTCCAGGTGCCGCCAGGTATTCCAGGCCAGCGTCGCCACCCGGTCGCCGAGCTTGATGCCGTCGCGGTCGAGCCGCTGCGCCACCTTGAGCGCGCGGGCGCGGATTTCTTTGTAATTGGTCTCGACGATCGGGCCTTCGACCGAACGGGTAATGACCTTGCGCTCGCCGTGAAAGGTGGCGGCATGGTCGATGATGCGATGGAGCAGCAGCGGCCAATCCTGCATCAGGCCCAGCATGGCAATCCCCTCCTGCTATTACGGGCGTATGATCTTGTCCGAAAACCGGTAGCCACTTTTCGGGATCATGCGCTCAGAAGCTATTGGACCGGCGCCCCACGCCGGCCAAAGCCGAGGTTAACGGCCGGGCGCGGCGGCGCAACGGTTTCGTGATCCGAATCCCGCGACCCGCAGAAATACCGCAATCATGCCCGATATCGCCTCAATGAGGGGGCTGATCGCAATCCTATGGCTGGCGGGCGCTTGCAGCGGTATCGCCGCCGCCGAGGAGGTGCCGCTGCCGCGTCCGCGGCCAAGCCCGCCGCCGGCCTGGGCCGAGCCGCACTCCTTCCGCGAGGCGGCCGGCCCCGATTTCAACTCCGCCGACGTCACCAGCGCACCCTCCGATTGCCGTCTGCGGCTGGAGAAGATCGCCGCCGTCGCGCCGATGCCGCGGCTGATCGGGCCTGGCGCCTGCGGCGGCGGCGACATGGAGCGCGTGGATGCGGTGCTGCTGCCCGATAACAAGCGCATCGATATCAAACCCGCGCCCTATCTGCGTTGCGCCATGGCGGAGTCGCTGGCGGCGTGGGTGCGCGACGAGGCGGCGCCGCGCCTCAGCACGGCCGGGACGGCCTTGCGCAGCGTCGAGACCTACGACGACTTCGATTGCCGCGGCCGCAACCGGGTCAACGGCGCCAAGCTCAGCGAGCACGGCAAGGGCAACGCCGTCGACCTGCGCGCGTTCACGCTCGCCGACAGCCGCGTGCTTGGTCTGACCGATATGACTGCGCCCAAGGATTTGCGCGAGGACCTGCGCAAGAGCGCCTGTGCACGGTTCACCACCGTGCTTGGTCCCGGCTCCGACGGCTATCACGAAGCCCATATCCATCTCGATCTCGCCGCGCGCCACAATGGCTATCGCATCTGCCAGTGGGTCGTGCGCAAGCCGCCGAAGCCGGAAGCCGAGATCGCCAGCGTGCCGCTGCCGACTCCCCGGCCGCCGATCCCGGACGCGGCCGTTAAGCAAAAGCTATGAAATCCACCATCCGTTCATGGTTCCCGGGTAGCAAATTCCCCATGACCATCGACGCCCCCAGCACTTTCGTTAGACCGCTGCCGCAGCCGCCGGGCTGACCCGCCGCGGCCTGCTCAAGAGCGGGCTCGGACTGGCCGGTATTGCCGGCCTGGTCATGCCCAGCACCGCCGCCTATGCCGCCATGGAAGCGGCCAATGGCTTGGAGATCACCGATTACCGGCCGGTGCCGCGGAACTGGCCGGAGCGCCAGCGGCTCAGCATTACCGTGATCGCCGACCTGCATGCCGGCGGCCCCAACATGGGGATCGAGCGCGTGCGCCAGGTGGTCGATGCCGGCATAGCGCTCGGCTCCGATCTGGTGGTGATCCTGGGCGACTATTTCGCCACCCATCGCTTTGTCACCGAACGGGTGCCGCACGATGCCTGGGCGGCCGAGCTTGCCCGCCTCAAGGCGCCGCTCGGCGTCTACGCGATCCTCGGCAATCACGACTGGTGGTACGACATCGCCGGGGTGCGGCGCGCGCTGCAAGCGGTGCGCATACCGGTCCTGGAAAACGACGCCGTGCTGCTGGGCGAGCCGGGCGCTAAGTTCTGGCTGGCCGGGCTCGGCGATCAACTCGCTTATTGGATCGGCCCCAATCAATTCGAGGGCGTCGACGACCTGCCTGGCACGCTCGCCCGCGTGCGCAGCGACGATCCGGTGATCCTGCTGGCGCACGAGCCGGATATTTTCACCCAGGTGCCGCCCCGCGTCGCCCTGACCCTTGCCGGCCATACCCATGGCGGACAGATTCGGCTGCCGTTCATGCCGCCGGTATGGGCGCCGTCGGCCTATGGCGCGCGCTTCGCCTATGGCCATATCGTCGAGCAGGGCCGCCACTGATCGTGTCCGGCGGGCTCGGCACCAGCAAGGTGCCGTTGCGCCTCGGCGTGCCGCCGGAGATCGTGCGCGTGATGCTTGGTGCCTAGTTCGTCATTCCGGGTTCGCACGCTCACGCGTGCGCCGCGGAATGACGTTCTGGATGAAACGAAAACGGCGCCGAGGCTTGTCGCCGGGGCGCCGCTTCAATGAAACCCGATCCGCTTACTGGAACGGATTGCCGCTCGACGAGGCCACCCTTGGATTGAGCGGCGAGTCGCCCTGGTTCGGTGCCAGCACCACCACGATGGCGCCCGGCTTGACCCGCTTGTAGAGGTCGATGACGTCCTCGTTGGTCAAGCGGATGCAGCCCGAGGAAATCGCCTGGCCGATATATTCCGGCTGGTTGGTGCCGTGGATGCGGTAGAGCGTGTCCTTATTGCCCTCGAACAGATACAGGGCGCGCGCGCCCATCGGATTTTGCGGTCCGGAACCAACGAAGTTCGGCACGTCCATGCGCTTCTTGATCTCAGCGGTCGGTGTCCAGGTCGGCCATTCGGTCATGCGTCCGACCTTGGCCACGCCCGACCATGCCAGCGCTTCCTCGCCGACGGTGACGCCGTAGCGGATCGCCTTGCCATCGGGCAGCACGTAAAAAAGATATCGCGCATCGGAATCGATCACGATCGTTCCGGGCAATTCCTTGCGGTGATACTGGACGAGGTGGCGCCGATACGGCTCGGGGATCGTCGCCTTTTCATACGGCGCCGCCGCCAGCAACTTCTTATCGCGCACGCTCAGATTTGCATCTGACGCCGGCTCGATTGTGGACTGCATACAGCCGCCCAGCACGATTCCGGCTCCAAACAGGACCGCCAACAACCCCCGTGCCGCCATTATTCTTCCTCTATTCCGGTCGCCCCGGCGCAGCGCCCGCAACCCAAGATTCGCAAAATTCTTAAGACCGTTATTAACCGGAGAAATCCCGCGATTGCTATGGTTTCCGGCCTACCCACAGGCAGCTTGCTGTGGACCTGTGGCAGGAATGCCGCACTCGACTTTAGGCGTCCCCGGCGTCCGGCAACCCGACCGGCCGGCCGCAAAATTGACATTGCCCGCAATATCTTAAGACCGGGTTTACCATGACTGCCGCTATATTATTGAAATTGACGCGAATACCGGCAGTTTTCGTCAAATGGCCTCGATAGGACACGAATTGCCGCGCAATTCTGCCCCAGTCATTGACCATATTCAGTGTCGAGGACACCCCAAGGACGGATCGGAGAGCAATCATGAACGCATCGAAGGCAACGGAGCAGAGCCAAGATTCCCGGCGCCAATATACCGACCTCGACAGCCGCTACGGCAAGATCGGGATTTCCGCGGTCGTCGCGGCATTGCGCCATCAGGGCGAGCAGCACAACACGACCGAAAGCCACTACACCTCCTACGACCGCGACTGAGCGGCTAGCGCATGATCCCGAAAACTGGCAACCGGTTTTCGGAAAAGATCATGCGTAAGCAAAATGTTAGGGTCCGCCTCTGATTCAATCAGACCCGATCGGACTTTAACCTCGCCGGCCGGGTGTGACGCGGACCGGCGCGCGCTACTCATCATCGACATAACATCGACACGACGACGCGTGCGGCCGCCCACATGGCCGCGCGGGCCAGGCATTTATGTCTTGCGTGAAGCCGCGTGATCGGGTCATGAGAGACGACCCGACCGGCGCATGATCCCGCCCGGTTTCCCGCCTTCGCGAAGCCCGCTTCGGCGGGCGAAGAAAGGTCGGATAAGCATGCGCAAGAAATAGTGTGACTGCATGCTCTCGGTCTACGTTCCGCGTGGCAATACGCTCGAGCGAATTGCGCTCGCACCCGGCGCAGCCGCGTCGGAGGCGGCGGTATGGATCGATCTGATCACGCCGACCGTGCAGGAAGACAAGCTGGTCGAACAGCTGCTCGGCATCGCGGTGCCGACGCGCGAGGAAATGCAGGAGATCGAGGTCTCCAGCCGGCTCTATATTGAGAACGGCGCGCGCTACATGACGGCGACGCTGATGTGTGCGTCGGACACTGCGACGCCGAAAACCACCCCGGTCACCTTTATTCTCTCGAACCACCGTCTGTGCACCGTGCGCTATGACGATCCGCGCCCGTTCGCCATCGTCGAGCACAAACTAGCGCGCGCGTGCCCAGCCAAGGTGTCGGGCGAGTTGGTGCTGATGGATCTGCTCGACGCGGTGATCGATCGCTCCGCCGACATCCAGGAGCGCATCGGTGCCGAGGTCGATCAGGTCTCGCATTCGATTTTCGAACCGGACGAGGAAGCGCAAGCGCCGTCGTACAAGGACGTGCTCAAGGCGCTCGGGCGCAAGGGCGATCTCACCTCCAAGGTGCGCGAGAGCCTGGTCTCGATCGGCCGCCTGCTGTCGTTCCTGGCCAACGAAGCCGAAGCCATGAAGTGGGGCAAGGACATGCGCGCGCAACTGCTATCGATGCAGCGCGACGTGATTTCGTTGTCGGACCACGCCACCTATCTGTCCAACAAGGTCATGTTTCTGCTCGACGCACTGCTCGGCATCGTCAGCATCCAGCAGAACGACATCATCAAGATTTTCTCGATCGCGGCGGTGGTGTTCATGCCGCCGACGCTGGTGGCCTCGATCTATGGGATGAATTTCCATCACAACATGATCGAGCTCGACTGGCAGCTCGGGTACCCGTTCGCGCTGTTGGTGATGGTGGCAGCGGCGGTCGGGCCGCTGCTGTTCTTCAAGTGGAAGAAGTGGCTGTAGGCTAAGCGCGTCTTGGCTTAGACGTGTTGCCCGCCCTTGCTGTGAATCGCGGCGCCGTTGCCAAAAATATTTCTTGACTTAATTCCTAACAGACTATAATCCTAACATCATCCCGGCTCAAACGAGGGCGTCTTCGCGAGACGTTTCGAGGATGGAGCCGGGAGCGGCGCCTGCGGGCGTGGGGAAACGTAACCCACGCGCCCCGGGCGGCGCCGGGACCCCGCTCCCCGGGCATGACGACTCGGGTGCGAGGAGCTCGCTGACATGCTGGCTTAGGCCAGTTCGAAAGCGCGGCCCCGGGCCGAAATAAACGCCGTGATGGAGCGCCGAGAGGCGCTGCGCACTGGCAACGGTGCGCGCACATAAGGAATGGATGCGCCGCTCGGTGCTCCATCCCCTCGGCTTTTGCGCGAGGGGGAGAAAAGGGAAGACGCCGTACCCGGCGCCGCTAAGAATACGGGCGATGACGCTTGCTTGATTGAAACTTGGCTGTTTGAAAATTGAATCGGTGGAAGAATTGCGCGGGCAAAAAACTCAGCGTCATGCCCGGGCTTGACCCGGGCATCCATGATGAGACGCCGCAGATGAAAGCCTTACGTAAGTCCGTCTTTGCCGAATGGCCTCATGGATTGCCGGGTCAAGCCCGGCAATGACAGCGGAGAGGCTCACACGTGCTGTCCGCCGTTGATGTGGATCTCGGCGCCGTTCACGTAAGAACTCGTTTCCGTGCACAGCACGTAGATGATCTTGGCCACCTCATCGGGCGTGCCGAGGCGTTGCAGCGGAATCTGCTCGACGATTTTGTCGGTGCCGGGCGACAGGATCGCGGTGTCGATCTCGCCCGGCGCGATCGCGTTGACGCGGATGCCGAGCCGGCCGAAGTCGGACGCCATCTCGCGGGTGAGCGAGGCCAGCGCGGCTTTCGAGGTGGCATAGGCCGCGCCGGCGAACGGGTGCACGCGCGAGCCGGCGATCGAGGTCACGTTCACCACCGAGCCCTTGGCAGCCCGTAGTTCCTCCATCAGCCCGCGCGCCAGCATGATCGGCGCGAAGAAATTCACCCGGAACACCTGCCGCCACACATCGGTGGTGGTGTCGAGCGAGCCGAGCCGCTTGCCGTCCGCCGCCTTGGGCGAGATCGCCGCATTGTTGACCAGCGCGTGCAGTTCTTGGTTGTCGAGCCGCCGCTTGATTTCTTCAATTGCCTCGTTGGTGTTGCCTTCATCCGCGAGATCGACCTGGATGTGATCCTCGGGTCCGGCCTCCCACGGGCAGTTCTCCGGAAACCCATGGCGCGAGCAGGTGATCACGCGCCAGCCGGCGGCCGAGAAACGCTTGACCGTCGCGTGGCCGATGCCGCGGCTGGCCCCGGTCAGGAGCAGCGTGCGGCGCGGCTGGTTCGATGGCGGGTTCGGCATAGCGTCCTTGGTTTAGGGATTGCGCATGATCTTGTCCGAAAACCGGTTCCCACTTTTCCGGATCATGCGCATGCTAGCTCACGGATACAGCCGCGTCTTGCTCCACGGTGCGCTGAGGCTCTCGCGCTGGAATTCGATGCGGTCGTGCAGGCGGAACGGCCGGTCGTGCCAGAACTCGATGCGCAGTGGCACGATGCGGTAGCCCGACCAGTAGGGCGGCCGCGGCACCTCGCTGATGGCGTATTTGACGGCATAGCGCGCCACCGCCTTCTCGAAGGCGAGCCGGCTTTCCAGCGGCGCTGACTGCTTGCTCGCCCAGGCGCCGATCTGCGCCTGTTTCGGGCGGGTGGCGAAATAGGCGTCGGCCTCGGCATCGCTGACGCGCTCCACCGCCCCGCGCACGCGCACCTGCCGGTTCAGTGACTTCCAGTGAAACACCAGGGCCGCCTTGGGATGGGCGTCCAATTCCCGTCCCTTTTGGCTGTCCATGTTGGTGTAGAAGACGAATCCCCGTTCATCCGTGCCCTTCAGCAGCACCATTCGGGCGTTCGGCAGACCGTCGGCGTCGACGGTGGCGAGCGTCATAGCGGTCGGGTCGCGCGGTTCCGAGGTGGTCGCGTCCTTGAGCCAGGCGGCAAACAGCCCCAATGGCTCGTCCGCGGCGGTGAAATCACCACTCGTTAACCAACTTGGGTGTTCAATCGGAGTCGTATCGGACATCTTTGGAGTGCTTGCGTGGTTGGTCCCGAGACCCGTGATTTTCATCGGCGCCTTTATAGTGGATGTGGGCGCTCGCGCCTATGGCGCGGCTTAGCCGTGGCCGCGGCGCTGGCGCTCGCCGGCGGCGGCTGCAGCATGTCCGGCCAGTTCGACACGGTGTTCGGCGGCGGCGACAAGTCCGACCAGACCGCATCGATCACGCCGCCACCCGGCACCAAGCAGGTGAGCAATCTGCCGCCCGACGCCGATCTCGCCTTTGCGCGCGTCGCCGTTAGCGAGGTGCTCAGCCGCAGGGCTAAGGACGCCAGCGTCCCGTGGGAAAATCCGCGCAGCGGCGCGCGCGGCACGGTAACCGCGATCGCATCGGCCTATACCCAGGACGGCCAGACCTGCCGTGATTTCCTGGCGAGCTATGTGAACGGCAGCTCGCAGGCCTGGCTGCAAGGCGAAGCCTGCAAGCAGCGGAAGGGCGCCTGGGAAGTGCGCACGCTCAAGCCCTGGAAGCGGTCGTAAACATTCCCGACGGCCCCGACCGCGTTGCATCCAGGCCGTGGGAACCCCACATTGAGCATTGAGTCGCCGGCATTCCACCGGTCGGCAGGGGACTTTTTACGGAGATTGCACGGATGCGCGACCCCTACGACATTCTGGGGGTTTCAAAGGGTGCGAGCGAGGCCGAGATCAAGAGCGCCTACCGGCGCCTGGCCAAGAAGCTGCATCCCGACGCCAACAAGCACGATCCGAAGGCGGCCTCGCGCTTCGCCGAACTCAACGCCGCCTACGAGATCGCCGGCGACGACGAGAAGCGCAAGGCGTTCGACCGCGGCGAGATCGATGCCGAGGGCAAACCGCGCTTCCAGGGGTTCGCAGGCGCGCAGCCGGGTGGCGGCGGCCCGGGCGCGAGCAACTTCGAAAGCTTCAGCTTCGGCCCGGACGGCTTCCAGCGCCGCGGAGCCGGCGGCGGCGCCGGCGGTATGCGCGGCGGCTTTGAGGACATCCTGCGCGACATGTTCGGCAACGCGACGCGCGGCGCGCGCGGCTCTGGCCCGCAGTTCGAGCCGGAGGATTTCGGCGCAGCCACCACCGGCCAGGACCTGCACGCCAGCCTGACCATCACGCTTCCCGAAGCGGCCAAAGGCACCAAGAGCCGCGTGCATCTTCCGACCGGCAAGGACGTCGAGGTGAAGATTCCCGCCGGCCTCACCAGCGGCCAGCAGATCCGGCTCAAGGGCCAAGGCTGGCCGATTGCAAACGGTAAGGCCGGCGATGCGCTGATCACCGTCAATGTCGCGCCGCATCCGGTATTCAAGCCGGACGGCGCCGATTTGCGGCTCGATCTGCCGATCACGGTTTACGAAGCGGTGCTCGGCGGCAAGGTACGGGTGCCGACGCTCGACGGCGCGGTGGAATTGGCGATTCCCGCGGGCACCGATTCCGGCCGCACCTTCCGTCTCAAGGGTAAGGGCCTCAAGGCCAAGGGCGGCGTCAAGAGCGGCTCCGGCGATCTGCTCGCCACCGTGCGCATCGTGCTCCCCGAGGGCTCCGACGACGAGCTTAAGGAGCTGATGCGCAAGTGGCGCGAGCAGAAGCCCTACGACCCACGCAAGGATCTCGACTGACGCCCGCCGTCGTTACGACTTGCGTCCGCCGGTCTTGTCCACCTGCTCGTAGACCGACTTGGTGACCTTCTCGAGCCGGTCGCGGTCGGCCGGTCCGCTCACCACATAGGCGACCTTGTCGTCCACCCAATAGATCGCGGCAAAGCTGTCGTCGTTCCTGTAGCGAAGCGCGGTCTCCGGCGTGTCCGCCTTGGCGCAATAGATGGTAAAGCGCTCGCCCGAGGGACCTTCATACATGTAGAAGGCCGCCGCTCCGGTCGGGCCCGGCAGCAGCCGGCCGCCCACCAGCTTCAACCCGATCGATTGCAGATCGGGAACGCGCAGCTCGGAGCCGAGCCGCTTCGACAGCCATTGCGTCATGTGCGTGCGCTCGCTGCCCGGCACCTCGACCGGATGGCGCACCTCGACCACGTAGAGCTTGTAGGCATCGAGCGCTTCGGCGGTGAACGTGTCGAAGCCGGTGGGCGCTGCGGCCGACGCGCCGCGCGCCACCCAGCCAGAGGCGCCGCCGACCACGAATGCAACGATCGCGGCGGCGGCGGCCATCGCCGCCCACGACCGCCCGCTCGCGCGGTCGCGCCGCATCACCTGGTCGAGCTTGAGTCGCTCAGGCAGCGGCTCGTGCGCGACCGCGCCGTAGCGCGCGCGGATGCTGTCTGCCTGCGAGCGCCAAGCGCCGACCAGCGCGGCATCGTCGGGATGCGCGGCAAGCCAGGCGCCGACGGCCTCCTTGCGGTCGGCCGGCAATTTGCCGTCGACAAAAGCGTGCAGCTCTTCATCGGTCACGGGTGAATCGCGATCGATCATGGGGTCACCTTCTCTCTTATTTCACGCGGCGAAGCGTCGGGCGCTCGCCGTCAAGATAGTTTTTGATCTGCACGCGCGCACGCGCCAGACGCGACATCACGGTACCGATCGGCACGCCTTGCACTTCCGCGACTTCGCGGTAGTTGAGGCCTTCCAGCACCACCAGCAGCAAGGTATGGCGCTGGTCCTCGACTAGCGTGGCGAGCGCGCGTTCGATATCGCGGCCGCCCGCTTCCGGACCGGCCAGGTCCGGAGCGTCGTTATCCTCGATCGGCAACAGCAGCGGCCGCCGCGCCAACGAGCGCCGCCGGTTGCGGTTGAGATTGGTGAGGATCGTGTACAGCCAGCTGCGCACGTCGCCGCCATGGAACAGATGCTCCGAGCGTAGCGCCCGCACCAATGTGTCCTGCACCAGATCGTCGGCGATGTCGGAATCCCGGGTCAGCGCGCGGGCATACCGCCGCAGCGCCGGGATCGTCGCCTCAACGTTCTGCCGGAACGTGGCCAAGCCTGCCCCCTTCTTGAACCGCACACCGAACCCGGAACCGAATCTACGATATCCGACCTCCGGCGTCGTCAACTGCTAGAAAAAACCCCTCAATCCCGATCGTATTCCCGGAAACGAATTGAATTAGCGAAGAAAGCCGGTCGAAGCGGCCGCTTTGCTTGATGACCCTATGACCCTATGCCATACGGAGGCGGCCGGCACTTACCGGCGAGACGGGGACGGTAATGGCGGAAACCTCGGGTCTGATGCGCGGCAAACGCGGGCTGATCATGGGCGTGGCCAACAACCGCTCGATCGCCTGGGGCATCGCGCGCGCCTGCCGCGACCATGGCGCCGACCTCGCCTTCACCTACCAGGGCGACGCGCTCAAGAAGCGCGTGGAGCCGCTGGCCGAGGAGGTCGACGGCCTGGTGGTCGGCCATTGCGACGTCACCGATCCGGCCTCCATGGACGCGGTGTTCGCAGCCGTGCAGTCGGCCTGGGGCTCGCTCGATTTCGTGCTGCACGCGATCGCGTTTTCCGACAAGGATCAGCTCGACGGCCGCTATGTCGACATCACCGAAGACAATTTCATCAAGACCATGGTGGTGAGCTGTTACTCGTTCACCGCCATCGCCCAGCGCGCCGAGAAGCTGATGAGCAATGGCGGCTCGCTGCTCACGCTCACTTATTACGGCGCCGAGAAGTGGATGCCGCACTACAACGTGATGGGGCTGGCCAAGGCCGCGCTCGAATCCTCGGTGCGCTATCTCGCCGCCGATCTCGGCGCCAAGAACATCCGCGTCAACGCCATCTCGTCCGGCCCGATCAAAACGCTGGCGGCCTCCGGCATCGGCGACTTCCGCTATATTCTGAAGTGGAACGAGTACAACACGCCGCTACGGCGCAATGTGACGCTGGACGATGTCGGCAAGACCGGCGTCTATTTCCTCTCCGACATGTCGAGTGGCGTAACCGGGGAAATCCACCACGTCGATGCCGGCTATCACATCGTCGGCATCAAGCATCCCGACGCGCCGGATTTCACGGTCAAATAATGGCGGTTACGGCAACGCCGCGGCCGACCGTCTATTACATCCGTCATGGAGAAACCGACTGGAACGTCGCCGGCCGCCTGCAAGGCCGCCGCGACGTGCCGCTCAATGTGCGCGGCTGCGCGCAGGCCGCCCATTGCGGCGACATCCTGCGCGACCTGTTCGCGCGCGACGGCCGCGATCCGGCCGATCTCGACTACGTATCGAGCCCGCTCGGCCGCGCCCGCCAGACCATGGAATTGGCGCGGTCGGCGCTCGGTCTGCCGGCTGACGGCTACCGGGTCGAGCCGCAACTTGCCGAAATCTCCTTCGGCGATTGGGAGGGCTTCACCATCGCGCAACTGCATAAGCGCGATCCGCACGGCATCACCGCGCGCGAGCACGACAAGTGGCATTTCCTGCCGCCAGGCGGGGAGAGCTACGAGATGATGTCGGCGCGCATGCGCGAATGGTACGCAGGCCTTGCACGCGATACGGTGGCGACCGCCCATGGCGGCACCGCGCGCGGGCTGATCGCCTTGCTTGGCATCGCCAAGCCGGCGGCCGCCCCGCTCGTCGATATCGCGCAAGGCGAGGTCTATGTGTTCGCGGGCGACCGGCTCACACGCTACGCTTGATTGCGGTTTGCGCGGCAAACTGAGAAATCGAAAACCGGTTGTTTTTCCGTAGCTTAGCTGGCATTCAGGGCGCGTCTGGCGACGGATCCACGGCGCGCAGCGCGCGCGAATCCGCGCGCCAGCGCCGTTTATTTGACCGCCGCGGAGGCGCGGGCTACCAAACCTCACGAAGGCGGAAGTCCTATGTCGTTCAATACGTTCGGCCATCTTTTCCGGTTCACCAGCTTCGGCGAGAGCCACGGGGCGGCGATCGGCTGCGTGGTCGACGGCTGTCCGCCGCGGATTCCGCTCGAGGTCGCCGACATCCAGCGGCATCTCGACAAGCGGCGGCCGGGGCAGTCGCGCTTCACCACCCAGCGGCAGGAACCGGACGCGGTGAAGATCATGTCCGGCGTGTTCACCGACGAGGCCAGCGGCCGCCAGGTGACCACCGGCACGCCGATCATGCTTTTGATCGAGAACGTCGATCAGCGCTCGAAGGACTATTCCGACATCAAGGACAAGTACCGGCCGGGACATGCCGGCTACACCTACGACATCAAATACGGGCTGCACGATTATCGCGGCGGCGGGCGCGCCTCCGCGCGCGAGACTGCGGCGCGTGTCGCGGCCGGCGCCGTCGCGCGCAAGGTCGTGCACGGGCTCAGCGTGCGCGGCGCGCTGGTGCAGATGGGCCCGCACAGAATCGATCGCGCGCGCTGGGACTGGAACGAGGTCGACAAGAATCCGTTCTTCTGCCCGGACGCGGTGCAAGCCAAATTCTTCGAGGAGTATCTCGACGGCGTGCGCAAATCCGGCTCCTCGATCGGCGCGGTGATCGAGATCGTCGCGGAAGGCGTGCCGGCCGGTCTCGGCGCGCCGGTCTATGCTAAGCTCGACGGCGATCTTGCGTCGGCGCTGATGGGCATCAACGCGGTCAAGGGCGTGGAGATCGGCGACGGTTTTGCCACCGCCGCGATGAGCGGCGAGGAAAATGCCGACGAGATGCGCATGGGCAATGAGGGCAAGCCGGTGTTATTGTCCAACCACGCCGGCGGCATTCTCGGCGGCATCTCGACCGGGCAGGCGATCATCGCCCGCTTTGCGGTCAAGCCAACCTCGTCGATCCTCAGCGCCCGCAAGACGGTCGATCGCTACGGCCGCGATACCGACATCGTAACCAAAGGCCGCCACGATCCTTGCGTCGGTATCCGCGCGGTGCCGATCGGTGAGGCGATGGTGGCATGTGTGTTGGCCGATCATTATCTACTGCACCGCGGCCAGGTCGGCGAGGGAACGGCGTGGCCGTTCAAGCCCGGCGCTTGATGCCGCGTTCGAGGTAAATCCGTGCCTGAGACCCACCAGCGCGTCGAAGCGGCGATCAAGGCCTTCGCCAAGGGCGAGATCGTGGCCGTCACCGACGACGACGACCGCGAGAACGAGGGCGACCTGTTCGTCGCAGCCTCGCTCTGCACGCCGGAGAAGATGGCGTTCATCATCCGCAACACCTCGGGCATCGTCTGCGCGCCGCTCGGCATCGAGCATACGCGCCGCCTGCATCTCGATCCGATGGTGGCGGAAAACGACGCCCCGCTGGGCACCGCCTTCACCGTCACGGTCGACGTCCGCCATGGCCTCTCCACCGGCATCTCGGCCGAGGAGCGCTGCAACACCGTGCGCGCGCTCGCCAACGACAACAGCGGCGCTTCTGACTTCGTGCGGCCCGGGCACGTGTTTCCGCTGGTCGCGCGCGAAGGTGGGGTGTTGATGCGCTCCGGCCATACCGAGGCTTGCGTCGATCTCTGCCGTCTCGCCGGACTTCCTCCGGTTGGGGTGCTGTCCGAGCTGATGAAAGACGATGGGACAGTGATGCGCGGGCCCGAGGTCGCTGCCTTCGCCCAAAAGCACAAGCTCGCGCAGGTCTCGATCGCCGAGCTGATCGCCTACCGGCAGCGCCGCGACAAACTGGTGGAGCGGGTCGGCGAATTCCAGCTTGCGTCAGAAATCGGCACGCTCAACGGCTACGCCTATGTCACCCCCTTCGACCGCGTGCACCACATGGCCTTCGTCTATGGCGAGATCGGCGACGGCAAGGGCGTGCTGGCGCGGCTGCATCGCGCCGATGTGATCGGCGACGTGTTCGGCGGCGCCAAGCCGATCCGCGCCGCGCTCGCGCGCTTCAAGGCGGCCGGCCGCGGCGTCATCGTCTATTTGCGCGACGGCACCGCCGGCGTGCCGGTGGCGGAAATCCCGCATGAGGGTGACACCGGCACCGAAGTCGCCCGTACGCGGCAATGGCGCGAGATCGGCCTCGGCGCGCAGATCCTCAAAGACCTCGGCATTTCCTCGATCCGCCTGCTCACATCCAGCAAGCGCACTTACGTCGGCCTCGGCGGCTTCGGCATCGAAATCGTGGCGACCGAAGCGCTGGAAGGCTGAGCGCATGATCCCGAAAAGTGGGTACCGGTTTTCGGAAAAGATCATGCGCAAGCAAAGTTAAGTCTGCGGCCTTTTTTTCGCCCTTGCCCCGTGCCACCATTCGTACATGGGGCGACGTGGTCCTTACATAGCCATTGCCGGTGCGGTCACCGCCGCGGCCTTTGCGCTTGCGGCCGGCGCAGCGCCAAGTCGCCATTTTGCCGACCAAAGCCTGAGTGCTGTTCCGGTCGACGTCGAACTGGTGATCGCGGTCGACGTTTCCTATTCGATGGATCCGGACGAGCAGGCGCTGCAGCGCGAGGGCTATGTCATGGCGCTGACCTCGCGCGAATTCTTGCGGGCGCTGCGCGAGGGCGCGAACGGCAAGATCGCCGTCACCTATTTCGAATGGGCCGGCCAGTCCGACCAGAAAATCATCATG
>DATBZY010000305.1:0-6532 GCA_036512915.1 Pseudolabrys sp. | reverse complement strand
GTGATGGTGCCCGGATTGCGCACGAACGGCTTGAGCTTGGCGAGCTGGTCGAGCGTAGTGTCGGGCCGCGGATGCTCATCCTTGTCGACCTTGACCGTCTCGCCCTTGCGGCCGGCAATCTCGACCGCGACGATCTCCTTGCTGAAATAGCCGGAGGCGATCGCCTTGCCGGCGCGTTGCTGCGAGCGGATCGCGAAGGCGTCCTGGTCGGCGCGGGTGATCTGGAATTCTTCCGCGACGTTCTCAGCCGTGTCCGGCATGGAATCGACACCGTATTGCTGTTTCATCAGCGGATTGATGAAGCGCCAGCCGATGGTGGTGTCGTAAATCTCGGCCGCGCGCGCGAACGCCTCGGCGCTCTTTCCCTGCACGAATGGCGCGCGCGTCATCGATTCAACGCCGCCGGCAATGGCGAAGTCCATTTCGCCGGCACGGATGGCGCGCGCGGCGGTGCCGACCGCATCAAGTCCCGACGCGCACAGACGATTGAGCGTCACGCCCGGCACGCTGGCGGGAATGCCCGCCAGCAGCAGCGCCATGCGCGCCACGTTGCGGTTATCCTCGCCGGCCTGGTTGGCGCAGCCGAAAAATACGTCGTCCAGCTTTTCCCAATCGATCTTGGGATTGCGCGCCATCAGCGCCTTGATCGGCGCGGCGGCGAGATCGTCGGTGCGCACCTTGGCGAGCGCACCGGCATAGCGCCCGATCGGCGTGCGCACCGCGTCGCAGAGAAAAACGTCCCGGCTCATGTTGCTACCTTCCTCATGCCGCTTCGGAATGCGCGCGATTGGTGCGCGCATGCAGGTCGCGCAGCACTTCGAGCTCGCGCGCGGTCGGCGGCGGCGTCTCGGCCACCTGAGCGGCAAACGCAACCTTCCAGCCAGTATTCTCCTGGATCTGCGCGCGGGTGACGCCCGGATGGATGGAGACGACGGTCATCTCCTTCGTCTCCGGATCGGGCGCGAACAGCGCCAAATCAGTGATCAGCCGCGTCGGCCCTTTGGTCTTGATGCCGAGCTTGGCGCGCGAGTCGCCGCCGCTACCATGGCCGACCGAGGTGACGAAATCGAGCTTCTCCACAAAGCTGCGCTTGCCCTGCGCCATGATGATGAAGATCTCGCCGCAGGAGGTGGCGATTTCCGGCGCGCCGCCGGCGCCAGGCAGCCGCACCTTCGGTTTGTCGTAGGGGCCGACCACCGTGGTGTTGAGATTGGCGTATTTGTCGATCTGCGCGCCGCCCAAAAATCCGACTTTGACCCGTCCGCCCTGCAGCCAGTAGCGGAACATTTCCGGCACCGACACGGTGGTCAGCGCGGTCTCGCACAATTCGCCGTCGCCGATTGAGAGCGGCAGGATGTTGGGCTTGGTGGCGAGCGTGCCAGATTCGTAAATGAGCGTAATGCCGGGCGTGTGCGTGAGCCGCGCCAGGTTCGCCGCCGCCGACGGCATGCCGATGCCGACGAAGCAGACGTCGTCGTTCTTCAGCGCGCGCGCCGCCGCGATCGTCATCATCTCGTTCGGCTTATAGTCGGCCATGATCGTCCTCTATTCCGCCGCCGCGCGGACTTTGCGCGCATGCTTGGCAAAGGCCTCGGGGCCTTTCTCCAGAACGTTCTCTTTCATCCAGGCCAGGAAGCTGTCGCGCTCGCGCGCGATCCCGTCCCATTCCTTGTAGAAGCTGTTGTGGCGCGGGTAATAGCCCTGCGCATAGGACGGATAGGCGCCGCCCGGGACATCGACCACGTGGCCGATCGTCCAGTGCGGCAGTATTACCGCATTGAGGCTGCGCGGGCCAAAATCGTCGACGATCTCTTCCACCGTCACCACCGAGCGCTTGGACGCCAGCACGGCTTCCTTCTGCACGCCGAGCACGCCCTCGATCAGCACATTGCCGGCCTTGTCGGCGCGCTGCGCATGGATCACCGCCACGTCGGGCCGGTGCGCTGGGATAGCCGCGAGTTCCTCGCCGGTGAACGGACAGGTCACGCGCTTGATCTTGGGATTCACCTTCGGCAGGTCGCCGCCGATATAGCCGCGGAAGATGGCACAGGGGAGTCCCGCCGCGCCGGCCTCATAGGCGTTGGCCATGGCGGCGTGCGAATGCTCTTCCAGTTCCAGCTTGTGCGGCCAGCCGTTCTCCACCGCATCACGCAGGCGATGCAGCGAGCCGACGCCCGGATTGCCGCCCCATGAAAACACGAGCTTGTCCACGCAGCCCATGCCAATGAGCTGGTCGTAGATCAGGTCCGGCGTCATGCGGATCAACGTAAGATGCTTGCGGCCCTGGCGGATGATCTCATGGCCGGCGGCATGCGGAATAAGGTGGGTGAAGCCTTCCAGCGCCACCGTGTCGCCGTCGCGAACGGCATCCTTGATGGCTTCGGCAAGAGACGAAATACGCGCCATGCAGACTGCTTCCCGGTTGCGGTCCCGTATTTACGGCTGCTGCTCGGCAGGGTCAAATAGGCTCGTCCGCGGTTCATTGAAGGGTTCGCCATGCTCTCGCCCTCGCCGATTTTCACAATTCGCGCCGAACTCGAGGCCATCATGAATTTGGGCCGCACGCCCTATGGCGAGCGGCGCGTCATCGGCATTCTCGGCGGAACCGTGCGCGGCCCGAAGCTCAACGGCCGCATCGTTCCCGGCGGCGCCGACTGGCAGATCGTGCGCAGCGACGGTGCCGCCGACATCCAGGCGCGCTACATCATCGAAACCGACGCGGGCGCGCGCATTCTGGTATCCAGTGAAGGTCTGCGGCATGGTCCGCCCGCGGTCATGGGACGGCTGGCACGGGGCGACAGCGTCGACCCGGCTCTTTATTATTTCCGCACCGCGATGCGGTTCGAGACCGCCGACCCGTCGGTCGACTGGCTCAATCGCATTCTCGCTCTGGCGCGGGGCGCGCGCGAGGCCCGCACAGTGCGGCTCGATGTCTATGAGGTGGAATAATGGCGGCGGACCGGCTCGACATCACACTTCCCGCCTCGCTTGCCGCCGAGCGGCAGGGCGATATCGCCATCCTGCGGCTGGCGCGGCCGCAGAAGCGCAATGCGCTCGACGACGAAACCATCCTCGGCATCGAAACCTTCTTCACGTCGCTGCCGGACGGCATCGGCGCCGTGCTGCTGCACGGCGAGGGCGAGCATTTCTCCGCCGGCCTCGACTTGAGCGAGCTCGAGGAGCGCGACATCAAGCAGGGCATCGCCCATTCCGGGTTGTGGCATCGCGCCTTCGAAAAGATCCAGTTCGGCAAGGTGCCGGTGGTCGCGGTGCTGCACGGCGCGGTGGTCGGCGGCGGGCTGGAACTCGCGGCCGCCGCGCATGTGCGCGTGGCCGAGCGCTCGGCCTATTACGCGCTGCCCGAGGGCAGCCGCGGCATCTATGTCGGCGGCGGCGGCTCGGTGCGGCTGCCGCGGCTGATCGGCGTCGCGCGCATGATGGACATGATGCTGACCGGCCGCATTTACTCGGCCGAGGAAGGCCAGGCCATGGGGCTGACCACCTATCTGGTCGAACCCGGCCAGGGTATGGCCAAGGGCCTCGAACTCGCCAACCGCATCGCCGGCAATACGCCACTGACCAATTTCGCGGTCATGCACGCGCTGCCGCGCATTGCCGAGATGGAGCCCGCCAGCGGCTATGCGGTGGAGGCACTGATGTCGTCGATCGCCCAGGCCGACGGCGAGGCCAAGGCCCGGCTCAAGGACTTCCTGGAGAAGCGCGGCCCGAAAGTGACGCGCTCTTGAGGGACCTGATGGCAAACCCGCTCCGAGACGTCGCAAAAGCTGCCGCGCCCTTGCGTCCGGTGCGGCTGGGCGCGCTCGATGCCGTGCTGGAGCGGAGCGCCGACGGCACCATCCATATCCGCAGCGCGCAGGTGCTGGCGCCCTATCACAGCAAACTGAGCGAGCCGCTCGAACATTGGGCCAAGGCCGCGCCCGAGCGCGTGTTCTTAGGCCAGCGCGACGCGCAAGATCGCTGGCGCACGCTCAACTATGCGCAAGTGCTTAGCGACGTGAAGCGCATCGGTGCAGCGCTGCTGCGCCGCGGGCTCACCGCCGAGAAGCCGATCGCGATCATCTCGGGCAACAACATCGAGCACGCGCTGCTGGCGCTGGCGGCGCTGTATGTCGGGATTCCGTATGCGCCGATCTCACCGGCCTATTCGCTGATGTCGAGCGACTTCGGAAAATTGCGCATGATGATCGACTTGCTCACGCCGGGCCTGGTGTTCACCAATGACGGCGGACCGTTCGCCGGCGCCATCGCTGCGGCCGTGCCGAACAGCGTCGAGCTGGTGGTGACGCGCAACGCGCCAGCCGACCGCAAGGCCACGCTGTTCGCCGATCTCCTCGGTGCGGAGGACGCTATGAGCGTCGCCGCGGCCAACGCTCAGGTCATGCCCGACACCATCGCCAAATTCCTGTTCACCTCCGGCTCCACCGGTAGCCCTAAGGCGGTGATCAACACCCACCACATGCTGTGCTCGAACCAGGCGATGATCGCCGCCGGCTTCTGTTTCGTCGCTGACGAGCCGCCGGTGGTGGTGGACTGGCTGCCCTGGAGCCACACCTTCGGCGGCAATCACAACTTCAACATGATGCTGGTGAACGGCGGCTCGCTTTATATCGATGACGGCAATCCGACGCCGCCGGGCGTGCCGAAGACCGCGCGCAATCTGCGCGAGATCGCACCCACGATCTATTTCAACGTGCCGAAAGGCTACGAGGCGCTGCTCCCGCATTTCCACGCCGACGCGCAGTTGCGCAAGAACTTCTTCAGCCGGCTGAAGGTGCTGTTTTATGCCGGCGCCGGCCTCAACCAGACCACCTGGGACGAGCTGACGCGGCTCGCGATCGAGACCACCGGCGAGCGCATTATTTTTCTAACCTCGCTCGGCTCGACCGAGACCGCGCCGCTAGCGCTGGCCTGCAGCTGGGATTTCGACCGGCCGGGCAATATCGGGCTGCCGGCGCCGGGCGTCAAACTCAAGCTGGTGCCGAACGAAGGCAAGCTGGAAGCTCGCCTGCGCGGTCCGCACATCACGCCCGGCTATTGGCGGCAGGATCATCTCACGCGCGAGGCCTTCGACCAGGAAGGCTTCTACAAATTGGGCGACGCGCTGAAATTCGTCGACCCCAATGACCCCGGCAAGGGCCTGTTGTTCGACGGCCGCATCGCCGAGGACTACAAGCTCTCCACTGGCACCTGGGTGAGCGTCGGGCCGCTGCGCGCGCGCTTCATCGATCTTTTCGCGCCCTATGTGCGCGACGTGGTGTTCGCCGGCCCCGACCGGGACGATATCGTGGCGCTGATGATTCCCGACATCGAGGCCTGCCGCAAGCTCGCACCCGGTCTTGCACCCGACGCGTCGGCCGCGGCCGTGCTCGACGACGTCCGCCTGCGCGCAAAATTCGCCGATCTGCTCAACAAGCTTGCCGCCGCGAGCCCGGGCAGCTCGACGCGCGTTATGCGTGCCATTCTGATGGCGGAGCCGCCGTCCATGGACAAAGGCGAGATGACCGACAAGGGTTCGATTAACCAGCGTGCGGTGCTCAAGAGCCGTGCGGCTTTGGTCGAGGAGCTTTACGCCACGCCGCTGTCGGCGCGGATCATCGCGATCGCGGAGCCGACACGATGACGGGCAAGCGCGCGCTCGGCGCAAATTTCGAGGATGCCTGGCTCATCGACGGCGTACGCACGCCGTTCGCCGACTATAACGGCGCGCTGGCGCAGGTGTCGCCGATCGACCTCGGCATCAAGGCGGCGCGCGCGGCGTTCAAGAAGAGCGGCGTTTCGCCGCAAGACGTCGGCACCGTGATTGCCGGCTCGATGGCACAGGCGAGCTTCGACGCCTACATGCTGCCGCGCCACATCGGGCTTTATTCCGGCGTGCCCACGCAAACGCCCGCGCACATGGTGCAGCGCGTCTGCGGCACCGGCATCGAGGTGCTGTGCCAAGCCGCCGACGCGGTATCGCTCGGGCGCGCCGAGCTCGCGCTCTGCGTCGGCACCGAATCCATGAGCCGCAATCCGGTGGCGGCCTATACCCATCGCGGCGGCTTCCGCATGGGCCAGATCGAGTTCAAGGATTTTCTCTGGGAAGCGCTGCGCGATCCGGCCACCGACGTCAGCATGGGCGACACCGCGGAGAATCTGGCGCGGCAATATCAGATCACGCGGCCGCAAGTTGACGCCTATGCCGCGCGCTCGTTCACCCGCGCGGTGGCGGCGCAACAAAGCGGCTTCCTCGGCGGCGAGATCGCAGCCGTGACCAGCGAAAATTTCGAGGCCGATGGGCTCAAAACTCGCGGCATCAGAATCAAGGATGAGCTCACCGCCGACACCCACATCCGCCCCTCGTCTGTGGACCAACTTGCCAAGATCAAGCCCGCCTTCGGCGGCGTGCAGACCGGCGGCAATTCCTCGGCCATCGTCGACGGCGCGGCGGCGATCCTGGTCGGCGCGGGCGATTACGCGCGCAAGCTTGGCTCACGTCCGCTCGCGCGCATTCTTGCCGGCGCGGCGGTCG
>DATBZY010000304.1:0-8304 GCA_036512915.1 Pseudolabrys sp. | reverse complement strand
GATCACCGCGATCATCTGCCGGAAGCCGCGCGCTTGCGCGGCCTCGATCAATGCGGCCAGCAGGGCGCGGCCGATGCCACGGCCCTGGATGTCGGGCGCGATGTAGACGGAATTCTCGACGGTCAGCCGATAGGCCGGCCGTGCACGAAAGGGCCCGGCATAGGCATAGCCGGCGAGCACGCCGTCGATCTCCGCCACCAGATAGGGAAAGTCTTTGCCCATAAGGTCGTTCATGCGGTGCGTCATCTCCGCTTCGTCCGGCGGCGCAAGCTCGAACGACGCGGTGCCGTGCTCGACGGCGTGCGCGTAGATGCGCGTAATCGCTGGAATATCGGAGATCTTGGCGGGGCGGATGGCGATGGTCATGCACCACGGAGGCTAGCAAAACAAAAGCGTCCCGGCATATAGCCGGGGCGCTGAAGCAGGTCTCCGTTTCGTGATGCGGCTTAGCGGCGATCGCCGAGGAAGCGCAGCATGAACAGGAACAGGTTGATGAAGTCGAGATAGAGCGTCAGCGCGCCCATCACCGCCTTGCGGCCGGCGACGGTGCCGTCGTCCTGCACGTCATACATCTCCTTGATCTTCTGGGTATCCCAGGCGGTGAGCCCGGCGAAGATCAGCACGCCGATCGCCGAGATCGCAAAGTCGAGTCCCGTGCTCTTCAGGAACATGTTGACGATCATCGCCAAGATGAGTCCGATCAAGCCCATGGTCAGGAACGAGCCGACCGGCGAGAGATCGCGCTGCGTGGTGTAGCCGTAAAGGCTCAACGCACCGAACGACGCCGCCGAGATGAAGAAGGTGCGGGTCACCGACGCGCCGGTATAGGCGAGAAACACCGACGACAGCATCAGCCCGAGCAAGCCGGCATAGACCATGAACAGCACGAACGCCGTGCTGGCCTGCAGCTTGTTAATACGGAAGCTCAAGAAGAAGACGATGCCGAGCGTGCCGAGGAACAACACGATCGTCAGCGGGCCGCTGAAGATCGCCTGCCCGAACGAAGTCAGCCCGGTGATCTGCCCGGCCGCGTCGGTGACGACCGCGGCATTGAACGTGAGCCAGGAGACGACGCCGGTCAGAGCGACGCCGGCGGCCATGTAATTGTAGACGCGGATCATGTAGGCGCGCAGGCCTACATCGATCGCGGTTGCGCGCGCGGCGCCGAGGCCGCGGGCAGCTACGTTACGGTCGAAGTCCGACATCGAAGTTCCCTCTCTAAGTCCCGGCTTGTCGCCGGTCACGTCAGGCGCGCCGGCGGCAGCCGTCGCGCTCGTGTGCCCTGAATTTAGTGTGCGAACAGTGTTGACGCCAGATATGGCCCTAACATGACTAGCAATATTGCGGATCGTTAACGATCCGCTGCCCGGCATTATAGACGAAAAGCGCTGGCCGGAGCAGGGGGTACTGCCGCGCGGCGGAATGTCGCAAAAACTAGAGATTCCTCAACACTGGAGCCGGTTTTTGGCCGAGCGCCGTAAACGTGCCGACCAGCCCCAGCGCCACCGTGACCACGACAGCCAGGCCGGCCGCCGCCAAGGCCGGCAATGGCAGCCAGGTGAAGCGGAGGTGCATGAGGTCGCTGACGATCAGCCAGCCGGCGAGCGAGCCGCTCAAGACGCCGAACACGGCGGTGGCGGTGCCGAGCAGGAGGTATTCGATGGTGTAGGCGCTCAGCAGCCGCAGGCGCGTGGCGCCGAGCGTCTTGAGGATGACCGCGTCATAGACCCGGTGCCGGTGGCCGGCGGCGAGCGCGCCGCCCAGCACCAGTGCTGCCGCCAGCAACGTGATCGCGCTGGCCCCGCGGATCCCCAGCACCAGGTTAGCGATGATGGCGCCGACCGCTTCCAGCGCATCCTTCACCCGCACCGTGGTGACCATGGGAAACGCATCGGCGACCGCCCGGATGACGGCGCCTTCCTGCGCTGGCGAGCCGCCATCGGCGTAGGTGAGCGTGGCCAGATGCGTGTGCGGTGCGCCGCGGAAGGCTTGCGGCGAAAACACCATGACGAAGTTGATGCCAAGGCTCTGCCAGTCGACGTTACGCAAATTGGCGATGCGGGCGGTGATGTTGCGGCCGAGCACGTTGACGGTGATCGGCTCGCCGAGCTTGAGGCCAAGTCCGTCGGCGATGCGTTTTTCGAACGAGACCAGCGGCGGACCGTCGTAATCCGGTCCCCACCATTTGCCTTCGACTAGGCGGGAGCCGGCGGGGATTTCGCCGCTATAGGTGATGCCGCGGTCGCTTTGCAGCACCCAGGCTGCGTCTTCCTTCGGTTTGATGTTTTCCGCGAGGATGCCGTTGGCGGACACAATGCGGCCGCGCAGCATCGGCACTTCTTCCAGCGTCGCGGCCGGCGCCTGCGCGCGCACGAAAGCATCGAAGCGTTCGGTCTGCTCCGATGGGATGTCGAGGAAATAGAACGACGGCGCCTTGGCGGGCAATTCGGCGGCAAATTGCTGGCGCAGGTTGCCATCAATCTCGATCACGGTGACCAGCAGCGTGATGCCGAGCCCCAATGAGAGCACGATGGTCGGCGTCAGCGCGCTCGGCCGGTGGATATTGGCGACCGCCATGCGTAGCACGGTGGAGCGCGCGCGCGGCGCGTGGCGCGCTAAGAACATCAGCAGCGTTGCGACCAGCCGCAAGGTGACGAAAACGCCGGCGGCGACGGCGACATAGATGATCGCCACGCGTCGGTCATAGGCGAGCCCCACCGCGACCGTAGCCAGTGCGATCACGGCGGCGGCGGTCAGCGCGATATAGATCTTGCGCGGCCAGCGCGGCTGCGACGCCACCGCGTCGCGGAACAATTCGCCGACCGGCACGTCATGGGCGCGTCCCAGCGGCCAGAGCGCGAAGGCGAGCGCCGTCAGCAGCCCATAAACCAGCGCCAGCACCAGTTCGGCCGGATGCACCGCCGGCACGATTGGCAATGGAATGATGGCGCCAAAGATCCAAGCGATCAGGAACGGCAGCATCGCACCCAGCACCACGCCGATGACGCCGCCGATGAGGGCAAGCAACAGCACCTGCGTGAGGTAGACCGCAAAGACGCGCCTGCCGCTGGCGCCGAGTGCCTTCATGGTGGCGATCACTTCGCGCCGCCGGTCGAGATGACTTTTCACCGCATTGCCGACGCCGACGCCGCCGACCAGCAGCGCGGTCAGCCCGACGATGGTGAGGAATTGGGTGAAGCGTTCCACATTGCGCTCGAGTTGCGGCGACGCATTGCCGCGGTTGCGGATGTCCCAGCCGGCCTCGGGCAATTGCGCACGCGCCAGAGCCGTCATTGCTTTGGCCGCGGCATCGGTCGCGTCGCTCTGCGGCAAGCGCAGGCGATAATGCCAGCGCACCAGGCTACCCGGCTGCAACAGGCCGGTGGCGCGTAGCGCTGCCTCACTCACCAGCAGCCGCGGACCGAAGCCGATGCCGCCAGCGAGCTTGTCCGGCTCGTTCGTCAGCGCGGCGCGGATTTCGATGGTGGCGTTGCCGATGGTCAGCCGCGCGCCCGGCTTGATGTCGAGCCGCGCCAGCAGCGTCGGGTCGGCCGCAGCGCCAAACGCGCCGTCGCGTTCTGCGAGCGCCGCCGCCAGCGTTCCGGGCGGATCGAGCACCACCTTGCCGAACAGCGGATAGGCGTCGTCGATCGCTTTCATTTCGACCAGTGTGGCCTGGCCGTCGGGGTTACGCGCCATGGCGCGCAGGGTCGCGGCGCTCGACAGCTTGCCGTGGCTTTGCAGGAAAGCCCGCTCGTTCGGCGCGGCCTCGCGCTGGATCAGCGTGAACGACAGATCGCCGCCCAGGATGACTTGGCCTTCGCGCGCGAGCCCGGAGGCCAAGCTGGCGGCCAGCGAGCCGACGCCGGCGATTGCCATGGCGCCGAGCGCGATGCAGGCGATAAACACATAGAAACCGCGCAAGCCGCCGCGCATTTCGCGTAGGGCAAAGCGGAGCGGCAGCCAGCGGCCGCTTTCACGCGTTGTTGCGGTAGTGGCAACGCTCATGCCGCGCTCATGCCGTCGATGCGGCCGGAACGCAGCCGCACCACCCGCCCGCACCGCGCGGCCAGTGCGGAATCATGCGTGACCAGAACCAGCGTGGTGCCGCGCTGGGTGTGGCCCGCGAATAGCAGATCGATGATCTGCCGGCCGGTGTCCTCATCGAGATTTCCGGTCGGCTCGTCGGCCACCAAAATTGCCGGATTGGGTGCCAGCGCGCGCGCCACTGCGACGCGCTGTTGCTCGCCGCCGGACAGTTCGGCCGGATAGTGATGCAGCCGCTCGCCCAGTCCGACCGCGGCGAGTTCGCTGCGCGCACGCTCCTGCGCGTCGCTCACGCCGGCCAATTCCAGCGGCACCGCCACGTTTTCCAGCGCGGTCATGGTCGGGATCAGGTGAAACGACTGGAACACGATGCCGACATTGCGGCCGCGGAAGCGCGCCAGCGCGTCCTCATCGAGCGCGCTTAAGTTCTCGCCCGCCACCGCCACCGTTCCGGTGTCGGCCCGCTCGAGCCCGGCCATCACCATCAGCAGAGTGGATTTGCCCGACCCGGACGGACCCACCAGGCCAATCGCCTCGCCGCTGCCTATATTCAGATCGATATCTTTGAGGATATGAACGCGGGCTGCGCCCTGCCCGAGCGAGAGATTGACACCGGCAAGCGCAATCGCCGGCCCCGCCTGGGAGTTATTCGTCATGTGGCCTCACCGTTCACAACCCCGCTCATATGGGACAAAGGCCGTCCGGGTCCAGCGCTTCGCGGCGCTTGTCCTGGTCACGTTTGTTTGCGCGCTGGCGGCCACTGGTGGCTCGGCGGCCACCGATCAGCCGGTGAAAATCGTGGTGTTGGGCGATTCGCTCAGCGCCGGCTTCGGGCTACCGGGCGAAGCCGCTTTTCCGGCGAGGCTCGCGGTCGCGCTGAGGGCCAAGGGTATTGCCGCAAGCGTCGCGAACGCCGGGGTATCCGGCGATACCGCTTCCGGTGGCCTCGGCCGCCTCGACTGGTCGGTTCCGGACGGCACCGAGGCGGTAATCCTCGAACTCGGCGCTAACGATGCTTTGCGTGGGCTAGACCCGAACCTCACAAAGGCGGCACTCGATACCACCCTGCGCAAGCTTAAGGACCGTCATATTGCCGTGCTGCTCGCCGGCATGCGGGCGCCCCGCAACATGGGGCCCGATTATGCGCGTGCCTTCGATGCCATCTATCCGGCACTTGCCTCGACTCATTCGGTCGTTTTTTATCCATTCTTCCTTGACGGTGTGGCCACCGATTCAAAATTCAACCAAGGCGATGGCCTGCACCCGAACGCTGCTGGCGTCGACGTTATCGTGGCGCGTATCCTGCCGCAGGTCGAAGAGTTGATCGCCCGTGCGCGTGCGGCGCGCGGATCGTGATTTGGAAGTGGCCAGACTCTAATGCCGCGTCTATTCACCGGTGTCGAAATTCCGTCCGATATTGGGCAGGCGCTCGGTATGCTGCGTGGCGGACTGCCGGGAGCACGCTGGATCACGCCGGAGCACTATCACCTGACGCTGCGCTTCATCGGCGACGTGGACGACGTCACCGCCCAGGAGGTTGCCTCCCTGCTCGGACGGGTGAGGCGCGGTGCTTTCGAACTGCACCTGGAAGGGCTGACCTCATTCGGCGGCCGCAAGCCGCGCGCGGTGGTCGCGACCGTGGCGCCGGCGCAGCCGCTGCTCGACGTGCAGGCCGAGCAAGAGCGGCTGATGCAGCGCATCGGGCTGGAGCCGGAAGGGCGCAAATATTTGCCGCACGTGACGCTGGCGCGTTTGCGCGCTTCATCCAACCGCGATGTCGCGGAATATCTCTCGGTGCGCGGGCTTTTCCGCACCACGACGTTCCGCGTTTCGCGCTTCGTGCTGTTCTCCTCGCGCGCCTCGGTCGGCGGTGGGCCTTATGTGGTCGAGGCGAGCTACACGCTCAGCGCATGATCCCGAAAAGTGGGAGCCGGTTTTCGGAAAAGATCGTGCGCAGTCCAAACGCGTAATGATCACGCCGGCTTGAGCAGCCGCGATTGCACCTCGAAGATCGCGGCGGCGACGCCGTGACTGTCGGCCATCGCCTCGCGCATCAGCGATAGCGGCGTCGAGCGCGGCGGATCGACTTCGCCGATGACGCTGCCGAAATCGAACGACAGTTCGGCCTCGAACTTGCGGGCGAGCTGCTGCATGCGCTGATTGTCGGCGAGGCAATGCATATGCAGCGCCTTGATGCCGCGATTGCGTGCGCTCAGCAGCGTACGCTCGAGCAGCTCGGTTCCGACACCGTGGCTCTGCCATGGCTGCTCGATGCTGAAGGCGGCTTCCGCTTCGCGCGTGAATGCCGAGCCGTTAGGCCGCAGCTCGGCGGCGCCGCGCAGCACGCCGTCGACAAAGAAGCCATGCACCACGACGCCGATACCGTTGGCGGTGGCGGCGTGGCGGGCGATGACGTCGTCCGACACCGTGCCAGAAAAACGCCGGCGCCGGCTCTCGCGGTCGAGGCGGAGCAGGTGGTCGCGATAGGCGTCGGTCTCGCCGATCCACAATTTGCGGATGGCGCCGCCGTCGGGCAGTGGCTCATGCATCTCGGGTTTCCTAAACGTCGTATTGCCCTGCATCGTCGCGTTTCCATCCCGCCGGCGTTCGCTAGCGCATGATCTCGAAAAGTGGGTACCGGTTTTCGGAAAGATCATGCGCAGGAAGAGGGTCTGCGAATCGCCTATCCACAGCTATATGGTGCAATGCAGCAAAATAGCGACCTAATCCCGCCTGGCGTGACCCCTCCCTGCAAAAAGCGCATGGCTAACAAAGGATTAACGGCATCTCAGAGTTGTGCGGCGCATCAATACGGGTACGCACGCGGCGGTCGATTTACAGACGGCGCGGATCACCCTAGGTGTCGCCTAAGGCCGGGCCCGGCCTGCAAGTCTCTCCGGCGAGCATCCGCTCGCTTGGTCCCCAATGTCCTAGCTTCATGTCCGAAACCTTCAGCACGCGCTACGCGGCGCTCATCGCCGCCGGAAAGATCGAGGCCGATCCCGGCCAGGCGGTGCTGGCGAAGCATTTGGCGCAGCTCGAGCGGCGCCTCGACCGGTACCGGCTGGCACAGAAATCGTCCTCGCTCGGCTGGCTGTTCGGCAAGCGCGAAAAGGCCGGCGCGCTGCTGAAAGGACTGTACGTCCACGGCGAGGTCGGCCGCGGCAAGACCATGCTGATGGATCTGTTCTTCGACACCAGCTCGGTGATGCGCAAGCGCTGCGTCCATTTCCACGAGTTCATGGCCGATATGCACGAGCGCGTTCACACCTATCGTCTGGAAATCAAGAACGGAGATGCCGCCGAGCACGATCCGATCCAGCGGGCCGCCACGGCCATCGCCGAGGAAGCCTGGCTGCTCTGCTTCGACGAATTTCATGTCACCGACATCGCCGACGCCATGATCCTCGGCCGTCTGTTCACGCGGCTGTTTGAGCTCGGCGTCGTCGTGGTGGCGACGTCAAATCTGGCGCCGAACGAACTTTACAAGGACGGGCTCAATCGCGAGCTGTTTCTTCCCTTCATCGCGCAGCTTGCACGGCATTCCGACGTCGTCCGGCTCGACGCGCGCGTGGATTTTCGTCTGGAGAAGCTCACCGGCGTGCCGACCTGGTATGTGCCGCCCGATGCACAGGCCGATGCCGCGCTTGACGATGCGTGGCGACGGCTTGCCGGCCAACATGGCGGCGCGGCGCACGAACTGGTGGTGAAGGGGCATATCGTGCGGGTGCCGAAGGCGGCGATGGGTGTCGCGCAGTTTTCATTCGAGGATCTCTGCGCGCAGCCGCTGGCGGCCGCCGACTATCTCAAGATCGCGCACGAATTCCACACCATCATCCTCGACCGCATTCCGGTCATGGATTTCAGCCGCCGCAACGAAGCCAAGCGCTTCATCATCCTGATCGATACGCTGTACGACCATGCGGTGAAGCTGCTGGCCTCGGCGCAAGCGCAGCCGGACGAGCTTTATCGTGGCACGGAGGGCTACGAGGCGCAGGAATTCAAACGTACAGCGTCCCGCCTGATCGAGATGCGCTCGCAAACCTATCTCGGTCTGCCGCATGGCCCGCGGCAGGGGCCTTTGATCGATGCCGGGAAAATCGTCGAGACTTAATAGAATTAGAGCATTTTCCGATTGATTTCACGCATAGCCTGCGTGCCTGAAATAGTTGGCGCATTCGCCTTCAGAGAACTCGGTGAGGAGTTCGCCGATCTTGTCCCACAGTCCCGCGACCGTTCGTTCGGCGGCCTTGCGCA
>DATBZY010000303.1:0-9818 GCA_036512915.1 Pseudolabrys sp. | reverse complement strand
CCGATGCTCGCCTCCAAACCCCGGCGGTCACCCCTCCTGCGGGAACAGGTGTCAGCTCAATCCACCGAACCGCCGTATACGGACCCGTATGTACGGTGGTGTGGGAGGGGAGGAGCCGCGAGGCTCCCCCCTATCCCGATTGGCTAACCGGTACTTCGATCAGAACCGGTAATTGAGACCGGCGCGCACGATGTTGGTGCGGAAATTCACGTCGGTCGCCGTGCCGCAGACGGCTGCGCCGCAGCTTCCCTTACCGAGATCGACATAGAGATATTCGAGCTTGGCGGTCCACGGCCCAGCGAGCGCCGCCTCGATGCCGCCGCCGACGGTCCAGCCGGTCTTGGTGGTGGTGGTACTGCCGAACCCGGCTGGCGTGGCCTTGATGTCGCCGAAGGCTGCGCCGCCGGTGACATAGGGCATGAAGCGGTCGACCGCATAGCCGAGGCGGCCGCGCGCGGTACCGAGCCAATTGTTGCGGGTTTCGCAGTTGATGCCGGCACAAAGTCCGTTGGACGCGGTGCCGCGGATATTGCTCCAGTCGATATCGCCTTCGAGGCCGAACACCGCCTGGCCGACCTGATAATTGTAGCCGAGCGTGCCGCCGACGAGGCCGCCGGAGAGCTTGGCGTCGGCCGTACCGAACCGGTTGCTCCAGTCCGAATGGCCCCAGCCGCCGCCGCCGTTGATGCCGACGTAGAAGCCGGTCCAGCTATAAGGCGGCGTCACATAGACGGGCGCCCTGGCTGGCATCGCTTGCCGGCGCGGAATATCCGCTGCCGAAGCCGACGCAACGCCGAGAGCGATCAGACCCACGCTTGCCAGCAGAACTTTTTTCATGACGCACCTCACTTCCAAATCACATGGACGGACGCGAATGCGCCGTTCCCCGATTGCCCAAACAACGCCGCGCTAAGGCAGTGGTTCCGGTGCGGAAGTGCGGTTCGCGAGCGTCGTGACCGCGCAGCAACACGGGCCGTGCTTGGGACCGGGAGCGGGTAGCGGGCCACCGTTAACGCCGCCCGAGTTCCATAACGAAAAAAGCCCCGGACCGCGGTCCGGGGCTTTTGGCAGTTGTTGTTCGCGTCGGATTAGAAGCGATAATTGAGACCGGCGCGCACCAGATTGGTGTGGAAGTTCACGTCGGTCGAAACGGCGCAGCTGCCAACCGGGCAGTTCGTCTTGCCGAGATCGACATAGAGATATTCGACCTTCGCGGTCCACGGACCGGCGATCGCAGCCTCGAGGCCGCCGCCGAGAGTCCAGCCCAGCTTGGTATCGCGGTCGCCAGCGAACCCGGCCGGAGAGTTCTTGATGTCGCCGAAGGCGGCGCCGCCGGTGACGAAGGGCATGAAGCGATCGAACGCGTAGCCGATGCGGCCGCGTGCGGTGCCCAGCCAAGAGTTGCGCGTTTCGCAGCTCATGGTGGTGCAAGGCGCGGTGGTCGTGCTGCCGTGGATATTGCTCCAGTCGATATCGCCTTCGAGGCCGAACACCGCCTGGTTCATCTGGTAGTTATAACCAACGGTGCCGCCGACGACGCCGCCGGTGGTGTTGACGCCGCTGGTACCGGTAGCGCCGCTCCAGGTCGAATGACCAAAGCCGCCGCCGCCGTTCACGCCGACATACATGCCGGTCCAGTTATAGGCCGCCACATAGGCAGGAGCCTTGGTCGGCATCGCCTGCCGGCGCTGAATGTCCGCCGCGTTTGCCGCACCCATCATCGTCACTACGGCGAGTGCACTGATACCCGCCAGAACTACGCGCTTCATCATCAAGCCTCCGTAACAGTGAACCCCCAAAACCTGAGCGCACAGTATTCATAATTTAAGTTGCGTCTAGTGCGTAAAAGACACTCCGCCAATCAAATTATCGATGGTATTGCCTAAATTATGCCGATGAAACGCCACGTTATTGCCTCGATTAAAACTGTCAAGCTCGATCAATGTGGCGGTGTAATACTTACAACTTAAGTCGATGATGGAACTTATACGCATCAAAGTTCCCGAAAACGAAAACCCCGGGCCGAAGCCCGGGGCCTTCCACGCCACGTGCGGCGCAGTCGCTCAGAAGTGATAGTTGACGCCGAGCCGCAGCATGTTGGTCTCGAAGCCGTTGGTCACGCCGGTGATCGAATAGGCGCGGTTGCTCAGATCCATATAGAGATACTCGACTTTCGCCGACCAGTTCGGCGTGAAGCCGACTTCCATGCCGAGACCGCCGGCCCAGCCGAGATGGGTCTTGCTCTCGTCGAGCCCGCCGATCTCGCCCTTGAGCCCGCCATAGGCGAGGCCGAGGGTGCCGTAGAACAGGATGTTGTTTAGCGCGAACCCGGCGCGGCCGCGCAGCGTGCCGAACCAGGGATTGGAGAATTTGTAGGGCGCGAAGGTGTCGTCGGCGCCGGTGATCTGGAGGTCGGTTTCGCCGCCGAACACGAACTGGCCGCTCTGCCAATTATAGCCGGCCTGCAGGCCGCCCTCGAGGCCGCTCGGCGAGGTGTTGTTGTTGGTGATCTTGCCCCACTCGTATCCGGCATTCAGGCCGGCATAGAGCCCGCTCCAGTTATAAACACCGGTCGGCGCTGGCGAATAATAGGGCGCCGGGCCGCGCGGGAGGTCGGCAGCGGTAGCCGCGCCTGAGGCAGCCGCCACGGCCGCCACGGTGATCGCCAGGATCGTTTTCCTCATGATACTCCTCCACTTATTCTCGCGTGGGCGCTTGAAGCGCCGGGCGGAATTCCCTCGTCCGTCTTTCGCTTTTGTTGCCGGCGGCTCGAGCGCGCGAATTGGGTGCGCAAAGATGGAGCGGACCAGCCGGCCATGCGGCGAAAGTTCGACATTTTTCGTGGAAGATTTATCGGGCATTTTAGGTTAAACGGTTATGAATTACTAAGTACTCAGTAGTCGTTATCCCTAAGGAACCGTTATTACCGTGTTGTTGTTCGACTGGATTCACCATGTCGGCTCAGCTTTTATTTACTATCACTGTCGCGGGCCTTGGCCCGCGCACCGCGAAGTGACGCCGGCCGGACGCGCCCGGGTGGCAGCAGCAGGTCGCACGGCGTAAGACAACCCGCAACGGTCACAAAATTTCATGCCGGACGCCAACACACACGCAACGCCGCGCGCGGCGCTGATCACCGGCAGCGGCCGGCGGATCGGCCGCGCCATCGCGCTCACGCTGTCGCGCGCCGGTTACGCGGTGGTGCTGCATGCCAATCGCTCGCGCGCCGATGCCGAGCGGCTCGCCGCCGAGATCGTGGCTGCCGGCGGGCGCGCCGCGGTGGTGCTCGCCGATCTCGCCGAGCCCGAGGCCGTGCGCGGGCTTGTTCCAGCCGCGGCGGCGTTCGGGGCGCTCACGCTGCTGGTCAACAATGCCGGCGTGTTCGAGCCCGACGAGATCGAGACCTTGGATCGCGCGCGCTTCGAGCGCGCGCTTGCCGTCAATCTGGCGGCGCCGTTGTTCCTGACGCAGGCCTTCGCCGCGCAGGCACCGGTGGGCGCCGATGCCTCGATCGTCAACATCCTCGACCAGCGCGTGCTCAAGCCGACGCCGCGCTTCCTCTCCTACACCTTGAGCAAGAGCGCGTTGCACAGCGCGACCACCACGCTGGCGCAGGGGCTCGCTCCGAAGGTGCGGGTCAATGCGGTAGCGCCCGGTCCGACGCTGCTGAGCCCGCGGCAATCGGACCAGCAATTTGCCGCCCAGGCCGCGGCTTTGCCGCTGGCGCGCGGGCCACCGCCTGAGGATGTCGCCGCCACGGTGCTGTATCTCGCGCAGGCGCGCAGCGTCACCGGCGTCACCATCGCGGTCGATGGCGGCCAGCATCTGGCCTGGCGCACCGCCGATAGCGACGTCGCGGAGTAGCGCGGGCGCATGATCCCGAAAAGTGGGAACCGGTTTTCGGACAAGATCATGCGCCAAGCAAAGCGCATGATCGCGAAAAGTGGGAACCGGTTTTCGGACAAGATCAGCGCTAAGCAAAATCCTAACGCGCGCATTATCTTGTTCCCATGAACGGCACGAAAAAGGACATCGATCCGGCCAGCGACCTCCGCGAAGAGGACGAGGAGTCCACGCTGCCCGACCTGGATCTCAACGAGCTGCCTCCCGGCACGCTCGCCGGCGGCCGTGCCGCGATCGCGCGCTTTGTCAGGCACGCGCCATCGGCGCCCGGCGTCTATCGCATGTTCGACGACAAGGGCGAGGTGCTCTATGTCGGCAAGGCCAAAAACATCAAGAAGCGGGTCACCGCCTATGCGCGGCCGACCGGGCACGACAGCCGCATCACCCGCATGATCGCGGCCACGGTGACGCTGGAATTCGTCAGCACCGCCACCGAAACCGAAGCGCTGCTGCTGGAAGCCAACCTGATCAAGCGCCTGCGCCCGCGCTTCAACGTGCTGCTGCGCGACGACAAGTCGTTCCCCTATATCCTGATCACGTCCGACCACTGGGCGCCGCAACTCCTCAAGCGCCGCGGCGCGCGCACGCGCAAGGGACATTATTACGGGCCGTTCGCGTCGGCCGGCGCGGTCAACCGCACCCTCAATGCGCTGCAGCGCGCCTTCCTGCTGCGCTCCTGCTCGGACGCCTTCTTCGAGGCGCGCACGCGGCCATGCCTGCTCTATCAGATCAAGCGCTGCGCGGCGCCCTGCACCGGCGAGATCGATTTCGCCGGCTATGCCGAATTGGTGCGCGAGGCCAACGAGTTTCTCGCCGGCCGCAGCCGGCTGGTACAGAAGGAACTCGCCACCGAAATGGACACGGCGTCGGCGCAACTCGATTTCGAGCGCGCGGCGGTCTATCGCGACCGGCTGGCGGCGCTCTCTGCAATCCAGTCGCATCAGGGCATCAATCCGCGCAACGTCGAGGAAGCCGACGTGTTCGCCTTGCATCAGGCCGGCGGCTATAATTGCGTCGAGGTGTTTTTCTTCCGCACCGGGCAGAACTGGGGCAACCGCGCCTATTTCCCGAAAGCCGATCGCGCGCTCGGCGCGTCCGAAGTCTTGAGCGCGTTCATGGCGCAGTTCTACGACGACAAGCCGCCGCCGCGGCTGGTGCTGGTGTCCCACAATTTCGAGGAACGCGAGCTGCTCGCCCAAGCGCTCACCGGCAAGAGCGGCCGCAAGGTCGAGATCAGCGTGCCGCAGCGCGGCGAGCGCAAGGAACTCGTGCTGCATGCGCTCGCCAATGCGCGCGAAGCGCTGGCGCGCAAGCTCGCCGACACATCCTCGCAGCAGAAACTGCTGAAAGCGCTGACCGAGACGTTCGGACTGCCGCGCGAGCCGCGCCGCATCGAGGTTTACGACAACAGCCATATTTCCGGCAGCAATGCGGTCGGCGCCATGGTGGTGGCGGGACCGGAAGGCTTCCGCAAGAACCAGTACCGCAAGTTCAACATCCGCTCGGCCGATCTGGCGCCCGGCGACGACTACGGCATGTTGCGGGAGGTCTTGCAGCGGCGCTTCAAGCGGCTTCTCGCCGAGAGCCCGCGCCTGTCGGCCGATGACGCGTTGGCGGCGGTGCTGACGGGCGAAGTGGGCGAGGGTGACGATCAACCCTGGCCCGACCTGGTGCTGATCGACGGCGGCCAGGGCCAGCTTAGTTCCGCACAGGAGACGTTGGCCGCTCTTGGCGTGACCGACGTGCCGTTGGTCGTCATCGCCAAGGGCCCCGACCGCGACGCCGGCCGCGAGACCTTCTTCATGCCGGGCCGCAGCCCGTTCAAGCTGCCGCCGCGCGATCCCTTGCTTTATTTCGTCGAGCGGTTGCGCGACGAGGCCCACCGCTTCGCCATCGGCTCGCATCGGGCGCGCCGCAAGCGCGACATTCGCGAGGCCGGTTTGCAGGAGATTCCGGGCATCGGCCCAAGCCGCAAGCGCGCCTTGCTACGCCATTTCGGCACTGTGAAAGCGATCGAGCGCGCCTCGTTGTCCGACCTCGCCCAGGTGCCTGGAATTAATGCGGAGACCGCGCGAAAGATATATGAGTTTTTCCATGAAGTGGCGCCCTAGCGCATGATCCCGAAAAGTGGGAACCGGTTTTCGGAAAAGATCATGCGCATGCAAAATATACTGGCATGTAAATCGGCGGGAAAACGGGAATGATCATCCAGCGGCAGGAAGACGTCACCACGGCGGTGGTGGAGGCGTTCAAGAACACGTCGGACCCGCGCGTGCGGGAAATCCTCATATCGTTGGTGAAGCATCTGCATGCGTTCGCGCGCGAGGTGCATCTGACCGAGGAGGAGTTCGAGAAGGCGGTGCAATATGTTGCCAGGCTTGGGCAACTGACCAATGCCACCCACAACGAAGTCGTGCTGATGTCCGGCTCGCTCGGCTTTTCGACGCTGATCTGCCTGCTCAATAACGGCAACAAAGGGCAGACCGAAACCACCGCCAATCTGCTCGGACCGTTCTGGCGCATGAATTCGCCGCGCACCGAAAACGGCGCCTCGATCGTGCGTTCGCCGACGCCGGGGCCGGCGCTGTTCGTCAATTGCTGGCTGCGCGATCAGAACGGCGCGCCGATCGCCGACGCCGAGGTCGACATTTGGCATTCCTCGCCGGAAGGCTTCTACGAGCAGCAGGACCCCAAGCAGGCACCGATGAATTTGCGCGGCAAGTTTATGACCGACGCGCAGGGCCATTTCGGTTTCCGCAGCGTGAAGCCGGCGGGCTATCCGATCCCGATCGACGGACCGGTTGGCGATCTGGTGCGCGCCACCGGACGGCACCAATACCGTCCCGCCCACCTGCATTTCCTGATCTTCAAGGAAGGCTTCAAGACGCTGATCTCGCAGATCTACGTCAACGACGACGACAGACTGGAGACCGACGTGCAGTTCGGCGTCACCCGCGCGCTGGTCGGCGACTATGTCCGCCACGACGGGCCGGCGCCCGCGCCGGACGTGAAGGGCGCATGGTATTCGCTCGATCAGACCTTCGTGATGGAGCCGGGCAAGAGCCGGCTGCCCAAGCCTCCTATCCAATAAGCCGCCGATTCAGTAATCAGCGGGGATCACCGTCCGCGAGCGGTTGACCTTGCCGCGGCGCGGGTGTTCTCCTTGCCGCGCATGAATGCCTTCAGTTCCAGACCGTTGCCGGCGCGTCCGCTCGCGCTGCCGAACCTATTGACCTATGCGCGCATCGCCGCCGTGCCGGTGGTGGTGGCGCTGATGTATTGGCAAAGCATTTTCGATGGCGGGCTGTGGCTGCGCTGGGTGGCGCTGGCGATCTTCATCGCCGCCGGCGTCACCGACATTCTCGACGGCTATTTCGCCCGCATGTGGGGCCAGCAGTCTTCGCTCGGGCGCATGCTCGATCCGATCGCCGACAAGCTATTGGTGGCATCCTGCCTGCTGATGTTGGCCGCCGAAGACACCATCCGCGGCTGGACGCTGCTCGCCGCGGTGATCATTCTCTGCCGCGAAATCTTGGTGTCGGGCTTGCGTGAATACCTCGCCGAGCTGCGGGTCAGCGTGCCGGTGACCCGGCTCGCCAAGTGGAAGACCATCGGGCAGTTGGTCGCCATCGGCTTCCTGATCGCGGGCGAAGCCGGCGACAAGGTGCTGCCGGCGACCACCCAGATCGGCATCACGCTGCTGTGGCTGTCGGCGCTGCTGACGCTCTACACCGGCTGGGACTATCTGCGCGCGGGCCTGCGCTATATGATAGATGAATGACCATAAAGTTGCGTTATTTCGCCTGGGTGCGCGAGCGCGTCGGCAAGCCTGAAGAAGACATCGAGGTGCCGAGCGGGATCGCCACGGTCGGCGAGCTGATGGTCTGGCTGGCCTCGCGCGGCGAGGAATATGCCCATGCCTTCGCTAATCCCAAGGTGATCCGTGCGGCCATCGACCGCACCCATGTGAAGCCGCAAACGCCGATCGGGGCGGCCTCCGAAATCGCCTTCTTTCCGCCGATGACGGGCGGATAGCCTCGCCCGCCCAAGCGGGCTAGATTATCGGCATGACCGCGATCTCCACCGTGCGCCTGCAGCGCGAGCCGTTCGACGCCGCCGCCGAAGCGGCCAAGCTCACGCGTGGGCGCAGCGACGTCGGCGCCGTGGTGACTTTCACCGGGATATGTCGCGGAGCTGAGGCAGGCGAGCCGATCGCCGCGCTCACGCTCGAGCATTATCCGGGCATGGCGGAAGCCGAGATCGAGCGCCACGTCGCGGAAGCGGTCGCACGCTGGCCGCTGTTGGGTGTCACCGTCATTCACCGTTACGGACGCATCGTGCCGGGCGAGGACATCATGATGGTGGTGACCGCGTCGTCGCATCGCCAGGCCGCGTTCGCAGCGGCGGAATTTTTGATGGATTATCTGAAGACCCGCGCCCCGTTCTGGAAACAGGTCGAGAAGGCGGACGGGAAAGTCTGGGTGGACGCCAAGGCAACCGACGACGCTGCGGCCGCGCGCTGGGCTGGTCCCGGCCGTCACGCAGCGGAATGAGGGGCAACATGGTTCCAATCGTGGTCGCGACGGTTGCGGTCATCGCGCTCGGTATCAATCAGGCGCCGGCCGCGCAGGTCTCCTATTACGAGGTGACGCGCGGCGCGCATCCGCATGACGTGGCGCCGGCGCCGGACGGCACGGTCTGGTACACGGCGCAAAGCCAGGGCGCGCTCGGCATCCTTGATCCGAAAACGGGCAAGGTGACGCAAGTGTCGCTTGGGCAAGGCGCCGCGCCGCATGGCGTCATCGTCGGGCCCGATCGCGCGGCCTGGATCACCGAAGGCGGGCAGAATGCGATCGCGCGCTTCGATCCGGCGACCAAGGCGGTGAAGCTGTTCCCGCTGCCGAAAGAATTTCCCAACGCCAATCTCAACACCGCGACCTTCGACCGCAAAGGCATCCTCTGGTTCACCGGCCAGAACGGCGTCTACGGCCGCGTCGATCCGGCCACCGGCAAGGTCGAGGCCTGGAAGGCACCGAAGGGCGCCGGACCGTATGGCATCACCACCACGCCGAATGGCGAGGTCTGGTACGCCTCGCTCGCCGGCGATCACATCGCCAAGATCGACACCGTGAGCGGCGACGCGCTGATGGTGTCGCCGCCCAAGCCCGGCGTCGGCCCGCGCCGCATCTGGTCGGACTCCAAGGGCCTGTTGTGGGTGAGCTTCTGGAACACCGGCGAAGTCGGCCGCTACGATCCGATCAACAAGGTCTGGAAAGTGTGGAGCCTGCCCACGAGCAAGGCCGGCTGCTACGCGGTCTATGTCGACGACAAGGACAAGGTCTGGCTCAGCGACTGGAACGCCAACGCCATCCTGCGCTTCGACCCGCCGACCGAAAAATTCGAGAGCTTCCCGAGCGACCGGCGCGGGGCGTCGGTGCGCCAGATCCTCGGCCGGCGCGGCGAATTGTGGGGCGCCGAATCCGGCACCGACCGGCTGGTCGTGGTGCGGGATTGACGCGAACGCCATTTTTCTTGCGCATGATCTTTTCCGGAAACCGGTTCCCACTTTTCGGGATCATGCGCTAGCGTCAGGATGACGGTCATGCCACTCGATTTGGGCCTCAGCCGACGACATATCCTGCAAATCCTGGCGGGCGGCGCGGCATTGGCGGCAGGCAGCAGGCCGAGCCTGGCCGGCGAAGCCCGCATCGGCCGCCTGATCGGCGAGGCCAAAGCGCTGCCCGCGATCGCGCAACGCATCGATTTCATCGCCAGCGTGTACTGCGGCCCGGTTTTGAGACACCCGGCTGAGCTTATTCAGGCGGCCAATGATAGGTCGGTTGTGACTGTCTGATCAACCCGGGATTGATCGGCTCGCACCTGAGCTGGGGTACGATAGCCGTGCCGGGCGACGA
>DATBZY010000302.1:0-25041 GCA_036512915.1 Pseudolabrys sp. | reverse complement strand
GGGGCGCATCATCATCCGCACATGCGATCGTGAAGTCATCCATGGCCGCGCTCCCGCCGAATCAGAGCGCTTACGGAATCACGCCGCATCGTCAATGCAAAATCATCGAAGCAGAGCCGTTAACCTGACTTCCGAGCCGTGGAGCTGGCGCCGGCGGGCTGGTCGCCGCGCCCGTAAAAGCGATAAAATCAGTGGATCGATCGAAAAGGGGAAATGCCGGTGCCGAACAAACTCGACGACGCGCGCGACCTGCTCGCCCGCGCCAACCGCATGATTGCCAATGAGGGCGTGCTCGACGCCTTCGGCCACGTCACCATCCGCCACCCAACCGATCCGGGGCGATATCTGATGTCGCGCTCGCGCGGCCCGGAGCTGGTGCAGCCGGATGATATTCTGGAGTTCACGCTCGATTCGAAGCCGGTGAAGCCGACCGATGTGCGGCTCTACGGCGAGCGCGTCATCCATGGCGGCATCTACCAGGCGCGGCCGGACGTGAACGCGGTGTGCCACCATCACGCGCCGTCGATCCTGCCGTTCTGCATTTCCGGCATGGAACTCAAGCCGGTCTATCACCTCGGCGCCACCCTAGGCGCGACGGTGCCGTTCTGGGACAGCCGCGACGACTTCGGCGACACCACCCTGATCGTGGCGAAGCCGGAAGAAGGCGCCTCGCTCGCGCGCGCGCTGGGGCCGAACTGGATCGTGCTGATGCGCCGGCATGGCGCGACGGTGGCCGGCACGACACTCGAGGAGCTGGTGTTCCGCACCATCTACACCGCGCGCAACGCGGCGCTGCAGATCCAGGCGCATGTGCTCGGCCACGTGGCGCCGCTCAACGCGGCCGAAACCAATCTCGCCGGCGAATACAATCTGCGGCCGGGCCCGGTCGCGCGCGCCTGGGAATATTGGTCGGTACGGCTGGACAAGGCGGAAGGCACCTGGCGCGCACCCAAAGCAAAAACCGCGGCGCCGAAGAAGCGTCCGGGCAAACGCATAACCGGCAAGCGTAAGACAAAAGCCAAACGATCCCGCTGAGGCCGACCATGACCAGGCTAGCCCGAATTTGCCTCAAGGCGTTCGCCGCGGCACTCGCCCTGAGCGCTACGCTTGGCGTTGCGCGCGCCGAGGACATGTTCAAGATCGCCATCGGCCAGCACGGCAATTGGGAGAATTCGGCGCCCGAGCTCGGCCAGCGTATGGGCTTCTTCAAGAAGCACGGGCTCGTGCTCGACCTGCTCTATACACAAGGCTCTGCCGAGACCATGCAGGCGTCGCCGGCTCCGCCGATATCGGCATCGGCGTCGGCACGCCCTCGGCGATGGCGGCGTTCGCGCGCGGAGCGCCGCTGCTGGCGCTCGCCAATCACACCACCGGCGCGCCGGCCGCCTATTGGTACGTTCCGGCCAATTCGCCAATCAAAAGCTTCAAGGACATGGACGGCAAGACGGTCGGCTTCTCGACCACCGGCTCGTCGAACCACACCGCACTGCTGCAAATGGCGAAACTGAATGGCGTGACACCGAAGCCGGTCGCCACCGGCAATCCGGCGTCGACCTTCACGCAGACGATGTCAGGCCAGATCGACGTCGGCTGGTCGTCGCCGCCGTTCGGCCTGCAAGCGGCGGCGGAAGGCAAGATCCGCATCATCGGCCACGGCAGCGATGTGCCGGCGCTACGCACGCAGACCGTGCGCCTGCAAATTACCAACAAGACGGCTTACGCGTAGAAGAAGGACGCGCTCGACCGCTACATCGCCGCCTATCGCGAGACGCTGGACTGGATGTATTCCGATGCTGCCGCGCTCAAGATGTATTCGGAATGGGTGAAGATCCCCGAGCCGATCACCAAGCGCATGCGCGACGAGTTCTATCTCAAGGACGAACTGCTACCGGATCGGCTTTCGGGCATCGATGCGATCACCGAGGAAGCGGTCGCGTACAAATATCTTAAAGGCCCGTTGAGCAAGACGCAGCTCAAGGAGCTGTTCGTCTATTCCAAGGCGTTTGATTAGCCGCGCGCGTTATTTTGTTGCGCATGATCATATCCGAAAACCGGTTCCCACTTTTCGGGATCATGCGCTAGGCGAAATACTGCCCGCCGTTGGCCGAGATCGTCGAGCCGGTGATCAGGCCCGCATCGTCCGACGCCAGGAACACCACGCAGCGCGCTATCTCCTCCGGCTCGCCCAGGCGGCCAATCGGGATCAGCGGCAGGACGTTCTTCTCCAGCACGTCCTTCGGCACCGCCTGCACCATTTCGGTGTTGATGTAGCCCGGGCAGATCGCGTTCACGGTGATGCCGGAACGCGCACCTTCCTGCGCCAGTGCCTTGGTGAACCCGAGTTCGCCGGCCTTGGCGGCGGAATAATTCGTCTGCCCCACCTGGCCCTTCTGGCCGTTGATCGAGGCGATATTGACGATGCGGCCGAACTTGCGTTCGCGCATGCCCTCGACCACCTGCCGAGTCATGTTGAATAGCGAGCCGAGATTGGTGTTGATCACCGCCGTCCACTGCTCGGGCATCATGCGGTGCAACATGGCGTCGCGGGTGATGCCGGCATTGTTGACCAACACCTCGATCGGTCCGAGTTCGGCCTCGACTTTCTTGACGCCCTCGGCGCAGGCCTCGTAGGACGACACGTCCCACTTGAACACCGGGATGCCGGTCGCGGCCTTGAACTTCTGCGCCGCTTCGTCGTTGCCGCCGTAATTGGCGGCGACCTTATAGCCCTTGGCCTTGAGCGCCTTGGCGATCGCGGCTCCGATGCCGCGGGTGCCGCCGGTGACCAACGCAACGCGAGACATGCCCCACTCCTCCCGGAACGATTTTTAACAGCCAAGGCCGGGTCGAGCCGGCCGTAACATAAACCAACAACGCCTTTCCGCGCTCAGCGTTCCACCCGTTGTTCCACGGCGCGTGTTCGCGCGGCTTAGCCGCGCTCCACGCATTGTTCCTTGGTGCGTCTTCGCGCTTTCAGCGCTCGACACACATCGCAATGCCCATCCCGCCGCCGATGCAGAGCGTGGCGAGTCCCTTCTTAGCGTTGCGCTTCTGCATTTCGTAGAGCAGCGTGGTCAATATGCGCGCGCCAGAGGCGCCGATCGGGTGACCGATGGCGATGGCGCCGCCATTGACGTTGACCTTCGACGTGTCCCAGCCGAGGTCCTTGTTGACCGCGCAGGCCTGCGCGGCAAAGGCCTCGTTGGCTTCCACCAGATCGAGATCGGCGTGCTTCCAGCCGGCTTTCTTGAGCGCGGAGCGGGAGGCCGGGATCGGCCCGGTGCCCATGATCGAGGGATCGACGCCGGCCTGCGCCCACGACACGATGCGCGCGAGCGGCGTCTTGCCGAGCTTGGCGGCCTCAGACGCCTTCATCAGCACCACGACGGCGGCGCCGTCATTGATGCCGGAGGCGCTGGCCGCGGTCACCGTGCCTTCCTTGTCGAAGGCCGGGCGCAGCTTGGCAAGCGCTTCGAGCGTGACGCCTTGCTTGGGATATTCGTCGGTGTCCACCACCACGTCGCCCTTGCGCGACTTGATGGTGACCGCGACGATTTCGTCCTTGAACTTGCCGGCCTTCTGCGCGGCCTCGGTCTTGTTCTGCGAGGCGACGGCGAATTCGTCCTGCTGCTGGCGCGTGATCTGCCACTGCCTGGCGACGTTCTCGGCGGTGACGCCCATGTGATAGCCGTTGAAGGCGTCCCACAGCCCGTCCTTGATCATGGTGTCGACCAATTCGAACGAGCCCATCTTCACGCCGTTGCGCAGATGCTGGCAATGCGGCGCCATGCTCATCGATTCCTGGCCGCCGGCCACCACGATCTCGCTGTCGCCGTTGAGGATCGCCTGATAGCCGAGCGCGACCGCGCGCAAGCCGGAACCGCATAGCTGGTTCACGCCCCAGGCAGGGCTCTCGACCGGAATGCCGGCCGCGATCGACGCCTGCCGCGCCGGGTTCTGACCCTGACCGGCGGTGAGGATCTGACCTATGATCACCTCGCTGACGCGACCGCCTTCGACGCCTGCCCGCTCCAGCGCGGCACGAATCGCGGTTTTGCCGAGTTCATGGGCCGGCAGGTTTGCGAATGCCCCGTTAAACGCGCCGACGGGCGTACGGGCGGCGCTTACGATGACGATGTCGTCTTTCATCCGAAACTCCTCTTGCGGTCAGTTGCAGGGCAATGGCCGCCTTTATGGCACTGCCGCATCCTCGGCAGCCCGGGCAGCCCTGTCAACAACGGGCACCTTGTGGATATGCGTGAGAATTGGCGCTTTTTGGACATTTCCGCAAGAAATACCGCAGCGCCCGCTAGCCTCCCGCGCCGCCACAAAACGGTGGCCCGCGCAGGCGGAAAACGGTTATGCTCAACCCCTGGGCAGAGGAAACGTGTGAACCACATGGCAGAGGAAAAAGAGCCGGTCACAATCAAGAAATACGCCAACCGGCGGCTCTACAATACCGGCACCAGCACCTACGTCACGCTCGAGGACCTCGCCATCATGGTCAAGAACGGCGAGGATTTCGTCGTCTTCGACGCCAAGAGCGGCGAGGACATCACGCGCTCGGTGCTGGCGCAGATCGTCTCCGAACAGGAGAACAAGGAAGGGCAAAGCCTGTTGCCGATCGCCTTCCTGCGGCAGCTGATCCGCTTTTACGGCGACAGCATGCAGATGCTGGTGCCGAGCTTCCTCGAGCAATCGATGCAATCGCTCACCAGCCAGCAGGGCAAATTCCGCGAGCAGATCACGCAGGCCTTCGGCGCCGGCGGCTTCGGAACGCTGGAGGAGCAGGTGCGGCGCAATATGGAAATGTTCGAGAAGACCTTCGCCATGTTCGCGCCGCCCTTCGTGCGCGGTCAGGCCAAGCCGGCAGCGGACAAGCCGCAAGGTGCGGGCGGCGAGATGGACGAGCTCAAGCGCCAACTCGACGAGATGCAGAAGCGGCTCGATAAGCTCGGCGGCAAGGAATAATATTGAGTTACGCCGTCGCGACGTGATCCGGCGTGGCGGTCCACGGCCGTTCGCCAGTGGCCAGCCCGATCAACACGCCTTGCAGGAAATCGCAGCCCCAGCCTGACAACAGCTGCGCGGCTTCCTCGTCCTGCACCCATTCGGCGACGGTCTTAAGGCCAAGCCGGTGCGACAGATCGATCAGCGTGTGCACGAAGGCGCGGTCGTCGCTCGACTTCGTGATGTTCCGCACGAAGGCGCCGTCGATCTTCACGATGTCGACGCCGAGCTTGCGCAAATTGCGGAACGAGGTATGCCCGGCGCCGAAATCGTCGATGGCGATGCGGCAGCCGAGATCCTTAACCCTCGTGACGAAGCCGCGCGCGTCGTCCAAATCCTGGATCGCCGCGGTTTCGGTGATCTCGATGATGAGCCGCTCGGCTGCGCCGGCATTGGCGCGCAGCAGCGCGCCAATGCCGGCCCACCAGTCCGGATCGACGGTGGAGGCCGGCGAGACGTTGACGCTGGCCTGCAGCGCGGGCGCGGCGGCCAATTCAGCTACCACCAGCTCGAGCACGCGATAATCCAGCATGCGCACCAGTCCGAGCCGCTCCGCCACCGGGATGATCTCGTTGGCTTGCGCGATGGCGCCGTCGCTGCGATAGACGCGCATCAGGCATTCATAGAACGCGACCTTGCGGCTTTGCGTCTCCACCACCGGCTCATAGGCGAGCGCGATCCGGCGCTCGTTGAGCGCGGCCACGATCTCGTCGGTGGCGCGCACGCTTTCCCGGCGCAGTGCATCGCGCTCCACGTTCGGCCGGTAGCCGACGAACGAGCCGTGGCGCTTGGCGCGCGCGGCGTGCAGCGCGTCCTGCGCGCGGCTGAGGATTTCCGGCACCGTGCGGGCATGGCGCGGCGCGGTTATGCCGCCGATCGTCACCGTCACCGCCACTTGGCCGGCAGCAGTCGTCATGGTTTCGTCGCGCACGCCGGCAAGCAGACGATCGGCCGCTACCGACAGCTCATCGGGGGTGCAACTGGTCAGCACCACGCCGAATTTGTTGCCGGAGAAGCGGCCGAGATGATCCTTAGCCCGCAGACGCGCGCGGATGCGCTTGGCGACCTGCGCGATCACGTCCTCGGTGGTGTCGAAGCCGTAGGCTTCGTTGAGCCGGCCGAGATTGTCGATGGCGACCAGCAGGAAACCGCACGAGCCGCGGAAGCGCACCGCCTCGTCGAGTGAGGCGCCGAGCATCTTGATCAGGTAGGCGCGGTTGAGTTCGCCGGTCAGTTGGTCGAACTTGGCGAGCTGCACGAGTTGACGCTCGCGTTCGTGGCGCGCGTTGATGGCGCGCACGATTCCTATCGCGCGCAGCGGTTTGCCGTCGCTCCCTGCGAACCAGCGGCCGGTATCCTCCAGCCAGATTTTCTCAGTCGTGTCGCCGCGCTTGAGTGCGTATTGCACCTGATAGGGAACGCCGCCGCCGGCGTCATGCTGACCGGCCTTCAGGACCGCATCGACGCGGCTTTGTCCGCCCTCGTCATCGATGCGCCGGGCGTAGGCCTGACCGCTGGCGATGTCACCGATATCGGCGACGCCCAGGACCGTCGCGGCGTTGGCACTCCAGGTCAGTGCATCGGTATCGAGCCGCCATTCGTAGGCGACGTCCCCGATCGACCGGAGAATCTCCGCGGCGTCCGGGACACCGGCCGGTTGATCGAAATGGGTCACGCTCGCCCCTTTTTGGAACGCCACGCCGCGCCGGGCGTTGCCTCACGGAATGGATGCTGCGCCGAAACTACGGCCAATCCCTAAAGATTTTGAAAAAGTGCCGGATTTGCCCAGCAGCAAGCACAGTTTCGGCCAACGGCACGCCGCTTGCGAATACCAGGGCGGCCAAGGGTTTCTTGTCCCAAATTGAGACAAGCAGTGCGATGCGGCTTGGCGAGATCAACGGAGCATCTTCACAGCAGACCAGGCTGCCGGCGCGCGGCGGCGCCGCGGGCTCCGCCGGGCATGCCGTCGACAGTCATACGCTGGTGGCGCTGTCGCCCGCAGCCGCCGTACGCGGGGCGCCGACAAACTATCGCCAGGCCCCGTTCCTCGCCCATCTGATTGCCACCAAGGGTCAGCATCCGCAGACCCGCGAGCGCCGGCGCGCGGAGCCCGGCGAGGCCATCGCCGCCTATCGCGCGGTCGAGGCGATGACCGGGCGCTAGATTTGCTGACGCATGATCTTTTCGAAAACTGGTTCCCACTTTTCGGGATCATGCGCTAGTACCCGAGCGCGCAGCCGTCCTTGCGCGGCTCCGAGCCACCGATCAGCACGCCGCGATCCCAATCGATCCTGATGGTCTGCGCGCCACCCCAGGGCGAGCCCGCCATCACCACATCGTGGCCGCGTGCTTTCAGGCCCTCGATGGTCGAAGCCTTCGTGCCGTGCTCGACCACGGTCTGCTCGTGCTCGAAGAAGAAGCGCGGGGCGTCGATCGCCTGCTGCACGTCCATGCCGTAATCGAGCATGTTGAGCACGATCTGCACGTGGCCCATCGGCTGATAGTGCGCGCCCATCACGCCGAAGCTCATATCGCAGCGGCCCGCCCGCATGGCGAGCGCGGGAATGATGGTGTGCATCGGGCGTTTGCCGGGGCCGAAGGTATTGGGATGATCCGGGTCCAGCGTGAAACAGGCGCCGCGATTGGTCAGCATGATGCCGGACTTCTCGGTACAAATGCCAATGCCGAAATGGGAATAGAGCGAGTTGATGAACGACACCGCCATGCGGTCGCGGTCGACCACGCTGAGATAGATCGTGTTGCTGCCCGGCGCCGGCGCACGCGGCAGCTTGGCGCGCCGGTTCATGTCGATGAGGCCGGCGAGTTTCTTGGCGAAGCTCTTGTCGAGCAGATCGGCAACCGCTGTGCGCATATACGCTTCGTCGGCGATATGGGTGTCGCGCACCGCAAAGCCCAGCCTTGCTGCTTCCAGCACCAGATGGAAACGTTCCGGCCCCAGCGGATCGAGCGCGGCGACGTCGAAGTTCTCAAGAATATTGAGCATCACCAGCGCGGTGAGGCCCTGCCCGTTCGGCGGGATCTCAACGAGATCAAGCCCGCGGTAATTGGTCGAGATCGGCGCAACGGCGTCGCCGCGATGGCGCGCAAAATCCTCAGGCGTGAGGAACGAGCCGCGCGCGGCCACGGTCTGTGCCATGTCGTCGGCGAGTTCGCCCTCGTAGAAGGCGCGTGCGCCCTTGGCGGCGAGCGCCTTCAAGGTCGCGGCCAGCGCCGGAAAGCGGATCACGTCGCCCTGTTGGGGCGCTTCGCCATTGAAAAGATAATGCTTGGAGGCGCCCGCGTCAGCCTTGAGCTTGCCGACGTGTCGGCTCCAGTCCCAGGCCACGCGCGCGGCCACCGGGAAGCCGTTCTCGGCATAATGAATCGCGGCGCTGAGCGCGCGGTCGAGCCCGAAGCGGCCATGCGCCTTGAGGATTCCTTCCCAGGCGTCGATGGCGCCAGGCACGGTGACGGCGTGAATCGAGTTGCCGATCTCGGTCATGCCCTGCGCGCGCAGCACCGCGAGCGAAGCCTTGGCGCCGGCGCGGCCGGAGCCGTTGTAGCCCCATACCGGTTGGCCTGGCCGCGACACCAGCGAATAGCAATCGCCGCCGATGCCGGTCATGTGCGGCTCGACCACGCACAGCGTGGCGACCGCCGCCACCGCGGCGTCGGCCGCGGTACCGCCGGCGCGCAGCATATCGACGGCGGCCAGTGTCGCCAGTGGATGAGAAGTCGCCGCCATGCCGTCGCAGGCGATCACGGGCGAGCGGCCGGGCATTTGGAAATCGCGGGTCATGGCACATTTTTCTCGCGCATGATCTTTTCCGATAACCGGTTCCCACTTTTCGGGATCATGCGCCGGGGATGGGAACGGTCAGGACGAGACGTGCTCGATGCCTTCGACCGTGAGATCGCGCTGGGCCGAACGCAGCGTCACCGCGAATCCGCCGAGCACGTCGACGAAGCTGATGACCAGCAGCAGGAAGAAGGTCGCAGTCGCGGCCTGCTGCACCAGCAGAAACTCGACCATTATGCCGAGGAACAGCACCAGCGACAGCGCATGATCGACCACGGTGCGGATGCCGATGCGGGTCGATTTCATCATCTCGCCGAACAGCAGCAGGATCGCGAGCGTGATCAGGATGTCGCCCACCGACATCGACCAGTCGCCCCCGGAAACCATGTGCACGGTGGTGAGCGCGCCGGTCCAGCTCACGCCCGGCATCAGGAAGGCAATGATGTTGTAGATCGCGAACGGGATCAGCAGCAGGGGAAAGCCGATGAGGGACATGGGCTAGCTTTCCTTCTGCTAGAGTCTGATCATGCGCACGATCTTTTCCGAAAACCGGTTCCCACTTTCCGGGATCATGCGCTAGCCGTTACGCCTCGGTCTTCACTTTCAAAACCTGGCGGCCTTTGTACATGCCGGTCTTCAGGTCGATGTGATGCGGGCGGCGCAGCTCGCCGGAATCCTTGTCCTCGACATAGGTCGGCCGCTTGAGCGCGTCGGCCGAGCGGCGCATGCCGCGGCGCGACGGCGAGGTTTTTCTTTTCGGCACAGCCATGGGCAGGAACTCCTAGCGAAAGCGCAATGTCGGTTTGAAGCCGGGCTTATAGAGGATGGCTTGCCGCAAGGCTAGGGGGGCAAAGCTAGTGAGTTTGGCGGGCGCAAGTCGCGGCCTCGGGCGAGCGCCCCGAGCGGGCGGTGTAAAGCCCTGCGAGCCGGCGCAATCCGGGCCCGGGCGCACGCGCATCGCGCTTGGCCGGGCCAGGCAGCACCGCCGCGAGCAGCGCCGCCTGGTAGCCGGTCAAATCGCGGGCCGATTTGCCAAAGGCGCGCCGGCTGCCCGCCTCTACGCCGAATTCGCCGTTCGGGCCCCATTCGGCGATGTTGACGTAGATTTCCAGGACCCGCCGCTTCGACAGCACCAGGTCGATCCACAGCGCCAGCGGGAATTCCAGCGCCTTGCGCACGAAGCTGCGGCCGCCCCAGAGGAACAGGTTTTTCGCCACCTGCTGCGTGATGGTGGAGCCGCCGCGCAGGTCTTCGAGGTCGTCGGCGTCGGCGATGGCGTCGCGGATTTCCCGAAAGTCCACCCCGTGATGGCTGCAAAAGCGGCCGTCCTCGGCGATGATCACCGCCAGCGGCAGCGCCGGCGATAGGCGCGACAACGCCACATAATAGCGCTCGACCCGCTCGCCGGTCATGCGGCGCCAGAGCATCACCGTGGAGACCGGCTCCACGACGGCATAGAACGGCGTGATTGCGTAGGGCAGCAACAGCAGCACCAGCACGGCAAAGCCGACGGCGCGCAACGGCCGCGGCACCCGCGGCAGCCGCAGAATATCGTAGGCAACGCTCAGTCTCTTGCCGGGGCGATACTTGTCGGGTCGATACATGGCCGGCCGACATTAGCCCATCCCCGCCGCCAATTGCGGTGGGTGCGACTTTTTTGCTGGCGCATGATCTTGTCCGAAAACCGGTTCCCACTTTTAGGGATCATGCGCTAGGGCTAACAATGGCCGCCATGGATACTACCGCCTCGAATGCCTTAGCCGCCCGGCTTGCCGCGGTCGCCGCCGCGACCGAAAGCCTGCTCGGCCGTCTGCTCGCAGACGAGGCGCTGCCGGGCGAAATCGTGCGGCCGCCGCGGCTGCTTGGCGCCATGCGCCATGCGGTGCTCGGCGGCGGCAAGCGGCTGCGCCCGCTCCTGCTGGTGGAGACCGCCGCGCTGTTCGGCACCGCGCGCGACGGCGCGCTGCTGGCGGGCGCCGCGCTCGAATGCCTGCATTGCTATTCGCTGGTGCATGACGATCTCCCCGCCATGGACGACGACGACCTGCGCCGCGGCCGGCCGACCGTGCACAAGGCCTTCGATCAAGCGACTGCGATCCTCGCCGGCGACGCGTTGCTCACCATTGCGTTCGATGCGATGTCGCGCGCTGAAGTCCATCCCGATCCGGCGGTGCGCATCGCCCTGGTGTCGGAGCTCGCGCGCGCGGCCGGTCTCGGCGGCATGGCCGGCGGCCAGATGATCGATCTTGCCGCCGAGGGCCGCTTCGAAGACAAGCGCGCGCTGCCGGAAAGCGAGATCGCGATCTTGCAGGCAATGAAGACCGGCGCGTTGATCCGCTTCGCCTGCCGCGCCGGTGCGATCCTCGGGCAGGCCGATGCGGACGCGCGCGTGGGCATCGAGCGCTATGGCGCGGCGATCGGCCAGGCGTTCCAGATTGCCGACGACCTGCTCGACGTCGAAGGCGACACCGCGACCATCGGCAAGACCGCCGGCAAGGATGCCGCCGCCGGCAAGGCCACGCTGGTCGCCGCGCTCGGCCCCACCGGCGCTCGCGCCCACCTCGATGCACTGGTCGCCGAGGCCGATGCCGCGCTGGCGCCGTTTGCGGCGAAAGCCGATACTCTGCGCGCCACCGCCCGCTTCATCGCCGAGCGGCGAACCTGATACCTGCGCGCAAGGACCGGCACCATGGCCAATGACACCGCGCAACCACCGCGCCGCCTGCCCCGCTTCATTCGCATCATACGGGCGCGGCCGCGCTTGTTCGTCGCCGCGGTCGTGGGCGTCGCAGTCATTGCGCTGTCGCCGAGCGCTTGGGGACTGGCGACCCGCCTGCTGGTCGGCTGGGATGTCGGCATCGCGCTTTATCTGATCGCCGCCTATCAGATCGTCGTTCGCGCCGAGACCAGCCACATCCAACGCCGCGCATCGATCGAGGACGAAGGGCAAATCGCTATTCTCGCGCTCACGGTCGCCTCCGCGCTTGCCAGCCTTGGCGCCATCATCGCGCTGCTGGGCAGTTCGCATGGCGGCAACCGCGATCCTATGCAGCTCGGCTTAGCCACGCTCACCATTCTGCTGTCGTGGGCGTTCATTCACACTATCTTTGCGTTCCATTACGCGCACGAATTTTACGGCGAGAAGGGCGCGAAAAAGAGCGGTCTAGCGTTTCCCAACGACGATACGCCGGACTATTTGGATTTCGTCTATTTCTCTTTCGTGATTGGCATGACCTCGCAGGTCTCCGACGTGGCGGTCGCTTCGAAACCGATTCGCCGCACGGTCGCGGCGCATGGCATCGTCTCGTTCCTGTTCAATGCCGCACTGCTGGCGCTCACCGTGAACATCGCGGCGAGCGCGATTTAACGCTTCCCTTTCCCTCCCCTGCTTGCGGGGGAGGGATAAAGCGCGCAAGCGCCATCGCCCGTATTCTTTGCGGCGCCGGGTACGCCGTTGTCCCTTTTTCCGTCCCTCGTAAAGCGAGGGGATGGAGCGCCGGGAGGCGCCCGGGCGCTGGCGAGGCGCCCTTAGCGGAGCTTGCGAGGCCCCGCTGCGCGCCTTGCGAGGGCGCGCGCCCCTCTGGTTAAAGGGGCTGCGCCTCCCGGCGCTCCACCGCGATGCCCGTTGTCGTGGGCATCGCACCCCGTTCCATCATCGCGACGTCTCTAGATGACGCCCTCTGCGAACAAGGCGAGCTCAATATAAGGGCGCTAGATTGAGCGGGGATAAGTTTTTTTCGAAGTGTCGCGGCGTGTGTCGCTGCCGCCACAGGCAGCGAGTCGCTGCGCTCAACCCATGCTACGAGCTATTCGTGCGCGACAAACGTCACGCGCACGGTTTTCGTGACGTCGATATTTTTCATGTTCACTTTTCGCGCGCCGGCCCCGGCCGCATTGATCGCGTGAGTAATCTGCAGCGCCGCGCTGGACAGCCATTCAATCTTCGGCGGTGGCTCGCGATTGGCGAAGTTGCCGCACGGGCCTGAATAAATTTCATAGGCCTTGTCGCGCTCGGCGAAATTGTCGGGATAGGCAGCGAGAATGATCGAAATACTATCGAAGCAAAAGGCCGACGATCCGCCGCCCGCCATGGTGACCTTGATGGCCTTATATTTCCCATCGGGCGACGCAACGACGGCGACGGATTTGTCGGCCTTATCGACCGTCGCACTGAAGTAGACCGAAACAGCAGCGATCCCGGCGACGACGACCAGAAAGCCGATGATGAGCGGTTTTGCCCTCACTCCGCCGCTCGCTGCCCGTGCCCGAAGCGGCGCTCGATGTAATCGATCACCATCTGCTTGAAATCCGCCGTCAGCGTCGGGCCGCGCAGGGTGGCCGCCTTCTTGCCGGCGATGAACACCGGCGCGGTCGGCTGTTCGCCGGTGCCGGGCAGCGAGATGCCGATGTCGGCGTGTTTCGATTCACCCGGCCCGTTGACGATGCAGCCCATCACCGCGACGGTCAGCGTCTCCACGCCCGGAAAGCGCGTCTTCCAGCCCGGCATCGAGTCGCGAATGAAGCTCTGAATATCGGAGGCCAATTCCTGGAACGTGGTCGAAGTGGTGCGCCCGCAACCCGGGCAAGCCGCGACCAGCGGCACGAACGTGCGCAAGCCCATGGTCTGCAGCAGTTCCTGCGCGACTTGCACCTCCAGCGTGCGGTCGCCGTTCGGCTCCGGCGTGAGCGAGACGCGCACGGTGTCGCCGATCCCCTGCTGGAGCAGCACGCCCATGGCGGCGGATGAGGCGACAATGCCCTTCGAGCCCATGCCGGCTTCGGTCAGACCGAGATGCAGCGCATAGTCGGAGCGGCGCGCCAGCTCGGTGTAGACCGCGATCAGATCCTGCACCGCCGACACTTTCGCCGACAAAATAATGCGATTGCGCGCCAGGCCAATCTCCTCGGCGCGCGCGGCCGACAGCAGCGCCGATTGCACCATGGCTTCGTGCGTGACCTCGCGCGCATCGAGCGGCGTCGGTGAATTGGCGTTCGCGTCCATCAGGCGCGTGAGCAATTCCTGATCGAGCGAGCCCCAATTGGCGCCGATGCGCACCGGCTTATTATGTTTGAGCGCCATCTCGATGATGGCGGAGAACTGCCGGTCCTTCTTGTGCTTGAAACCGACATTGCCGGGATTGATGCGATATTTGTCGAGCGCCTCGGCGCAGCCCGGATGATCGGCCAGCAGCTGGTGCCCGATGTAATGGAAATCGCCGACCAGCGGCACCGACACACCCATCTGGGCGAGCCGCTCCTTGATGCGCGGCACGGCGGCCGCCGCCTCGTCGCGATCGACCGTGATGCGCACCAGCTCGGAACCGGCACGCGCCAGCGCCGCCACCTGGCGGGAGGTCGCCTCCACGTCGGCGGTGTCGGTGTTGGTCATCGACTGCACGACGATCGGCGCCACCCCGCCGACGATGACGCCGCCGACATCGACCGCAACCGAATGATGACGTTTCTGGGTCGCTGTGCTCATTTTGCGTTCTCTTGAGTCGTTGCCAAGGCGCCCGGAGTGCCAGACTTATATTATGCGGTCAACGCGCCCGGTTCACCAGCACCAAGCCGCCGGCGACCAGCACCACCGCGGCGGCGAAGGCCGGCGTCAGCGGCTCGCCCAGCACCAGATGGCCGGCGGCGACGCCGAAGAGTGGCGTGAGAAACGTGAAGGCCGAAAGCCGGTTGGCCGAGTAGCGCATCACCAGCGCGAACCAGACCACGAAGGTGACGCTCACCACCCAGACCGTCTGATAGGCGAGCGCGCCGAGCGCGAGCGCGGACGGCATCGCCGTCATATGTTCGCCGAACACCAAGGCGGCCAGCGCCAGCACCGGGCCTGAAACCACCAGCTGATAGAGCATCACTTTTTCGGCCGAGATGCGGTTGAGCGAGCTCGCCTTGATGAGCAACGTGGTCGCGGCCCAGGCGATGGCGCCGCCAAGCATCATGAAATCGCCGAGCATCTGGCGCGGATCGGCGGCCGGCGTCGGCAGCCCGAACGCCAGCGCGAGGCCGGCAAACGACAGCGCCAGTCCGGTCCATTGCGACCAGTGGAAGCGGTCGGCCGGCAAGAACCAGCGCGCGCCGAGCACGACGAAGAACGGCGCGGTGTAGACAAACAACACCGCGCGGCTGGCGGTCGTGTACAGCAGACCGCGATAGATCAAAATGAATTCCACGCTGAACATGGCGCCAATGGCGAGGCCGGCGAGCAGCGTGCCGTCGTGCGACAGCAGCGGGATGCCGCGGGCCTTGGCCCAGGCGGCCACGATCAACGCCGCGCCGAACGAACGGATCGCCGCCTGGATCATTGGTGGGATGTCATGGATCGCGAGCTTGGCCGCGACCTGGTTGAAACCCCAGGACAGACAGAGCACGATCACGATCGCCGCTGCGACCGCGTCGAGCGGGCGGGTGACGTGATGGGACGAAGGCGCGCTCGACATGCGATGGGGATTTCCGGCGGCGGCGTTCCGTGTCTTATCGCGCCAAGCTGCTCGAAGCTACGCAGTGTCCAACATGGCGGTCATGCTTCACGCCGCGCGGCAATGCGCGCAGATGCCGCTGATCTCGATCACCGGCGTCTTCGGCATGAAGCCGGCGGCGCGCGAGGCGGTCTTGATGGTGTCGGCGACGGCGGCCAAGGCCGCCTCGCCCACCGCACCGCATTGCTCGCAGATCAGGAACACCACCGGATCGCTGCTGGCGTGATTGTGCACGCAGGCGATGAAGGCGTTGCGGCTTTCGATGCGGTGGACCAGGCCCTGCTCGCGCAGGAAATCGAGCGCGCGATAAATCGTGATCGGCGCCGGCCGCGCAGCCCGCGCCGCCAGCCGGTCGATCAAGTCGTAGGCGCCGAGCGGCTGATGGCTCGCCAGCAGCGCCTCCAGCACGCGCCGGCGGACCGGCGTCAGCCGTTCCTTGCGCGCGGCGCAGATCGCCTCGGCATGCGCGATGGCGTCGCTGGCGCAGCGATCGTGGTCGTGACCGGGCGTGGGAAACGCCGCGTGCGAATGTGGCTTGCGGGCCAAGATATGCTTCGCCTTCATGAGTCCAAGTCTAACGCGAGTGCGGCCAAATCGCGAAAAGATGAACCGCCACCCTAGATATATATTGCACTGCAACATAAATAGGGGCAGGTTCCTGCCCTCATTTCGACCCCCGATCACCGGCCCTTTGGCGGCCGCGAGTCAACGAGGACTGTCATGCTCAAAGGCAAGACTGCGCTGGTCACCGGCTCGACCTCGGGAATCGGCCTCGCCACCGCCCGCGCGCTCGCGCAGGCCGGCGCCAACCTCATGCTCAACGGTTTCGGCGACAAGGCCGTGATCGAGAACGAGCGCGCCGGGCTGGAAAAGGAATTCGGCATCAAGGCGCTCTATTCGCCGGCCGACATGAGCAAGCCGGCCGAGATCGCGGAGATGATCCGCACCACCGAGAAACATTTCGGGTCGCTCGATGTGCTGGTGAACAATGCCGGCATCCAGCACGTGGCGAATATCGAGGATTTCCCAATCGAGAAATGGGACGCGGTCATCGCCGTCAATCTGTCGTCGGCGTTCCACACCATCCGCGCCGCGGTGCCCGGCATGAAGCAGCGCAAGTGGGGCCGGATCATCAACATCGCGTCGGCGCATGGGCTGGTCGCCAGCGCACAGAAAGTCGCCTATGTGGCAGCCAAGCATGGCCTGGTCGGATTGACCAAGGTGGTCGCGATGGAGACCGCCAACAACGGCGTCACCTGCAACGCCATCTGCCCGGGCTGGGTGCTCACGCCGCTGGTGCAAAAGCAGATCGACGACCGCGCCAAGGCCTCCGGCAAAACCGTGCGGGACGAGGAAATTGCCCTGCTGTCGGAGAAGCAGCCGATGCACCAATTCACCAAACCGGAGAGCATCGGCGCGCTGGCGGTATTCCTGTCCAGCGATGCGGCCGCGACCATCACCGGCTCGGCCTATTCGATCGACGGCGGCTGGGTCGCGCAGTAATGATCCAGCAATGATCGAATTTCTTTCTCGCGCTTTTGGCGGCGACAAGCCGGACCAGCCGACAGGCAGCAAGCGCATCAATCTGGCGCTGCAAGGTGGCGGCGCGCATGGCGCCTTCACCTGGGGCGTGCTCGATCATCTGCTCGAAGACGGCCGGCTGACTGTCGAAGGGATTTCCGGCACTTCAGCCGGCGCCGTCAACGCGGTGATGCTGGCCGACGGCCTCAAGCGCGGCGGGCCAGAGGAAGCGCGCAAACGGCTGGCCGATTTCTGGCGCGCGGCGAGCCTTGGCGGCGAGCTGCCGGCCGTGCAACGCGCGGTGACCGACCGGCTGTTCTCGCTGTTACCAGCTGAGGGCTCGCCGACGCTCGACTGGCTGACCGCCTGGTCGCGGCAGCTGTCGCCCTACGATCTCAATCCGCTCAACCTCAATCCGCTGAAAGAGCTGATCGAGCGCTTCGTCGACTTCGAGGGCCTGCGCGCCGACGACCGGCAGATTTTCATCGCCGCCACCAATGCGCAGACCGGACGGCTGCATATTTTCCCGCACGAGAAGATTTCCGCCGAGGCGGTGATGGCCTCGGCCTGCCTGCCGGCGGTGTTCCGCGCGGTGGAAGTCGACGGCGTGCCCTATTGGGACGGCGGCTATCTCGGCAATCCGGTGCTCTATCCGTTCTTCCGCTCGACCGATACCGAGGACGTGCTGATCGTTCAGATCAATCCGCTGGTGCGCAAGAAAATCCCGACTTCGACTCGCGAGATCATGAGTCGCGTGAACGAAATCACCTTCAATTCCGCGCTGATGGCGGAACTGCGCGCGATCGAATTCGTCAACCGGCTGATCGACCAGGGCCGCCTGCCGCATGGCACCGGCGTGAACGAATACCGCCAGATCAAGGTGCACCGTATCGTGCTCGAAGGCCTGGGCGAGCGCTTCTCCACGGCCAGCAAGCTGCGCAACGACTTCGAGTCGTTCGCGCTCTTGCGCAAGCTCGGCCAGCGCGCGGCGCGCCGCTTCCTCGATGCCAATTTTGACGACGTCGGCGTGAAGAGCAGCATCGATCTCAAGGCCGAGGTCTATTCCGAGCGCGGGTGATATACTCAAACTCATGACCCTGCTCTCTGCCGAAATCGGCAACACGCGGCTGGACATCCGCGTCGCCAACATCACCACCCTGGACGTGGACGCCATCGTGAATGCGGCGAACCGCTCGCTGCTGGGCGGCGGCGGCGTCGATGGCGCCATCCACCGCGCGGCCGGCCCTGAGTTGCTGGCCAAATGCCGCAGCCTCGGCGGCTGCGCGACCGGCGATGCAAAAATCACGCGCGGCTACCGGCTCAAGGCGTGCCACGTCATCCATGCGGTCGGGCCGGTGTGGCAGGGCGGCACCGCCGACGAGGAAGCGCTGCTCGCAAACTGCTACCGGAGCGCGCTCGATCTCGCGGCCGCCCATGCGCTGACCTCGATCGCCTATCCGGCGATTTCCACCGGCGTCTATCGGTTTCCCGCCGATCTCGCCGCGCGCATCGCGGTCGGCACCGTGGCAGCGGAGATTTCGGCGAACCCGCGCGGCATTGCCCGCGTTATTTTCTGCTGCTTCTCGCCCGCCAGCGCGGAGCATCACAGCAACGCGTTCGCGGAATTGGGATTGGCCTAGACCTTCGGCGCCACATCCAGCCGGCAAATCCAGTTTTCCAGCCCCGGCTGCGCCGCCGGATAAAGGTCCAGCACGGTCGGATCGTGGCCCGGCACGATGTGCTGGCGCGAGCTCGCCAGCTTCTGGATCGTCTTATAGCCCACGAGCGTATCGCCGACCGAATAGGTGATCGGGAACACCCGGCCTTCGTCGATGTGCGAGTAAAGATGGATGCAGTCGGACGATAAAACGACAAAGCCGCGTTTGGTTTTCACCCGCACGCATTGCAGGCCCTTGGAGTGACCGCCGATCTTGTGCACGCTGATGCCGGGCGCCAGCTGGTCGCTGCCGTCGTGGAACTCGCAGCGATAGGCAAACACCTTGCTCACCATGGCGTGCACGTCGCGTTCGCTGAACGGGATGCGCAGCGTCGGATGGCACATGCAGCGGCCGGTGGCGTAAGCCATCTCGGTGTCCTGCAGGTGATAGCGCGCCTTCGGGAACAGCTCGTAATTGCCGGCATGATCCCAATGCATGTGGGTGACGATCACGTGCTCGACCTTGTCGGGCTCGACGCCGAGCGCCTTGAGGCCTTTGCCGACCGGATTGAGCAGCTGGCGATTGCGTTCCTTTTCGGCGACTTCGTCGAAGCCGGTATCGACGACGAAAACGCCGTGCGGGCCTTTGATCACCCAGACGTAATAGGAGATCGAGCTCAGATGGTCGTGCGGGTCGCCGAAGATGTAGTTCTCCGACGTGCGCCGCGCGTGGCCCGCATAACAGACCGCATAGACCTCGTGGATGTCGTCGCTCATGGCTTCTTCCCCACGATGATGCCGGCGCGGCGCTCGATCATTTTGACGATGGCGGTGAAGTCACTGTCGCCGCCAAACTCCGTATTGGTCAGCTCCCATTGATCGAGCACGGCGCTCATCACATGATTGGGAACATCCAGCGCCCTGGCTTCCTCGGCGCATAGCCGCACATCCTTGAGCATCAGCGCCGTGGTGAATCCGTAGTTGAACGTGCGCGGCAGCACCGCCTGCGGAAACTTGCCGTCCGATGCGGTACTGCGGCCGGAACCGGCATTGATAACGTCGATCATCACCGCCGGATCGAGGCCGGCCTTCACGCCCATCGCCACCGCTTCCGAGGTCGCCGCCATCGCGGTGGCGGAGAGGAAATTATTGGCGAGCTTCATGGTCTGCGCCATGCCGGGCTTGTTGCCGATCACGAACACCTTGCCGAATACGGCAAGTGCGTCCTTCACCACATCGATGTCGGCTTGCGGGCCGGACACCATGACGGCGAGCGTGCCCTTGTTGGCGCCGCCGACGCCGCCGCTCACCGGCGAGTCGACCTGCACGATGTTCTTCTTGGCCAGCGCCGCGCAGATTTCCGCCGCCACGCGCGAGCCGGTGGTGGACAGATCGACGAAGCGCTTGATGCGCTTGCCGTGGATGACGCCGCCCTCGCAGGTGGCAACCTTCATGGATATCTGCAGCGACGGCAGGCTTGCCATCACGGTCTCGACCCGGTCGGCGACATCGGCCGGCGACGAGGCGAGCTTGGCGCCCAGCGCCAGCAGCGGAGCCACCGCGTCGTTGCGCGTGTCGTAGACGACGAGCGTGTGCCCGGCCTCGATCAGCCGGCGCGCCATCGGCTGCCCCATATTGCCCAATCCGATAAAGCCGATGTCCATGTGCGTTCTCCCAGGAGACGATTGTAGCTTCAAACCGGCTTGCCGCCGAATTCCTTGCGAACCATGTCGGTGTGCTGGCCGAGCGCCGGCACCGCGCCAAGCTTGCGCGGCACGCCGTTATGGATCGCCGCCGGCGCCGGCATGCTCACCGGACCGGTCGGGCTGTCGACAGTGATGCGCCGTAAATGCGGATGCCGGCCCAGCAAATCCGGATTGTTGATGCGGCCGAAGGCGATATCGTAGCGCGCGAGCTTCTCCACCAGCGGCGCGACATCCATGGTCGCGAAGGCTAAGGCGACGCGGCCGTCGGTTTCGGCGCGCCGCTTCACCCGCTCGACATTGGTGGCGAAGTTCGGATCGGCGGCGAGCGCCTTGTCGCCCAGCACGTGTTCCGCAAGGATGCGCCATTCGCGATCGTTCTGGATCGAGATCAGCACGTCGCCGCCATCGCGGGTCTTGAAGGCGCCGTAGGGCGAGATCGAGGTGTGCGCGAGACCGATGCGTTTCGGCGTATCGCCGCCCTCGTGCTGCAGCAGCGGCACGGTCATCCAGTCCGCCATGGCATCGAACATCGAGATGGCAATCGCGGCGCCCTCTCCGCTGCGCGCGCGGGCCAGCAGCGCTTCCAGAATGGCCTCGTAGGCGTTCATGCCGGCGGCGATGTCGACGACCGAGACGCCGGCGCGCGCCGGCGCTTCCGGACCGCCGGTGATCGAGGCGAGGCCTGATTCCGCCTGGATCAACATGTCGTAGGCCTTGCGCTGGGCGTAAGGCCCGCTTTCGCCATAGCCGGAGATCGAGCAGCAGATCAGCCGCGGATAGGCTTTGCGCAGACGCGTGAAGGCGAAGTCGAGCTTGGCCAGCGCGCCGGGCTTGAGGTTCTGCACGAACACGTCGGCCTTGGCGAGCATGGCGTCGAGCAGCGCCTTGTCTTCGGGCTTGGCGAGATCGAGCACCACCGACTGCTTGCCGCGGTTGAGCCAGACGAAATAGGCGCTCTCGCCGTGGACCAGAGCGTCGTAGCGGCGGGCGAAGTCGCCCTCCGGGCGCTCGATCTTGATCACGCGCGCGCCGGCATCGGCCAGCCGGCAGGTGCACTGCGGCGCCGCCACCGCTTGTTCGACGGAGACGACGAGGAGGCCGGACAGAGGTAGCATGCTTACCTCTCCCCGCGTGCGGGGAGAGGTCGGTTCCCGCCGGAGGCGGGAACCGGGTGAGGGGGCGCATCGGCACGCAGAGCTTCCGCGATTGTTTCCAGCACACCGTCCATATTGCTCATGATCTCGTTATTCCAGAAGCGAAGGACTCGATAGTTGTGTTCGTGAAACCATTGATCACGCACACGATCGCGAACACTATCCGCATGTTGGCAGCCATCAACTTCGATCACTAATCGCTTCTCGCGACAAATGACGCCAACGACGTAACGACCTGCCGGTTGTTGGCGGACGAATTTATTGCCGTCGATGGAACGTGCGCGCAGCTTGTTCCAAAGGCGCAGTTCCGCACTGGTTGAGTCGCGACGCAAGCGGCGCGCCAGGCCTGTTCGGAATTGATCGGCACTACGCACGCGGAAACACCCCCTCACCCGACCCGCCTTCGCTACGCTCCGGCGGGCCGACCTCTCCCCGCAAGCGGGGAGAGGTAAGACTGCGGCACGCGCGGTGCAAATTCAATACGAGCGCGGCAGCCCGAGCACGTGCTCGGCCAGATACGACAGGATCATGTTGGTGGAGATCGGCGCCACCTGGTAGAGCCGCGTTTCGCGGAACTTGCGCTCGACGTCGTATTCCTCGGCAAAGCCGAAGCCACCATGGGTTTGCACGCACGTGTCGGCGGCAAACCACGAGGCGTCGGCGGCGAGCAGTTTGGCCATATTGGCTTCGGCGCCGACATCGGCGCCGGCTTCGTATTTCCGCGCGGCTTCGTGCACCATCAATTCGGCGGCGCGCATCTGCGCATAGGCGCGCGCAATCGGAAACTGCACGCCCTGGTTCTTTCCGATCGGTCGGCCGAACAGCGCGCGCTCCTTGGCATAGGCACTGGCCTTGGCGATGAACCATTTGGCGTCGCCGATGCATTCCGCCGCGATCAGGAGTCGCTCGGCGTTCATGCCGGCGAGAATGTAGCGGAAGCCCTGGCCCTCGTCGCCGATCAGATTCTCCGCCGGCACGCGCAGGTCGTCGAAAAACACCTGCGTGGTGGCATGGTTCATCATGGTGCGGATGGGCGAAATCGTCATGCTGGTGCCTTGCGCCAGTCGCATGTCCACCAGGAACACCGACAAGCCGTCGGTGCGCTTCTTGGCCTGCTCTTTCGGTGTGGTGCGCGCGAGCAGCAGCATCAGGTCGGAATGCTCGGCGCGCGAGGTCCAGATCTTCTGGCCGTTGATGACGTAGTGGTCGTTGCCTTCGCGCTTCGCGGTGGTGCGCAAGGACAGCGTGTCGGTGCCCGAGGTCGGCTCGGTCACGCCGAAGGCCTGCAGCCGCAACTCGCCGCTGGCGATCTTGGGCAAATAGCTCTGTTTCTGCGCGGCGCTGCCGTGCCGTAGGATCGTGCCCATGGTGTACATCTGCGCGTGGCAAGCGGCGCCGTTGCAGCCCATCGCGTGCACTTCTTCCAGGATGGCGGCGGCCGCGCTGATGGTCAGCCCGCTGCCGCCAAACTCCTCCGGGATCAGCGCGGCGAGATAGCCGGCCTCGGTGAGGGCGGCGACGAATTCGGTCGGATAGGCGCGCTCACGGTCGAGCGCGCGCCAGTATTCGCCGGGGAACTTGGCGCACAATGCGCGCACGCTCGCGCGAATGTCAGCGAATTCGTCAGGTTCGGCGGCACGCTTGCTCATGATCATTCAACCTATTGCCTGACCTCGGCGCGGCCGTTGTCGATCGCGATCACGTCGCGCTCGACCGCCCGGGCACGGAAGCTTACCACGCCACCGTCGCGCCAGATCTCAGTGCGGATGGTCTCGCCCGGAAACACCGGCGCCGAGAAGCGGCCGGCGATCGCGGTGATCCGCGCCGGATCGTAGCCGCAAACGGCCTTGAGCAGTGCATGGCCGGCCACGCCGAAGGTTGCAAGCCCGTGCAGGATCGGGCGCGGGAAGCCGGCGGCTTTGGCGAAATCCGGATCGACGTGCAATGGATTGACGTCGCCGGACATCCGGTAGATCAGCGCCATTTCCGGCCGGGTCGGCAGGTCGCAGGTGACATCCGGCGCGCGCTCCGGCAGCGCATGCGGCGGCGGCGCTTCGCGCCGCGGCCCACCGAAGCCGCCGTCGGCGCGGCAAAACGCTGTCTGCGTCAACGTCGCCAGCGGGCGGCCGGTCGCCTTGTCGCTGATCGCGCGCTCGGAATAAACCAGCGCGCCCCTGCCTTCGCCCTTGTCCACGATGTCCACGATGCGGGTGCGTCCGATCACCATTGCTTGCGGCGCGACCTGCTGGTGCAGCACCAGGCCCTGCTCGCCATGCACCACCTTGGTCCAGGTTACGCCAAGATCTGCTTGGCGCAGCCAATAGGCCGAATAGCCCTGCACCAGGGCAAAGGTCGGCAGCACCTTCACCTGCTTCTCGTAGACGAAGGCGAGTTCGTCCGCGTTTATCGGGTCCTGGCCGAGACCCAGGCCGAGCGCATAGAGTATGCAATCCTTCGGCCCGTAGTCGTGCTCGACGTCCGGGATTTTCAGCGCCAGCAGCTTTTCGTAGTCGAGCGGCATTACGAAACTCTCGTCATGACGGTCGCGATCAACCCCACACTTCCTCGGCAATCTCCACGATCATCCGCAGCTTCGCCCACTGCTCCTCCTCGCCCAGAATATTACCTTCCTCGGTCGAGGCGAAACCGCATTGCGGCGACAAACAAAGCTGCTCGAGCGGCACGAACTTCGCCGCCTGCTCGATGCGGCGCTTGAGCTCGTCCTTGGATTCCAGCCGCCCGCTTTTCGAGGTGACCAGGCCGAGCACCACCGTCTTGCCCTTCGGCACGAAGCGCAGCGGCTCGAAACCGCCGGCGCGATCGCTGTCGTATTCTAAAAAATAGCCGTGCACGTTGATCGTGTTGAACAGAATTTCAGCCACCGGCTCGTAGCCGCCCGAGGCCACGAAGGTGGACTGGAAATTGCCGCGGCACAGATGCATGGCGATGGTCATGTCGGGCGGGATGTCGGAGATCGCGGCGTTGATCAGGCGGGCATAGGCGGCGGGCAATTGCGCCGGGTCTTCGCCGCGCTCGCTCACCTGCGCACGCAGGTTGGCGTCGCACAGATAGGCGAGATTGACCTCGTCGAGCTGCAGATAGCGGCAGCCGGCATCGGCAAAGCCGCGCACCGCCTTGGCATAAGTTCGTCCCAGGTCGGCATAGAAGTCTTCCATGTTCGGATAGATCGAGCCCGGGATGGCGTCGCGGCCATAGCGGAAATGCAATGACGACGGCGAGGGAATCGTCATCTTCGGCGTGACGCGCGTGTGCTCTTGCACGAAGCGGAAATGCTCGAGCATCGCATGGCCGGAAAACGTGCCGAGTTTTCCAGTCACGCGCAGCATCATCGGCTTCGGGTTCGGGCCCTGGAACTTGATCTTGCGCTCGCCGAGATAGGCCTCGACGCCGTCGAGCGCGCCGAGGAAATCGTAATTCCAGAACGCGCGGCGGAATTCGCCGTCGGTGACGGCTTTGAGCCCGATGTCTTCCTGCTTTTTGATAACGGCCGCGATCTCGCGGTCCTCGATCGCTTTGAGTTCGTCGGCGCTAATCTCGCCGCGCTCGCGTTTGGCGCGCGCCTGTTTCAGCGGGCCTGAGCGCAGCAGGCTGCCGACATGGTCGGCGCGGAACGGAGGCTGTGTTCGCTGCATCGTTCAATTCATAGGCGGGGCTTCGCGGTACGAAGACGGCCGGCGCCTGATCG
>DATBZY010000301.1:0-17798 GCA_036512915.1 Pseudolabrys sp. | reverse complement strand
CCGCCTTCGGCGGCGTGCAGACCGGCGGCAATTCCTCGGCCATCGTCGACGGCGCGGCGGCGATCCTGGTCGGCGCGGGCGATTACGCGCGCAAGCTTGGCTCACGTCCGCTCGCGCGCATTCTTGCCGGCGCGGCGGTCGGCGTGCCGCCCGAGATCATGGGCATCGGCCCGGTGCCGGCGATCAAGGCGGTGCTGGAACGCGCCGGCCTCAAGCTCGACGGCATCGACCGCTTCGAGATCAACGAGGCGTTCGGCGCCCAGGTGATGGCCTGCGCCCGCGAGCTCGGGCTCGACGAGGACAAGCTCAACGTCAACGGCGGCGCCATTGCCATCGGGCATCCGCTCGGCGCCACCAACATCCGGCTGGCGCTGACGCTGGCGCGCGAGCTCAAGCGCAGCGCTTTGCGTTATGGTATCGCCTCTGCCTGCATCGGTGGCGGCCAGGGCATCGCCCTGCTGATCGAGAACACGAGCGCATGATCCCGAAAAGCGGGAACCGGTTTCGGACAAGATCATGCGCAAGAAAAATGTTAGGATGAACTAATGGAGATCAAGGGACACGCGGCGATCGTCACCGGCGGCGCATCGGGCCTGGGCGCCGCCACCGCGCGCGCGCTGGCGGCAGCCGGCGCCAAGGTCGCGATCTTCGACGTCAACGAGAAGGCGGCGGCGGAAGTCGCGACCGACATCAACGGCATCGCCGTGACCTGCGACGTGGCGGATAGTGCGGGCGCCGAGGCCGCAGTCAAAAAGGCAGCCGCCGCTCACGGTCCCGCGCGCATCCTGGTCAACTGCGCCGGCGTGGGTCCGGCCAAGCGCATCGTCGGCCGCGACGGGCCGATGCCGCTCTCCGATTACGAGCGCGTCATCCGCATCAATCTGATCGGCACCTTCAACATGATGCGGCTGGTGGCAGCCGCCATGCAGCCGCTGGAAACTTTCGCCGACGGCGAGCGCGGCGTGATCGTTTCCACTGCCTCGGTTGCCGCCTTTGACGGTCAGATCGGGCAGGCCGCCTATTCGTCGTCCAAGGGAGGCATCGCCGCGCTCACATTGCCGGCGGCGCGCGAATTCGCGCAGTTCGGCATCCGTGTGATGGCCATCGCGCCCGGCATTTTCGGCACGCCGATGCTGCGCGCGCTGCCGCAGGAGGCGCAAGATTCGCTCGGTGCCTCGGTGCCGTTTCCCAAGCGGCTTGGCGAACCGCGCGAATTCGCCGCGCTGGTGCTGCATTGCATCCACAACACCTATCTCAACGGCGAGGTGATCCGCCTCGACGGCGCGCTGCGCATGGCACCGCGTTAAGTAAACGGAACGGATCAACGTGACCATACTCAGCAACAGTCGCACTGTGCGCATCGAATGGGGCGACTGCGACCCCGCCGGTATTATTTTCTACCGCGCTATTTCGAGATATTCGATGCCTCGACCTCCGCGCTGTTCGAGCGCGCGATGGGTATTCCTAAGATCCAGCTGCTCAAGACCTTCAACTTCGCCGGCTTCCCGCTGGCGCGCACGCGCGCGCGCTTCCTGCGGCCTACGCGTTTCGGCGACGACGTGGTGGTGGAAACGACCGTCAAATTCGGCCACTCGAGCTTCGTGATCGAGCACCGCTTAAGTCTCAAAGGCGAGACCTGCGTCGAGTGCTCGGAGAAACGGGTGTGGGTGGTGCGCGATGCGAACGGCCGCCTGAAGTCGCATCTGGTCCCCGAGGCGGTGCTGGTGAAGTTCAATCTCCCGCCGTCATCCTGAAGTACGAGCAAAGCTAGCCTTGCAGGGTGACCGGGAAGGCTACTCAATCTCTGCCGCGATCTTCTTCAAAATCTGGATGAACCGCTTGCGGTCGCGCAGGCCAATGATGCCGTCGAGGATGCGTTCGTGCCGGCGCGCGCAGCGCGTCAGCTGGGTCAACGTTTTCTTGCCGGCGGCGGTCACATTCAAACGATAGGTCCGGCGATCGGCGCGCACGCGCTTGCGCTCCACCAGGCCGCGCCGCACCAGGTCTTCGACCACCGGCGTGAGGCTGGACTTGTCGCGACCATTGGCGTGGCTGAGTTCGGTCTGGCTGATGCCCGGATTGCGGGCGATCAGGGTCAAGGTGGCGAAGCGGCCGGGGCTTTCGCCGATCTCCTGCGAGCGGCGCGAAAACGCCTGGAAGGCGGACTCTTGCGCCATCCGCAGGTTGAACCCGACCCAATAGGCGAGCGGGCCGAAATTGACCGATTCGGCAACAGCTTCGCCGTTCTTGCCGCGGCGGGCGCCGCCCCTGCCGTTAGTCCCCTGCACCGAAATTTCCCCTCCCGGACCTAACAGCCTGACCGGCCCTCGGTCTGCGATATAGTTTGATATCAAACTATATACTTTACAACGCCACCGACATGCGGCTGAATATTAAAAAAGTTGGCATTGCAACCAACACCCAACACCGAGGGAGGAGTTTCATGAAATCCCGTTTTGCCGGATCTGTCTACGCCGCCGCCGTCGCCGCACTCATCGGCACCGCGACCGGCGCGTTTGCTCAGGATAAGACCTTCGAGCTCAAGCTGTCGCACTGGGTGCCGCCGTCGCACCCGCTGCAGAAGGCGCTGGAAGAATGGGGCGCGTCGGTGGAGAAGGATTCCGGCGGCACCATCAAATAGAAGGTCTATCCCGCCCAGCAGCTCGGCAAGGCCTTCGACCATTACGACATGGCGCGCGACGGCATCGCCGACCTCACCTATATCAATCCCGGCTATCAGCCCGGCCGCTTCCCGATTATCGCCGCCGGCGAATTGCCGTTCCTGATGGCAAACGGTAAGGGCGGCTCGCAAGCGATCGACGCCTGGTATCGGAAATACGCCGCCGCCGAGATGAAGGACGTCAAGTTCTGCCTCGCCTTCGTGCACGATCCTGGCTCGTTCCATTCCAAGTCGAAGAAGATCGTGGTGCCGGCCGACATCAAGGGCATGAAGATTCGTCCGGCGCACGCCACCATGGCAACGTTTGTGACGCAGCTTGGCGGCACCAATGTGCAGTCGAGCGCGCCGGAAGTGCGCGATATTCTGGATAAGGGCGTCGCCGATGCCGTGACCTTCCCGTGGGGATCGGTCCCGCTGTTCGGCATCGACAAGGTGACCAAGTATCACATGGAGGTGCCGCTCGACGTGACCACCTTCGCCTTCGTGTTCAACAAGGACAAATACAATCAGATGTCGGCGGCGCAGAAGAAGGTGATCGACAATCACTGCACCAACGAATGGGCGCTGAAGGTCGCGTCGCCATGGGCCGATTTCGAGCACAACGGTATCGCCAAGCTGAAAGCCGATGCCGCCCACGAGGTCTATGAAATCTCGCCCGCGCAACTCGCCGAGTGGAAAAAGGCCGCCGACCCGCTGCAAAAATCCTGGGCCGACAACGTAAAGAAAGCTGGCGGCAATCCGGATGCAGTGATGGGCGAACTGAAAGCCTCGCTCGTCAAATACAAGTCCGCCTACTGCGACCCGCGGCGGCTGCCGATGTCAGGCGGTCATCGATGTGAGGGCGTTGAAGCGGCGGCGGGGTGTCCCGCCGCCGTCAATTGAGCATCCGCTTAAGCGCGCTGGATGTCATGAACGATACTGACGTTGCTAAACAATCAGCCGGCGCCGGCACGCCACGCCCGCCGCGCAATGCGATGGACCGTTTCATCGACGGCATCGAGCTGATCGCCGCCGCTTTTGTCGGAATTGTCGCGGCAGACATCTTCATCTCGGTCATGCTGCGCTACTTCTTCAGCGTGCAAATACCGGATGCCTATGACTTCGGCCGGCTACTTCTGGGCATCCTCATTTTCTGGGGCATCGCGGCCACCTCCTACCGCGGCAACCACATCACAGTGGACCTGGTCTGGGCCAATGTCGGCAGCAAATACCAGCGCTGGATCGACGTCTTCGCGACGCTGGTTCTGCTGTTCGTGGTAACGGTGCAGACCTACACGCTGCTCGACAAGGTGACGAGCACCTATGCCGACCACATCCAGACATTCGATCTGCGTCTACCGACCTGGCCGTTCTTCCTCGTGGCATGGCTAGGCGACGTATCGGCGGTGCTGCTGATCGCCGTGCGCACCTACCGTCTGGTTTTCCAGCCGGAGCGGATGGGCGGCGGCGGTTACCAGATCAAGCCGGTGGAATGAAATGCCCACTTTGAGCCCCGACACCGTCGCCATTATCGGCTTTATCGTCTTGTTCGCGATGATGCTGCTGCGCGTGCCGGTCGGCATGGCGATGGGCTTGGTCGGCGTTGCCGGATTCGCCTATCTCAACGGCGGCGGCCCGGCCCTCAAGATCGTCGGCCACACCTCGATGCGCACGGTGACCGACTACACCTTCGGCGTCATTCCCATGTTCCTGCTGATGGGGGCGTTCGTCACCAATTCCGGCATGAGCCGCGAGCTGTTCCGCGCCGCCAACAGTTTCCTCGGCCATCTGCGTGGCGGACTTGGCATCGCCACCATCGCCGCCTGCGGCGGGTTTGCCGCGATCTCCGGCTCGTCGGTCGCGACGGCGGCAACATTCTCCACCGTCGCCTATCCCGAGATGCGCCGCTACGGCTATCCGCAATCCTTCGCCACCGGCGTGATCGCCGCTGGCGGCACGCTCGGCGCCATGCTGCCGCCGTCGACGGTGCTCGCGGTCTACGGCATCATCACCGAGCAGGACATCGGCAAGCTGTTCATTGCCGGCATCATTCCCGGCAGTCTCGCCGCCTCCATGTACATCAGCACCGTGGTGCAGATCGGTTTTGTGCGGCCGAATTTCCTTCCCGCCGGGGCGCGCCACTCCTGGCAGGAGCGCCTGCATGCCGTGCGCGACATCTGGGCGACCCTGCTGCTTTTCGTCTTTGCGATCGGCGGCCTGTATGGCGGCCTGTTCACGCCCACCGAAGCAGGCGGCATGGGCGCCGGCGGCGCCTTCCTTATCGGGCTGTTGCGCGGACGGCTCGACCGCGCGGCCGTGCGTCGCTCGCTGTTGCAAGCGACGCGAACCGCGGCGGCGGTTTTCACCGTGCTGATCGGCGCGCTGCTGTTCGGCTACTTCCTGACCATCACGCAGACACCGCAAAAGGTGACGGAATTCCTCACCGGGCTCGGCCTCGGCCGCTACGGTGTGCTGACGCTGATCATGCTCATGTACCTGGTGCTCGGATGTCTGATGGACGCGCTCGCCATGGTGATCCTGACCATCCCGATCATCTTCCCGGTCATCGTCCATCTCGGTTTTGACCCGATCTGGTTCGGCATCATCATCGTCATGACGGTGGAACTGGGGCTCATTCACCCGCCCGTGGGAATGGTCGTGTTCGTCATAAAAAGCGTGGTGCAGGACGTGGACTTTTCCACCATCTTCAAAGGTGTGCTGCCGTTCATCATCACCGACCTGATCCGCCTGGTCATTCTCATCGCCTTTCCGATCCTGGCGACGTGGTTGCCGTCGCGGATGTAACCCAAGGCGCTTGCGGCTTCCTTCGAGGCGCCGCTGCGGCTATAATAGTTGGGACCCCAACAATCTCGGCTGGGTAAAGGCCCATGGAACGCTCGTTCAAGAAGGAAGTGCAGGCGCTCAGACTCAGCGACGGGGACACCTTCCACGGCGAAGGCATCCTGGCGGTCACCAAGGCGCTGCTGCAGTCGGGCGTCTCTTACGTCGGCGGCTACCAGGGCGCGCCGGTCTCGCACCTGCTCGACGTGCTGGTGGACGCCGAAGACATCATGGCCGAGCTCGGTGTGCATCTGGAGACCTGCGCGAACGAGGCTTCCGCCGCCGCCATGCTGGGCGCTTCGATCAATTATCCGCTGCGCGGCGCGGTCACCTGGAAATCCATCGTCGGCACCAACGTGGCCGCCGACGCGCTCTCCAACCTGTCGTCGCCCGGCGTGATCGGCGGCGCGATGATTATTCTGGGCGAGGACTACGGCGAAGGCGCCAGCGTGATTCAGGAACGCTCCTATGCCTATGCGCTGAAATCCTCAATGTGGCTGCTCGATCCGCGCCCCGATCTGCCGTCGATCGTGCGCACAGTGGAGAAGGGCTTCGAGCTGTCGGAGGCGAGCCACGCGCCAGTCATGCTGGAGCTGCGCATCCGCGCCTGCCACGCCACCGGCGAATTCACCGCCAAGGACAATCGCAAGGCGGAATTCTCCGGCCTCAACCGCATTTCCGGCCCGCCGCGTTTCAACTACGCGCGCCTGTCGCACCCGCCGGTGACCTTCAGCCAGGAGCGTTTGAAGGTCGAAGAGCGGCTGCCGGCGGCGCGCGCCTTCATCCGCGAGCACAAGCTCAATGAGCTGATCGCCGGCGACCTCGACGATATCGGCATCATCGTGATGGGCGGGCTGACCAACAGCGTGCTGCGCGCGCTCGAGCGCATGGGGCTTGCTGACGTGTTCGGCGCCTCGCGCGTGCCGCTGCTGGTGCTCAACGTGGTCTATCCGCTGGTGCCGGAAGAAATCCGCGCGTTCTGCGCCGGCAAACGCGCCGTTCTCGTGGTCGAGGAAGGACATCCCGACTACATCGAGCAGGCCGTCAACGTCGAATTGCGCCGTGCCGACATCCAGACCCGCGTGCTCGGCAAGGGCCCGCTGCCGCAGACCGGCGAATACACCTCCGACGTGCTGCTGGAAGGATTAGCCGCGTTCCTGCAAGCAGCGCAGCCGAAGGGCATCGACGCCGACGCCGTAGCGGAAAAAGCACGTGGCCTGATCGCGCACAAGCCGAAAGCCGCCGCCGCGCTCGGGCCCCTGCCGCCGCGCCCGCCGGCGTTCTGCACCGGCTGCCCGGAGCGACCGGTGTTCGCCGCCATCAAGCTGATGCAGCGCGAACTGGGGCCGACCCACATCAGCGCCGATATCGGCTGCCATTCATTCGCGAGCTTCGCGCCGTTCAGCCTGGGCAATTCGATTCTCGGCTTCGGCATGTCGCTGGCCAGCGCCGCCGCGGTCGGTCCGAATTTGGACCGGCGCTCGATTTCAATCATGGGCGACGGCGGCCTCTGGCATAACGGACTGATCACCGGCGTCGCCTCCAACTTGTTCAACAAGGGCGACGGCGTTCTGATCGTGATGCAGAACGGCTACGCCTCCGCCACCGGCCAGCAATATATCCCGTCGAGCACGATGAGCCGCAGCGGCCCCACGCCCGGCGTGGACATCGAGCAGACGCTGCGCGTCATGGGCGTGAAATGGCTGCGTACGGTGCGCACCTACAGCGTCAGCGTCATGGTCAAGACGCTGAAGGAAGCGATGCGCACCGCCGAACGCGGCTTGAAGGTCATCATCGCCGACGGCGAATGCCAGCTCGCGCTCCAGCGCCGCGTCCGCGTCGAGGACGCCGAGAAGCTCACGCGCGGCGAGCGCGTCACCCGCACGCGCTACGGCGTCGACGATGAGATCTGCACCGGCGATCATTCCTGCATTCGCTTGTCGGGCTGCCCGTCGCTGACGGTGAAGCCCTCGCCCGATCCGCTGCGCACCGATCCGGTGGCGACCGTGATCGAATCTTGCGTCGGCTGCGGGCTGTGCGGCGAGGTCGCGCATGCCGCCGTGCTGTGCCCGTCGTTCTACCGCGCCGAGATCGTGCGCAATGCGAGCTGGCGCGACCGCGCGCTGCACCGCGTGCGGCAGAAGGTCATCGGCTGGCTCGGCGGCTATGGCGGCGAGGCAACCGCATGAGCGCCAGCCCGCGCCCGATCACGCTGCTCATCGCCGCGCTCGGCGGCGAAGGCGGCGGCGTGCTGACCAATTGGATCGTCACCGCCGCCGAGCAGGCCGGCTTCCCGGTGCAAAGCACCTCGATCCCCGGCGTCGCGCAGCGCACCGGCGCCACCACCTATTACATCGAGATCTTGCCGGTCCATACGCGCGAGCTGGGCGGCAAGCGGCCGGTGCTGGCGCTGACGCCCGGCGTCGGCGACATCGACATCGCGGTGGCGAGCGAACTGTTGGAGGCCGGCCGCACGGTGGCGAACGGCTTCGTCACGCCAGATCGCACCATCCTCATCGGCTCGCTCAGCCGCTTCTATGCCATGGATGAAAAGATCGCCATGGCCGACGGCCGCTTCGACCAGGACCGGCTGATCAAGACCATCAAGGAACACGCGCGCGACAGCCTGCTGTTCGACATGGACGCATTGGCCAAGCAAAGCGGCTCGATCATCAATGCGGTGATGCTCGGCGCCATCGCCGGCTGCGGACGGCTGCCAGTAACGGCCGAGCAGCTGGAAGCGGCGATCCGCGAGGACGGCAAGTCGATCGACAGCAATCTGCGCGGCTTCCGCGCCGGATTCGAAGCCGCGCGCGCGAAATCGCAGCCTGCAAGACTCACCGAGAAGAAAAAGAACGCCCCCGTCACGCCCGAATTGCTCGAGCACGAGGTCACCTACTCGATGCCCGCGCTGGCGCAGCCGACGGCAATCGAAGGCGTGCGGCGGCTGATTGCCTATCAGAGCGTCGCTTATGCGCACCTCTATCTCGACCGGCTCAGAGCCATCACCGACGCCGACGCGGCCAGCGGCGCGCAGGGCAAGCTACTGAAGGAAGTCGCGCGCCATCTCGCCGTGCGCATGTCTTACGAAGATGTGGTGCGCGTGGCGCAGGCCAAGATCGCGCCGGCGCGCATGCGCCGCATCGCGCGTGAGGAATTGCGCGTCCAGGACGAGCCCTACTCGGTGCACGATTTCCTCAAGCCCGGCATCGAGGAGTTCTGCCAGCTGCTGCCCTCGTTGCTGGCGCGGCCGATCATGCATTATTCGGAACGCAAAGGCTGGCTCGGCCGCGTCCATTTCGGCATGGAGATCAACTCCACCTCGATCAGCGGATATTTGCGCTTCCTGATGCTGGCCAAGCTGCGCGGCCTTCGCCCCTACGGCCATCGCTACGCGCAAGAGCAGGCCCAAATCGAATCCTGGCTCGGCCTGATCGCCGAGGCCGCGCGGCGCTCGGCGGAACTCGGCCTCGAAGTCGCCGAATGCGCCCGTCTGATCAAAGGCTATGGCGACACCCATGCGCGCGGGCTCGCCAACTACCGCACCATCGAGGCCAAGCTGATCCGGCCCGCGCTGGCGGGCCACATCCCAACGGAACGCGCCGCCGATGCGGTCGCCAGCGCGCGCACCGCCGCCCTGGTCGATCCAGAGGGCGAAAGCCTCGCCAAATGCCTGGCCGCGATCGAGGCGCAGGCCGCCTTCCGCATGGCGGCCGAATAAGAATCTTCCGTCATCATTCCGGGGCGCGGGCGAAGCCCGCGAGCCCGGAATCCATACTCACAGACCGGGGTTATGGATTCCGGGCCCGGCCCTTCGGGCCGTCCCGGAATGACGTGGAGAGGTTTGCGCACGGCTCAATTGCGCCAGCCTCCGTTGTCAGTATTTCGCCCGTCGAGTAGAATAGCCGCCACAACAACGAACAAAAGCGTGCGGGCCAAGTCATAGGGCCGCGGACGCCTGAGGGGCGAAACGAATGGCCGTCACACCGACTGGGCGCGAACGGCCCGCGATCGCAGCCGAAGCGTTCCTGCGCGCGCTCGCCGATCACGGCGCCGACTATTTCTTCGCCAATCCCGGCACCGACTTCCCGCCGATCGTGGAAGCGTTCAGCCGCGCCAAGAAAACCAATGCCAAGGTGCCGAAGCCGGTGCTGGTTCCGCACGAGAACCTGGCGGTCGGCATGGCGCACGGCGCTTATCTGATGACCGGCCGCCCGCAGGCGGTGATGGTACACGTCAATGTCGGCACCGCCAACACCATCGCCAATCTCACCAATTTGTCGCGCGACCGCGTGCCGCTGATCCTCGCCGCGGGCCGCACGCCGATCACCGAAAAGGGCACGTTCGGCGCACGCAACCGGCCGATCCACTGGGCGCAGGAAATGTTCGACCAGGCCGGCATGGTGCGCGAACTGGTGAAGTGGGATTACGAATTGCGTACATCCAACCAGATCGGCGACGTGGTGGCGCGCGGCGTGGAAGTGGCGATGGCGCATCCGCGCGGTCCGGTTTACCTGGTGCTGCCGCGCGAGCCTCTGTCGGCGCCGCTCGCCGAGCCGATTGCCCCGATGAAGCCGCGCGCGGCTGCGGCACCGGTGCATCCCGATCCGCGGGCGATCGCGACGCTGGCCGAATGGATCGCGGCCGCAGAGCGCCCGCTGATCGTCACCGCCACGCTGCCCGCCGACGCGGTGCCGGCGCTCGCCCATCTCGCCGAGCGCTGCGCCATTCCCGTGGTCACGCATAATCCGCGCAACGTTTGCCTGCCGTCGAGCCATTCCATGCATTTCGGCTTCGAGCCGGGCGCGCTGGTCACCGACGCCGATCTGGTGATAGTGCTCGAATCCGACGTGCCATGGATTCCGCATCTGCAGCATCCGCCGGCGGGCTGCCGCGTCGCGCATGTGGCCGAGGATCCGTTCTTCGTGCGCTATCCGATGCGCAGCTTCCCCAGCGATCTCAGCGTGCAGGCCGGCGTCACCAATGCGCTGGAAGCGCTGATCGAAGCGGTGGAGCCGCGCTTGCAAATGGCGGAGGCGCGCATCGCCGCGCGGCGCGCGCGGCTGACCGAGCGCATGCGCACCCGGCGCGCGCAATTGATGAAGGATTCCGCCGCCGGCGAGCACATCTCGCCGGAATATCTCTCGCGCGCCATCGGCGAAGCGGTCGGCGACGACGCCATCATCTTCAACGAATATCCGCTGCGGCCGGACCATTGCCCGCGCGAGAAGCCGGGCACCTTCTTCGCGCTGGGACCGGCAGGCGGGCTCGGCTGGGGCTTCGGAGCCGCATTGGGCGCCAAGCTGGCGGCGCCCGACGCGTTGGTGGTCGCCACGTTGGGCGACGGCGCCTATATGTTTTCCAATCCGACCGTCGGTCACTGGGTGTCCGCCGCCCACGGTCTTCCGATCCTCACCATCGTGTTCAACAACAGCCGCTATGGCGCGGTGCGCCGCGCCACGCTGTCGATGTTCAAGGACGGCGCTGCCGGCGAGAACGACGGCCGCACGCTCGCCGATCTCGATCCGGCGCCGCCCTACGAGGAGCTCGCCAAGGCGCAAGGCGCCCATGCCGAGCGGGTGGAGAAGCCGGCCGACCTGCCCGACGCGCTGGCGCGCGCCCGCGACGCCGTGGTCAACGAGCGCCGGCAGGCGCTGCTCAACGTCATTACGCCCTACTGAGTAGGTCAACACGCCCCAGAAAAATCGTCAGTCACGGAGGAATTCATGCGCATCGACGCCTACACGCATTTCATCCCGGAGAAATTTTTCAACAAGATCGTGGAAAGCGGCCATGCCGATATCGGCAAGCGCGTGCGCGAAATCCCCTGCATCCATGACCTCGAGGTCCGCCGCAAGATCGTCGATCAGTTCGACGACTATGCGCAGATCCTGTCCTATCCGATGCCGCCGCTCGAGTTGCTGGGCAAGGGTGAGCAGGTGGAGGAATACGCCAAGCTAGTGAACGACGGCTTCGCCGAGATTTGTGAGAAATACCCCGATTATTTCCCCGGCTGGGTGGCGCAGGCGCCGTTGGCCGCGCCCGACGCCGGCGTACGCGAAGTGACACGCGCGCTCAAGAACGGCGCGCTCGGCGTGCAGATCTACACCAATATCGCAGGCCAGCCGCTCGACGATCCGGCGTTCGAGCCGTTTTTCGCCGCCATGAACAAGCTCAAGAAACCGATCTGGATGCATCCGGCGCGCGCCGCCAATTTCCCGGATTATCTGTCGGAGAAGAAATCCAAATACGAAATCTGGTGGACCTTCGGCTGGTCCTACGAGACCGCGGCGGCGATGGCGCGGCTGGTGTTCTCCCGCATCCTCGACAAATACCCGAACCTGAAGATCCTCACCCACCACTTCGGCGGCATCGTGCCGATGCTGGAAGGCCGCATTGGCCCGGGCTGGGACCAGCTTGGCGCCCGCACGTCGGACGAGGATTTGAGCGTCGTGCTCAAGAGCCTGAAGAAGCGTCCGCTCGACTACTTCAAGCACGACTTCTATGCCGACACCGCGGTGTTCGGCGGCGTGCCGGCGACCCACGCCGGGCTTGCCTTCTACGACCTCGACAAGATCGTGTTCGCCTCCGACTGCCCGTTCGATCCGGAGAAGGGCACCATGTACACGCGCGAAACACTGCGCATTCTCGACGGCATCGACATGCCGAAGGCCGACAAGGAGAAGATCTGGCACGGCAATCTCGAGGCGCTCACCGGGGTCACGTTCAAGAAGTAGCGCAACTCCGTCCTCGTCCTGAGGAGCGCCCGAAGGGCGCGTCGCGAAGGGCGAGGGCGGCCCCATCGCCTGTGAAAGCCAGCGCGGCATCTGCTAGCATCGCCGTCCATGGCATTGGTCCAACCCATCGGTCTGTCCGAACCCGACGCGCCGATCCCGCCCGGCGGCACGCCGCCGTCCGGCGACGCCGGCCGCGTCACGCCGATGATGGAGCAGTACATCGAAATCAAGGCCGCCAATCCGGGCTGCCTGCTGTTCTACCGGATGGGCGATTTCTACGAGATGTTCTTCGCCGACGCCGAGACCGCCTCGCGCGCGCTCGGCATCATGCTCACCAAGCGCGGCAAGCATCTCGGGGTGGACATCCCGATGTGCGGCGTGCCGGTGGAGCGCGCCGACGAATATCTCCACCGCCTGATCGCGCTCGGCCATCGCGTCGCGGTCTGCGAGCAGCTCGAGGATCCGGCCGAAGCGCGTAAGCGCGGGCCTAAGAGCGTGGTGCGGCGCGACGTGGTGCGGCTGGTGACGCCCGGCACGCTCACCGAAGACACTCTGCTCGATGCCAAGCGCAACAATTATCTGCTCGCGGTCGCGCGCGCGCGCAGCTCGTCGAGCGGCGACGACAACCGCTTCGCGCTGGCCTGGATCGACATCTCGACCGGCGAATTCCACATCACCGAATGCGATCGCGCTTCGTTGTCGGCCGAAATCGCGCGGCTGGAGCCAAGCGAGATCATCGTCTCCGACGCGCTGTTTGCCGACGCGGATCTGGTGCCCTATTGGCGCACGCTGCCCGCCGTGACGCCGCTCACCCGCGACGTGTTCGACGGCGCCACCGCCGAGCGGCGGCTCACGTCGTTCTTTGCGGTGGCGACCAGCGAAGCCTTCGGCACAATCTCGCGGCTGGAGTTGACCGCCGCCGCGGCTTGCGTGACCTACGTCGAGCGCACGCAGATCGGCCGCCGTCCGCCGCTGTCGCCGCCGTTGCGCGAAAGCGCCGGCGCAACCATGGCGATCGACCAGGCCACGCGCGGCAACCTCGAATTGGTGCGCACGCTCGCCGGCGAGCGGCGCGGCTCGCTGCTGGAAGCCATCGACCACACCGTGACCTCGGCCGGCTCGCGCCTGCTCGCACAAAGACTGTCGGCGCCGCTCACCGATCCCAATGCGATCACGCGGCGGCTCGATGCGGTGGCCGCTTTCGTCGAGGATATTGCGTCGCGCGCGGAAACCCGCTCGCGCCTGCAGGCGGCACCCGATCTCGCCCGCGCGCTGGCGCGGCTCGCGGTCGGTCGCGGCGGCCCACGCGATCTCGCCGCCATCCGCGACGGCGTGCAAGCGGCGGCAGAGCTTGCCCGCGCGCTGGTCGCGCTTAAAGAGTCGCCGGCCGAAATCGCCGACGCGCTGCAATCCTGTCGGCGACCCGATGCCAGGCTCGCCGCCGAACTTAGCCAGGCTCTGGCCGACGAACTTCCTGCATTCAAGCGCGACGGCGGCTTCGTGCGCGAAGGCTATGACGCCGCGCTCGACGAGACCCGAAGCTTGCGCGACGCGTCCCGCCGCGTCGTCGCCGCGTTGCAGACGCGCTATGCCGAGGAGACCGGCGTCCGCGGGCTCAAGATCCGGCACAACAACGTTCTGGGTTATTTCGTCGAGGTCACCGCCCAGCACGGCGACAAACTGATGGCGGCGCCGTTCAACGCCACCTTCATCCACCGCCAGACGCTCGCCGGCCAGGTGCGCTTCACCTCGACCGAGCTGGGCGAGCTGGAAGCCAAGATCGCCAGCGCCGCCGAGCGCTCGCTCGGGCTTGAGCTGGAGATCTTCGAGCGGCTCAGCGCCGCGGTAATCGCGGAGAGCGTGGCGCTCAAGCAATGCGCCGAAGCGCTCGCCTGCCTCGACGTCGCCAGCGCGCTTAGCGCTCTCGCCGCCGACCACGGCTATGCGCGCCCGCATGTGGACGACAGCCTCGCCTTCGTGATTGAGGGCGGCCGCCATCCGGTGGTGGAGCAGGCGCTGGCGCGCGACGGCACGCCGTTCGTCGCCAACGATAGCGACCTGTCGCCGCCCGCCGACGCCAAGTCCGGGATTTTGGCCGGCCGCATCTGGTTGATCACCGGCCCCAACATGGCGGGCAAGTCCACGTTCCTTCGCCAGAACGCTTTGATCGCGATCCTGGCGCAGACCGGCAGTTTCGTGCCAGCAAAAGCCGCACATATCGGCGTGGTGGACCGGCTGTTCTCGCGCGTGGGCGCCGCCGACGATCTGGCGCGCGGGCGCTCGACCTTCATGGTCGAGATGGTGGAGACCGCAGCGATCCTCAATCAGGCGAGCGCGCGCTCGCTGGTGATCCTCGACGAGATCGGCCGCGGCACCGCCACCTTCGACGGGCTGTCGATCGCCTGGGCCACCGTCGAGCATCTGCACGACGTCAACCGCTGCCGCGCATTGTTCGCGACGCACTTCCATGAGCTCACTGCGTTGGCCGCCCGGCTCGACCGGCTGCATAACGCGACCGTGCGGGTGAAGGAATGGCGCGGCGACGTGGTGTTCCTGCACGAGGTGGTGCCGGGCTCCGCCGACCACTCCTACGGCATCCAGGTGGCCAAGCTCGCCGGCCTGCCGGCCAGTGTGATCGAGCGCGCCAAGCTGGTGCTGGCCAAGCTCGAGCAGGAAGACCGCGCCAAGCCGAAGGGCTTCGAGGATTTGCCGTTGTTCGCGGCGCCTTACAAACCGTCGCAGGAAATGCAGGACGACGCCTACGAGCTGATGGTCGCCGCCGTCGCCGCGCTCAATCCCGACGACATGTCGCCGCGCGAAGCGATGGAAGCGCTCTATTTGCTAAAGAAGAAGTTGGCGGAAACCGAGAAGAAGTAAATCCTCACGCCCGCTGGCGCCAGTTCCGCAACAGCCACAGCAGCGCGTTCCAGCCGATGCCGATCGACAAGCCCACCGCGTAGGACCACCACACGCCGATCGGCTCCGCCAGCCCATGCACGGCGAGCAGGCTCAAGCCCAGCCCGATGAGTGGGGCTTGCACATGCGCCGCCACGCTGGCCGCGGCCGGCCCGCCGATGCGCGGATGCAAGATCACGAAGAACGATCCCATCGCCACGGGAAAGAAGGCGAACAGCCCCGACGCGAACGAGCCGATCGCGGTGCTCGCCGCGGTGACGATGATGACGCAGAGCGTGACGACGCCAGCACGCCAAGCGAGATCGGCGCCGGTGAACTTGACGCGGGCTTTCGCCGCGGCGTCCGCACGGAAGCTCCGGCCGGCGAAGATCGCTAACGGAAAGACCGCCGCATTCAACAGCACGACGCTCGCCGCGCTCCAATTCACCAGCCGTGACAGAGCGGCGCAGCCAAACCACACCAGAAAGGCCAGCGCAAGACTGACCGGCAATGAACGCCGCTGGGCCAGCGCGGCATAAGTGAGCGCGAAGATCGCGACCATGGCATTCGCGACCATGCTGCCGACGGCGCTGGCCGCGATGAAGTCCGGCGGATGCTCTACGCCTAAGATGATCATGGCCGCGCCGCCCGCGGTCGGCAGCGAGGCGATCAGCGAACCGGTGAACGGTCCGCTGCGCTCGACCACCAGCGAGGCTGCCACCACGATGCTGGCCGTCATCGCGATCTTGAGCAGGAGACCGAACGAGAATAGCAGCATCGGCGACATCAGCGCATGATCCCGAAAAGCATGCCCTCGGACTTGATCCGAGGGTGGAACCGGTTTTCGGATAAGATCATGCGCAAGCACATTGTCATACCGGAATGCCGCGCTTGCGGGCGCCGTAGACCAAGAAGGTCCAGCCGATCGAGGTGGCGAGCGCCAGCGTCAATCCAATCGCGGCGCCGAACGGCTCGGCAGCAAAATGCAGCGCCATGGCGGCGAAGGCGAAGCCGATCAGGCCGGTGATGGCATTGGCCAGCACCGCCGCCGTCGGCGGTCCACCGACGCGGCGATGCAGAATGATCATGATGCTGATCAGCACGATCGGGAACACGGCGAGAATGCCGCTACCGCCCGGCCCGATCTGAAAGCTGAACGTGACGGTGACGCCGACCAGGATGGCGACCATCACGGCGCGCATCGCCAGCTCGTACCAGCGCGCGCGAAACGCCGGCATGCGCACGTGGCGCAGCGGCCGTGCCAGCCACAAGCACACGCTCAAGCCCACGATGTTCATCGCGGCGGCGGCGAGAAAGCTCCAATGAACCGAATGGATCACAAGCGCGAGCACGAGCCAGACCAAGAACGCGCCCCGCAGGCTGACGGCAAGCGAGCGCTGCTGCGCGAGCAGCGCGTAGACCAGCGCGAAAATCACGTTCACCGCGTTGATGGCGAGGCTCGCCACCGCGCTTTGCGCGATGAAATGCGCGTCATGATCGAGCGCGAGAAATACATAGACCGGGCCGGCGCCGATCGGCAGCGTCGCCACCAGCCCGCCGACCAGCGGGCCGGCGCGCTCGGCGGTTATCGTTGCCGCCAGCACGAAGCCGGCGGTGATGGCCATTTTAACGATCAGTGCGATGGCGAAAGTGAGATCGGGGGGCATTTTCTGTTTCCCCCTCTGCCCGCCCGAACTCGGGTTTACCCGAGTTCGGCACTTCAGAACGGTCGAAGTCGGAAACATCCGACTTCGACTCGGGCAGAGGGAAGTTCGCCTTTACGCCCTCGCTAGCTTCACATCAACCGGCGGCCCGCTCTTGATGGTCTGGTACACCACGCAGTAGCGCTCGGTGAGCTTGAGCAACTGGTCGAGCTTGTCCTGGGCTGCATCGGTGTCGAGATCGAAGCGCAGGCGAATCTGTGCGAAACCGACCGGTGCGTCCTTGGCGACGCCGAGCGTGCCGCGGAAATCGAGATCGCCCTCGGCCGATACTTTTCCCGACCGAAGCGGAATATCGAGCGCGGTCGCCACCGCCTTGATGGTGACTCCGGCACAGGCGACCAGCGCTTCCAGCAGCATGTCGCCGGAGCACAGTTCGAGGCCGGAGCCGCCGGTTGCCGGATGCAGGCCGGCTACCGCAAGCGCGCGGCCGGTCTCCACCTTGCAGGCGATGTTGGCGTCGTCGAGCGTGCCCTTGGCCTTGAGCGTGATGAAGGCGGCCTTGGGCTCGCTCTTGTAGCGATCCTTGATCGGCGCCTGCATGGCGCGCAGTTTGTTGGCATCCATAACGGCCTCCTTGATTGTCCTTGGCAACATTAATCCTCATGGTGACGAGCGGTGCGCAGCACCGCGTCTCGAACCGTGAAGGCGCGGAATCACCCCGCCGGCGTGAGCACGGTGCGGCCGATCACCTTGCCGGCCTTGATGTCGGAAATCACGCGCTGCGCGCTGGCGAGCGCGGTCGTCCTGGTCGGCACCAGCGGCAGCGGCGCCTTGCGCACCAGCTTGATCAGCTCGTTGAGCTCCTTGAGGCTGCCGGTATAGGAGCCCTGCACCGTCATGGCGCGGATCGGAAAGAACGGCAGCGACAGCGTGATGTCGCCGCCAAACAGGCCGACCACGATCAGCTTGCCGCCCTTGACCAGACTGTCGACGCCGAGCCGC
>DATBZY010000300.1:0-3493 GCA_036512915.1 Pseudolabrys sp. | reverse complement strand
GGCCTCCCTCCGCACCAGCCCCGGCGGCACCGTCCGTTTTCGCTTCTTTGTTTTGCATGACCACGTGATGGTTGTCCTACGCCCATGTGAGGCTAAACTTTTGGGACTCCGATGTCTCACCATCATTGGCACGGAGGGGTTGAAGAGGTGTGCGGCCGCAAGCAACGCCAGAAATGCGATGAGCGACCATTGATCATGTACGGCGAAAATGACGGAAGCCCAGAAAACCTGTCTCATGGTAACGACCCCCGCAGCCGCGCTCTCGCAGCTGCTACGCGTTTCGGGGATCGTCTTTGTGCGGCCTAGGCCCGCCGCACAGTGCCAGTCACAGCACCAGAGATCATGTCGCCGTTTAACGTCCGGCAAGACGGGGTGCCACCCCGTAGCTTTTTTGGGCCCTAGACACAGTCCTCTACTCGGTCGCTTGGGCTAGTACCGTGGGAATTTTGTCGATGTATGCTTGTTTCCGTGCGCGTTCAAGGCCCGGCCTTTTGCACGCCCGCCCCATACCCCCTATATCTCCCTCCTCACGGAGCCCTTTTCCCCAATGACGACCGCCCCTACCCCCGCCAAAATCCCCGTCACCGTGCTCACCGGCTATCTCGGCGCCGGCAAGACCACGCTCTTGAACCGCATCCTGTCCGAGCCGCACGGCAAGAAATACGCCGTCATCGTCAACGAATTCGGCGAAATCGGCATCGACAACGAGCTGATCGTCAACGCCGACGAAGAAGTGTTCGAGATGAACAACGGCTGCATCTGCTGCACCGTGCGCGGCGACCTGGTGCGCATCATCGACGGCCTGATGCGGCGCAAGGGCAAGTTCGACGCCATCATCGTCGAGACCACCGGCCTGGCCGACCCGGCGCCGGTGGCGCAGACCTTCTTCATGGACGAGGCGGTCGGCGCTAAGACCAAATTGGACGCCGTGGTCACGGTCGCCGACGCCCTCTGGCTGAAGGACCGGCTCAAGGACGCGCCCGAGGCCAAGAACCAGATCGCCTTTGCCGACGTGATCCTGATCAACAAGACCGACCTGGTGTCGGCGGAGGATTTGGACGAGATCGAGGCCCGCATCCGCGCCATCAACCCCTATGCCAAGGTGCATCGCACCGAGCGCGCCGCCATCGCGCTGAGCGAGGTGCTCGGGCGCAATGCGTTTGATCTCGACCGCATCCTCGACATCGAGCCGGACTTCCTCAGCGTCGAGGAAGAGCATGAGCATGAACACGAGCATGACCACGGCCACGCGCATGGGCACGATCATGCGCATGGCGAGCAGCATCACCACGGCAACGGGCTCAAGCATTATCACGACGAGGACATGCAGTCGGTCGCGATCAAGACCGACAAGCCGCTCAATCCGGACAAGTTTTTCCCCTGGGTGCAGGACCTGGTGGCGACCGAAGGGCAGAAAATTTTGCGCAGCAAGGGCATCCTGTCGTTCAAGGACGACCCCGAGCGTTTCGTATTCCAGGGTGTGCACATGATCCTCGACGGCGACCACCAGCGCGCCTGGGGCGCCGATGAGAAGCGCGACAGCCGCCTTATTTTCATCGGCCGCAATTTGCCGGAAGAAAAAATCCGCCAAGGCTTCGAGAGCTGTATCGCTTAGCAATTCGACAATCAGCGTCATGCCCGGGCTTGACCCGGGCATCCATGATGCCTTGCCACTCGTGAGAGCCTTACGTAAGTCGGTCTTTGACAAGCGTCATCATGGATTGCCGGGTCAAGCCCGGCAATGACGACGGAGAGGACGAAACGCGGATCGCAACGGCCGTAAGATTTAATCAATGACCGACATCACCCCGCCCACCGTCTCCCTCAGCGACCGCGTGCGCCCGGTCGCGGCCGGCGCGCCGGTGGTCGGCGTGCATTTCTTCGGCGCCACGCCGGTGTTCGTGCTCGGCGAAGAAGTCTTGTTGTTCGCGCCCGAGGACGGCGAGCGCCGCGTCGCCATCCATGAAGGCGCCATCCTGGCCAGCGCCTCCGACGGCAAACGCATCGTCAGCGGCGGCGACGACGGCCGGCTGATTGCGACCGATGCCAGCGGCGAGCATCGCGAGCTCGCGCGCGACGACCAGCGCCGCTGGATCGACCAGGTGGCGCTCGGCCCCGACGGGGCGGTGGCCTGGTCGGCCGGCAAGACGGCTTTCGTGCGCAGCAAGAAGGGCGAGCTGCGCACGTTCGAGGCGCCATCGACGGTGGCGGGCTTAGCCTTCGCGCCGAAAGGCTTTCGCCTCGCCATCGCGCATTACAACGGCGCCACGCTGTGGTTTCCCAATGCCGCTGGTGCTGCCCCACAAAAATTCGAATGGAAGGGCTCGCATCTCGGCGTCACCGTCAGTCCCGACGGCAAATTCATCGTCACCACCATGCAGGAGCCCGCGCTGCACGGCTGGCGCATCGCCGACGCCCAGCCCATGCGCATGTCGGGCTATTCGGCGCGCGTGCGCTCGCTCAGTTGGACCGCGGGGGGTGCGTTTCTCGCCACCGCGGGCGCCGAGCAGCTCATCCTGTGGCCGTTCGACGGCAAGGACGGCCCGATGCGGCGGCAACCGAAAATGCTGGCGCCATCGAAGGCGCGGGTGGCGGTGGTCGCCTGCCATCCGCATCAGCCGGTGGTGGCGGTGGGCTATGCCGACGGCATGGTGCGGCTGGTGCGCATCGATGACGGTGCGCTGATATTGGCGCGGGCGGCCGACGCGCAGGCGGTCAGCGCGCTCGGCTGGAATGCCAATGGCAGCAAGCTGGCGTTCGGGACAGAATCGGGCGACGCCGGCGTGCTGGCGTTATAACGATCCTTTATCGTGACGTGTGACGCGGCGCCGCCGCGATTGCCCAAGCTCCGGTGGCGGCATTAGCCTGTCGTTCAATCGATTCGGAACCGCGCCGCGCTTCAAGGATTGTGGGTGGGGCGCCTTGCATCCCTGTTGGGGCAGAAAAAACAAATGTCCGTCGCACAGAAATTACGCCATCTGACCATGGCAGCGCTGGCCGGCTTGTCGCTGGTGACCATGGCGGTCAGCGCCACCATCGTGGCCGGCGCGCTCACGCCGGCCGTGGCGCAAGTGTCCGAGGAGTTCGAGATCGCGCTCGAGCCCTACGGCTCTTGGCGCCCGCATCCGCGCTTCGGCCAAGTCTGGGTGCCGACCGGCGTGCCGCGCGATTGGCGGCCTTATGAATACGGTCACTGGGTCTACACCGACGACTGGGGTTGGTACTGGGTGTCCGACGCCGCCGAAGAAGACTGGGGCTGGGTGACCTATCATTACGGCCGCTGGGCGTTCGAGCGCCGCCTCGGCTGGTTCTGGGTGCCCGGCGACGAATGGGCGCCGGCCTGGGTCGATTGGCGCTATGGCGACGATTACATCGGCTGGGCTGCGCTGCCGCCCGACGAGCTGATCGATGCCTACGAGGCCGAGCCTGCGCTCTGGATCTTCGTGCCGGGCCGTTACATGACGGCGCCGCGGTTGCGCACCTATATCGTGCC
>DATBZY010000299.1:0-9210 GCA_036512915.1 Pseudolabrys sp. | reverse complement strand
ATCGTGCGGCGCGATCACGATCACCGGCATGGTCTCGTCGATCAGCGCGATCGGCCCATGCTTGAGCTCGCCGGCGGCATAGCCTTCGGCGTGGATGTAGGAGATTTCCTTGAGCTTGAGCGCGCCTTCCAGCGCGATCGGGAAACTGGTGCCGCGGCCGAGATAGAGCACGTCGCGCGCCTTGGCGAGATCATGCGCCAGCTTCTCGATCTGCGGCTCGAGCGTGAGCGCCTGCGCCATCAGGCGTGGCGTTTCGATCAGCGCGTGCACCAGCTTCTGCTCATCGGCATCCGACAATTCGCCGCGCGCGCGGCCGGCGGCGAGCGCGAGACAGGCCAGCACCGCGAGCTGGCAGGTGAACGCCTTGGTGGAGGCAACGCCGATCTCGGGCCCCGCCAGCGTCGGCATCACCACGTCGCTTTCGCGTGCGATGGTCGAGGTGGCGACGTTGACCACGGACAGAATGTGCTGCTTGTGCTCGCGCGCATAGCGCAGCGTCGCCAGCGTGTCGGCGGTCTCGCCCGACTGCGAGATGAAGATGGCGAGATCGCCCGGCTCGAGCGGCGCGCCGCGATAGCGGAATTCGGATGCGATATCGATTTCCACCGGCATTTTGGCGAAGCGTTCGAACCAGTATTTTGCAACCAGTCCGGCGTAGAAGGCGGTGCCGCAGGCCGAGATCGACAGCCGTTTGATCTTGCTCCAATCGAACGGCAAATTTTCCGGCAGGTGCACCGTCTCGGTGACCATGTCGATGTAATGGGCGAGCGTGTGGCCGACCACTTCGGGCTGCTCGTGGATTTCCTTGGCCATGAAGTGCTTGTAGTTGCCCTTGTCCACCATAAGCGCAGAGGCGGTGGACTTGACGACCGCACGTACGACTTTGGCGCCTTGCTCGTCGCGGATCTCGACGCCTGCGCGCGTGAGCACGGCCCAGTCGCCGTCTTCGAGGTAGCTGATGGTGTCGGTGAACGGCGCGAGCGCGATCGCGTCGGAGCCGAGGAACATCTCGCCTTTTCCGTAGCCGATGGCGAGCGGAGATCCCTTGCGGGCGCCGATCATGAGATTGTCCTCGCCGGCGAACAGGAAGGCGAGCGCGAAGGCACCGCGCAACTGCTTGAGGGCCGCCGCTACCGCATCGACCGGCGACTTGCCGTTCTTTATTTCGGCGGTCACCAGATGCGCGACCACTTCGGTGTCGGTCTCGCTGGCGAACTTGGCGCCGTCCTTGATGAGCCTCTCGCGCAGCTCACGGAAATTCTCGATGATGCCGTTATGCACCACGGCAACGCAGTCGGTGGCGTGCGGATGGGCATTGTTCTCGGACGGCCGGCCGTGTGTCGCCCAGCGGGTGTGGCCGATGCCGAGATTGCCGCCGAGCGGCTCGCGCTCGAGCCGGATTTCAAGCGCGTGCAGCTTGCCTACGGCGCGGCGGCGCGCCAGCACGCCCTGATCGAGCGTGGCGATGCCGGCCGAGTCATAGCCGCGGTATTCGAGGCGCTTGAGCGCATCGATCAAATGGCCGGCGACCGGCTCGCGGCCGAGAATTCCGACGATCCCGCACATCCGCTTGGATAGCCCCTGTTAGAGTCTGATTAGTTCAGATTGAAGTCGAGGCGTACCTAACATTTTGCTTGCGCATGATCTTTTCCGAAAACCGGTTCCCACTTTTCGGGATCATCCGCTAAGTTCCGCTTATGGTTTAGCCGCCGCCGGCAAGGCCATGGAAATCAAAACGCATTTCGCCTTGTGACAATGGCGGATATGGGCCCTTCAAGCCGTTCAGGCGGGCTATTTCGGCTATTTCTTGCCCAAGCCCTTGAGTTGCCGAAACCGTTTAGCCCAGCCTTCTTTAACCGTCTGTTGCGCGCGTGCAACCACCAGCGCGTCGGCTGGCACATCCTTGGTCACCACGGAACCGGAACCGACAAAGGCGCCGTCGCCGATCGTGACCGGTGCGACCAGCGACGAATTGGAACCGATGAAGGCGCCCGCCCCAATATCGGTGCGGTGCTTGGCGATGCCGTCGTAATTGCAGGTGATGGTGCCGGCGCCGACATTGGCGCCCTCGCCCACCCGCGCGTCGCCAATGTAACTGAGATGATTGGCCTTGACGCCGGCCTCGATCTGCGCCGCCTTCACTTCGACGAAATTGCCGATGTGCACGTCTTGCCCCAGCTCAGTGCCCGGCCGCAGCCGCGCGAACGGCCCGATGCGGGCACCCTTGCCGACATGAGCGCCTTCCAGATGCGAGAAGGAGCGGATCAGCGCGCCATCCTCGACCGTCACGCCCGGTCCGAACACCACATTCGGTTCGATGGTGACGTCCTTGCCGAATTGGGTGTCGGCGGACAGAAACACCGTCTGCGGCGCGATCATGGTGACGCCGGCTTCGAGCGCGGTGGCGCGCAGCCGAGTCTGCAACACGGCTTCGGCTTCGGCGAGCTGCGCCTTGGTATTGATCCCGCGCACGTCGTCCTCCCCGGTTTCGATCACGACCGCCTTCAAGCCCATATCACGGGCGATGGCAACCGCGTCGGTGAGATAGTATTCAGACTTGGCGTTGGCATTGCCGATGCGTTCGAGAATGGCGAGCGCCTTGTCGCCGGCGAGCGCCATCAGCCCGCCATTACAGAAGGCGATCTTGCGCTCGTCAGCGCTGGCATCGTTTTGCTCGCGAATGGCGACGAGTTCATCGCCGCGCATCACCAGCCGCCCGTAGTCCTGCGGATCGGCCGGTTTGAATCCCAGCACCGCCACTGCGGCGCCACGGCTCAGCCCCGCGCGCAAATTGGCGAGCGTCTCGGCGCGCAGCAACGGCGTATCGGCAAACACCACCAGGATATCGTCGGCGCCGCGCGCGATCGCTGGTTTTGCCGCCAGCACCGCATGGGCAGTGCCGCGCCGCTCGCTCTGTACGAAAATTTGCGCCTGCGGCGCGATGCCGCGTGCCGCTGCCGCCACCGCGGCGTGATCGGGTCCGACCACGACGGCGATCTCAGCCCCGCCGGCAAGCGCTGCCGATGTGAGCACGTGCTCGAGCAGCGTGCGTCCGCCGATTGCGTGCAGCGCCTTCGGCAAGGTCGAACGCATGCGGATGCCTTCGCCGGCCGCGAGCACGATCGCAAGGCATGTTCGTCGAGACATTAGTATTGGACTCAGTGTTGCCGGATTTGCAGCGCCCCATAGCCGAGCGGACTAAAGGGCAATAGCCGTTCGTACCACGCAAAGCGAGCATTGCCGGATTCTGCTAATGTTTTCAATGATGTGATTCGCCGCCTCAGAGGACGCCCATGGCGATCGAGATCGCGCCGCCCAAACCCTTGCTGGACCGAGACTTGCTGGACCGAGATTTGGCGGAACAAGGCTTGCCCGATACCCGCAAGCGTCGCCGCGATACGCGCGCGCTGTGGCGGCTGTGCGGCTGGGGCGGTGCGGCGGCCATTGCGCTGGCTGCGCTCGCAATCACCACGCAAACCGAAAGTGGCAGCCAACGCCTGCAGCGTGCGTTCGCCCCTGAGAACCAGCCTTCCCGCGCCGTCGCCATGGCGGATGTCACGCCGCGCCCGCTCGAAAAGGACGCCGAGACCCAGCGTCTCGAAGCGCAGGTGCGCGTGCTCGCCGCCGATCGCGACCGCCTCACGGCGCGGCTCGCGAGCCTCGAGCGCAATCTCGAGGACGTGACCGGCTCGATCAAGCGGCAGGCAGCGCAGGACGCAGCCGCTGCCACGGCCAAATCCCCGGCGCCGAGCGCGCCCGCCATCACGCAGCAGATCGATTCCACGACACCCACGCCAAGCATGCCTGCGGCATCGTCCGCGCCGCCGGTCATCGCGCCGCTCGCGATGCCGGCCCGCACGGACAGCGCCGCGCCCTGGCCTGGCGCTCCACTGGCGCAAGCCGCGACTCCGGCACCGGAACCGGTCCCGCTGCCGCCGACCCGCGTCGCAGTTGCGCCGGCGAGCGAACCGGCGGCCGAGCCGCCGCGCAAGCCCGAATTCGGCGTCGATCTCGGCGGCGCTCCCAATATGGACGTGCTGAGCGCCCGCTGGGCGGCGGTGAAGGCGAATTTCGGTCCGCTGCTGACCGGTTTGCGTCCGATCGCCGCACATGCTCGCCGTCCCGGCACCACGGATTACCGGCTGCTGGTCGGACCGCTGCCGAATGCCGCCGCCGCTACGCAATTGTGCGCCCGTTTCGCCGCCGCCCGCGTCACCTGCCGGCCGGCCAAGTTCGATGGTCAACGGCTGGCCCAGCAATAATTGTCGGCTGCCGCCGGCATCGGCATAATCCGCGCAATCGGAAACCCGCACGATGAAGCTGTTTCTGCCAAGCGCGCGCGCGACCAATTGGCTGCTGATCGTCGGCTTCGCCTCGATCGGCTATGCGCTCTATCTGCGCTATCTCGCCATCGAACAGTCGAGCGTCGGGCTGGCCTGCGCCGCCGGGCTCAACACGTGGCTGTGCTTTTCGCGGCAGATCGCGATCGCGCTGTTCACCAATTCCGTGTTCGGCGTCGCCGCGCTCACGGTCGCCGCGATCAATCTGCTGCGGCCATCGCTGCTGCTGTTCGCGCTGGCGCTCGCCGCCACCTGCTTCGGCATCGTGCTTTATAACATCGCGCTGTCGTCGCTGGCGGTCGGACTGCTGGTGCTCAGCCTTGCGCGTCGCGCACCCGAGCCAGACTGATCGCAAGCGCTGCCAGCGCTGCGCACAGCCATAGCGACTGCCAGTTCGCAAAGCCCTCATCGAGCACGATATAAGGCACCGACAGCGCCAGCACGGCAGCGCCGGCAAGTTCTGCAGCGCCAAGTTTTGCAGCACCTTGGCGACCGTCCGGCCGCGGCATCATCAGGCTGTGCAAGAGGAACGGCACCGCCGCCGCGCTGAGCGGCGCGAACGGAAAATCCTGGTAGCGCGGATCGAACACCAGCCCGAGCGCGACCAGGATCGCCAGCAGCATGGTGGCGCTCAGGATCGCGCCGATGACAAGCGCGAACGGATCGCGGATGCGCTCGCGCGCAGGACCGATGATGCGCGAGACCCTTGGCAGCGGCGTGCCGCGCATGATCGCCGCGCTGAGCGCGGGCGGCGTCACGAATGCTACGGCGGTGAGCGCCAGCGAGCGCAGCCATCCGGCCAACCCCAGGCTCTCGATTGGCACATTGGCGACGGTCCAGCCGATCAATACGCCGCCGGCAATCGCATTCGCGCTCACCGCCAGCCACAGCGCGAGCGGCGCTGCCCGGTCACGCCGAGCGGCGAAGGCCGCACCGAACACCACCACCGCGAAGGCAATTCCGCCGCCCGCCTGCCAGCGCCACAGCGGATGATTGGAGACCGCCGCGCCCCACTCGAACTTGAGGCTGCGCGTGGCGTCGTCGAGCAATCCCCAATGACCGCCGACGGTGCCTTCGAGCGCGCGCTTCCACGGCGCATCGAATGCCTCAATCACATTGACCCGGAATTTCTCGCGCGCCGCCAGCGCCAGCACGTCCTGGATCACGCGCGCTTGGTTCGCCGGCGACGGCAGCGCGCCTTCGCGCATGCGCCCCGCGCTCGGCCAGCCGACTTCACCGATGACCACGTCCTTGCCGGCAAAGGCCTGCACCAGCCGGCGGCGGATTGACTCCACATGGGCGGCCGCAGCGCGCGCCGGGATCGGGAAATCCTCCCAATAGGGCAGAATATGAATGGTGATGAAGTCGGCGGCCGCGGCGACGTTGCGGTTGCGCAGCCAGAACTCCCAGACATCGGCATAGGTCACCGGCACGTGCACCCGCGCCTTCACCGCGCGGATGGTATTGGCGAGATCGGTCGCCGACATTTCGCCGCGCAGCAGCACCTCGTTGCCGACCACCATCGCGCGGATGGTGTCGGAATAGCGGTTGGCGAGCGCAACTGCGGTCTCGATCTGCTCGCGGTTTTTTTCCGGTTGGCTCGACAGCCAGAGCCCCTGCAGGACCTTGAGGCCGTGGCGGGCTGCAATGCCGGCAATTTGGTCGAGGCCGTAGTCGGTCGAATAGGTCCGCACGCAATCGGTGACCTTGGCCAGCCGGGACAAATCCTCTTCGATCTGGGCTGCGGAGATGTGGGTGGCAGGATCGAGCGGGGTCTGGCTGCCGCGGAACGGGGCATAGGACAGGCAATAGAGCTTTTCACCGGCCGCCAGCGGGGATTGCGGCATCGGCAGCGGGGTGCCGAGCCAGGCCCAGACGGCGGCTATGACCATCGCCGACACGGCGAGGCAGGCTAGACCAAGGCGCATCGGCGGGCCCAATTTAAGCGTTTCGGCGGCTCACGACCCAGCGGACCGGCTTATAGCGCGTAGCCGCCGCTGCCAAGGTCGGGCGCTTTAAGCTAGGATCGCCGAGACGCTGGACAAAGGTGGGGTGTTGGGGCCAAGTTTTGCCGCTGAGGAATTCCGTCCAAGGCGACTGTCGAAGCCGACCGTCCAAGGCGCGGATTCGGACTTTTAAGGCAAACCAACGCCGGGACAGCCGGCAGTAAGCGCCGTATTAGTGTCCCAATCCGGTCGCACAGCAGACCGGAGTTCGGGCGGGCGGCCTCAATCAAACACCGGCGGGACAATGCCGTTTACTCTCAAGTTGCGTCAGTTCTGTGCCGTGCTCTGCATGGCAGGCTTCAGTCTTACGGCCACCGCGGCGTTCGCCCAGAGCGGCAACGGCAAGCCGCCCGAGCCGCAGAAGCCGGCCGCCGACACCGTCAAGGAAGGCCAGAAGAAGATCGACGAAATCGCCGAAGCCACCCGCGCGCTCACCGGACCGGCCGGTAACCCGGAATGCGTCTGGCTGGGCCGCCGCGTGGTCAGCCTGTTGTGGCGGGATGACCTCGACACCGCCGTCCGCCATCTCGTCCTTTACGACCGTTTCGGCTGCCCGGGCGCGCATATCCAGGCTACGTTCCGCTGCCTCGTCCGGCAGGGAAATATCGATCCCAAGGCCCAGGAAACCCTGAATGGCCGGGTTCATGCCTGCTGGGTCAATCCCGGCCTTCCGCCGACCCCACCGGTCGCCGCCGACGCGCCGCCTGCCGCATCCGACGGAACCAACCCGCGCTAGTCTGCGTTACTCAACGCGCTAGTCTGCGTTACTCAAGACGAAATACTTTTGACTGCCATGCGCATGACAAGGAATTGCCATGTGTGGGGATTACTTGAACAGATACCTGATACCGAGCTACGCTGCGTCATAGCAGATCAAGCTTAGGTTGAGCCCAAGGGGCGGGTTCGAGGGTCTGCCACTCTGCCCCACTTGGTATTGAGGTTATGCGTACCGTCGCTGCCGTGATCGCCTTCGTGGCGTGCGTGCATGCTGGGTTGTGGGCTGTAGCGCGCGATAGTATTAGCGCTCCCGACTTCGGCGGCCAGTTGGCAAGCGTTTCCTATGCCCCGTTTGAGGGCTCCGCCCATCCCGATTCCGGCGGCCAAGCCCGTGCCGAACAAATTCGCACCGACCTCAAACTGCTGGCGCCGCTGACGCGCGCCATCCGTACCTATTCGTCCACCGGCGGGGTGGAGCTAGTGCCCGGCATCGCCTCCGAGTTCGGATTGCGGGTGACGATCGGCGCCTGGATCGACAAGAACAAGGATCGCAACGAGCGCGAACTACGCTCGGTGATCGACCTGGCCAAGCGCCACAGCAACATCAACGGCATCATCGTCGGCAACGAAACCGTCTTCCGCGGCGAGCAGAAGGTGAGCGACCTGATTCCCATCATCCAGCGGGTCAAGCGCTCGACCACGGTGCCGGTGACCACCGGCGAAATCTGGCACGTCTGGATCGAGCATCCGGAGCTGGTCTCGGCGGTGGACTACATCGCCGCGCACATCCTGCCCTATTGGGAAGGCTTCTCCGAGAAGCAGAGCGTCGATCAGGCGATCTTGATCTATGACAAGCTGCGTCAGGCCTATCCCGGCAAGCGCATCGTGATCGCCGAGTTCGGCTGGCCGAGCGCGGGCTACAATCTCAAGAACGCCGATCCCGGCCGCATCGAGCAAGCGGTCGTGCTGCGCGACTTCGTCTCGCGCGCCGACGCCTATGGCATCGACTACAATATCGTCGAAGCAATCGACCAGCCGTGGAAGATCTTCGAAGGCGGCGTCGGCCCGTACTGGGGTCTGTTCGACGCCTCACGCCAGCCTAAGTTCAGCTGGACCGGCACCATCAGCAACCCCGACCATTGGCGGCTCGCCGGCATCGCCTTGCTGGTGAGCGTGCTGCTGTCGCTGCCGATCCTGGCGATGAGCGCGGTGACGCTATCGCAGACGGCCATGCTCGCGGCCGCCACCAATGTGGTCGGCGCCTGGTTCGCCGCCGTGTTCGCCTATTGGAACGGACATTATTTTGTGCCGGGCGCAGCCGTCGCACTCGGGCTTGGCACCGCGCTGCTGGTGCCGCTGATCATCATCGCGCTGGCGCGCGTCGAGGAGATCGCGGCGATCGCCTTCGGGCGCAAGCCGTTGCGGCTGATCGCGGCTCCCCCGCTGGCGCCCGACGCCTCCGCCCCGAAAGTCTCGATTCACATCCCGGCGCACAACGAGCCGCCGGAGATGCTCAAGCAGACGCTCGATGCCGTCGCGCGGCTCGACTACGCGAATTTCGAATGCGTGCTGGTGATCAACAACACGTCCGATCCGGCGATGTGGATGCCGATCGAGGAGCATTGCCATGCGCTCGGGGACCGCTTCAAGTTCGTGCGGGCCGATAACCTCACGGGCTTCAAGGCCGGCGCCTTGCGGCTTGCCATGGTGCACACCGCGGCCGACGCCGAGGTGATCGCCATCATCGACGCCGACTATGTCGTGCATTCCGATTGGCTCAAGGATCTGGTGCCGCTGTTCCGCGATCCCAATGTCGGCCTGGTGCAGGCGCCGCAGGATCACCGCGACGCCGGGCGCAGCGTGATGCATGAAGCCATGAATGGCGAATATGCCGGCTTCTTCGACATCGGCATGGTGCAGCGGAACGAGTACAACGCCATCATCGTGCACGGCACCATGTGCCTGGTCCGCCGCGCCGCGCTCGAAGCCGCCGGTGGCTGGTCGAGCGACACGATCTGCGAGGACACCGATCTCGGCCTCACTTTGCTCGAGCTCGGCTGGCAGGCCCACTACACCAACCGCCGTTACGGCCACGGCCTGTTGCCCGACAGCTTCGAGGCCTACAAGAAGCAGCGGCATCGCTGGGC
>DATBZY010000298.1:0-2125 GCA_036512915.1 Pseudolabrys sp. | reverse complement strand
GTGCTCTTGCTATCCATGGCCGGTGCTCGGCCTGCCGCCGGTTTGGTACAAGTCGGCGCCCTACCGCTCGCGCGCAGTCGCCGATCCGCGCGGCGTGCTCGCCGACTTCGGCGTGACGCTGCCGGCGGATACGAAAATCCGGGTGTGGGATTCCACCGCCGAGATTCGTTACCTGGTCATACCAATGCGCCCGGCCGGCACCGAGGGTTGGAGCGAGGAACGCTTGGCCTCCCTGGTCACGCGCGATTCCATGATCGGCACCGGCCTGCCGAAGCGGCCGGAGGACCTGAAATGAACGGCGCGCAGGATATGGGTGGCATGCACGGCTTCGGCCCGGTCGAGCCGGAGCCGAACGAGCCGGTCTTCCATGACGAATGGGAACGCCGCGCCTTTGCGCTCACCCTGGCCATGGCAATGCCCGGCGGCTGGAACATCGACATGGGGCGCTTCGCGCGCGAGAACCGGCAGCCGGGTGAATACCTGGCGATGAGCTACTATCAGGTCTGGTTTGCCGCGCTCGAACAGATGCTGAAGGAACGCGGTCTGGTGGCGGACGACGAAGTCGAAGCCGGCCATTCCTTGCATCCGGTGAAGCCGGTCAAACGCACGCTCTCTCCGGGCGACGTCGCGCAGGTGCTCTATCGCGGCGGGCCGACCGAACGCGAAACGAACAGCGCGGCGAAATTCAAGGCCGGGGACCGCGTGCGCACGAAGAACATGAATCCCCTCACCCACACGCGGCTGCCGCGTTATGTGCGCGGCCATGTCGGCGAAATCGAGCGCGTCATCGGCTGCCACGTCTTCCCGGACAGCAACGCCACCGGCGCGGGCGAAAATCCGCAATGGCTCTATACCGTGCGATTCGAGGGCCGCGAACTGTGGGGCGAGGCCGCGGACCCCGCGGTGCAGGTTTCCGTCGATGCCTGGGAGCCATACTTGGTGCCGGCGTAATTGTCATTCCGGGACGGCCCGAAGGGCCGGACCCGGAATCCAGACACATACACGGAGTTTGCATCTGGATTCCGGGTTCGCCGCATCTGATCTCGGGTTTACCCGAGATCAACATTTATAATTCCCAAGTCGGCTATAGCCGACTTGGGTGGCGCCCCGGAATGACGAGGAAAGAAAAATGATCGATAAAGCCGCAGCCCGCCGCGCCACCGAGCAGGTGCCGAGCATTCCGCGCGACGCCGACGGGCCGGTGTTCCGCGAGCCGTGGGAGGCGCAGGCCTTCGCCATGACGCTGGCGCTGCACGAGCGCGGTTTGTTCACCTGGACCGAATGGGCGGCGGCGCTTAGCGTCGAGATCAAGCGCGCGCAAGGTGCCGGCGATCCCGACACCGGCGAGACCTATTATTCGCACTGGCTGGCCGCGCTGGAAAAACTGGTGGCGGAAAAAGGCGTGACGACGCAGGCAACGTTGCATCGCTATCGCAACGCCTGGGACCATGCCTGCGACCGCACACCGCACGGCCAGCCGATCGAGTTGCGCCCGGACGATTTCCGCTAAACCCCCATCAGCCGCTCGCTCACCATGTAACCGGCGAGCAGCAGCGCGCCGAACGCGACGATCACGACGGCCGCCGCAGTCTCCAATCCGCGTATGAAGATCATTCCGGCGCCGGGCTTTGCCTTCGCCAGGCGCCCGGCCAACCCGCGCGCCCCGACCGCAAGCGTGGCGATGCACGCGACCGTGATCGCGGTCCCGATACCCATCACGAATGTCGAGGCGACGCCGATCCAGAACAATCCTTGGGCGAGCGCGAACACCAGCACGATGATCGCGCCCGAGCATGGCCGCAATCCGACCGCGACGATCGCGGATAAGCCCCGCTTCCACCAATGGCGGCCGCTGAGTTCCTTTGGCTCCGGCGCGTGCGCATGGCCCCAGGCCGACGCTTCTTCCGCATGATCAGCATGATGCTCATGGCCGTGGTCATGATGATGGTCGTGGCCGGGGTGATGGCCGCGCGCATGCGCGTGCTGGTCATGGCCGTGCGGCCGCAGCAAAGCCAAGAAGGCGCGGCCTTTCACCCATAACAGCCGCAGCCCGATCAGCATGATCAGCGCGTAGCTCACGATCTCGATGACGCGGACGGTGTTTCCCATCGCCTTGGCGGTGGCG
>DATBZY010000297.1:0-4781 GCA_036512915.1 Pseudolabrys sp. | reverse complement strand
GGCTTGGCGGCGCTAGAGCGCGTTCAAGTTGGATCTAGCGCCCGCCAGGAGGAGAAGGACGATGGAAAAAATTCCGATGACGGCAGCGGGCTATACCTCGCTCGAAGCCGAGCTCAAGCACTGCCAGCAGGTGGAGCGTCCCCGCATCATCCAGCAGATCACCGAGGCGCGCACGCACGGCGACCTGTCGGAGAATGCCGAATACCACGCCGCCAAGGAGCAGCAGTCGCTCAATGAGGGCCGCATCGCCGAGCTCGAGGACAAGCTCGCGCGCGCCGATGTGATCGACGTGTCGAAGCTGTCGGGCGACACCATTACGTTTGGCGCCACGGTGACGCTGGTCGACGAGGACACCGACGAGAAGAAGGTGTGGCAACTCGTCGGCGAGCCGGAGGCCAACGCCAAGGCCGGCAAGATCTCCATCACCTCGCCGCTCGCACGCGCGCTGATCGGCAAGGCCAAGGGCGCGACCGTCGAGGTCAATGCGCCCGGCGGCGCCAAGGCCTATGAGATCAAGAAGGTGGAGTGGCGCTAGCGCTGCTCTCGCCGCGGCTTTCGTGTGATGCCCGGCCGCGTGCCGGGCATCGACGTTTAAAGGCCGCTCAATCGTCCATCGGCACCATCGCCGCATCTTTCGAATTGCGCAGCACCAGCGAGGTCTTGACGTTGCGCACGTTGGGCGCGGCGGTGAGCCGCTCGACGAAGGCCTGGAAGGTTTTCAGGTCGGGCGCCACGCATTTGAGCACGAAGTCGATCTCGCCCGAGAGCATCCAGCATTCGCGTACCAGTGGCTGCGCGCGCACGAACTCCTCGAAGCCGGCGAGATCGGCCTCCGCTTGGCTGGCCAGGTGCACCATGGCGAACACGGCCACTTCGTAGCCGAGCTTCTTCTCGTCGAGCAAAGCGCGGTAGCCCTTGATGTAGCCCGCCTCCTCCAGCGCGCGCACCCGCCGCAGGCAGGGCGGCGCCGAAATGCCGACCCGGCGCGCCAGCTCCACATTGGTCATGCGGCCGTCGTCCTGCAGCTCTTTCAGGATCTTGCGGTCGATGGCGTCGAGGCGGGCGGGCAAGGACAGTTCTCCTCCCGGGGACGGAAAGCCTCCGGCGGGAACATCCATACCGCGAAACAATGTTTCGCGAAACATTATTGCGCGGCCGCCGCGACGCGTTGCCCCGCGTAAACGAAGGTTGTGAGTCGGCGGGGTTGCGTATCTTGCATAGCTCCCCAAAAGCCATAGATTGTGCAGGGCAAAAGAGCCGGCTGCCTATCCGGCCGCCCAGGCGATAGGTTCGCCTGCCGACGCCCGCCAGGGGGGCGCTACACATGTCAAAGACTACCCACGCCAAGGTCGTGATCATCGGCTCGGGTCCGGCGGGCTACACCGCCGCGATCTATGCCGCGCGCGCCATGCTGGAGCCGATCCTGATCCAGGGCATCCAGCCCGGCGGCCAGCTCACCATCACCACCGACGTCGAGAACTATCCGGGCTTCGCCGACGTCATCCAGGGTCCTTGGCTGATGGAGCAGATGCAAAGCCAAGCCGAGCATGTCGGCAGCAAGATCGTGACCGACTATGTGACGAAGGTGGAACTCGCGAGCCGCCCGTTCCGCCTGCAATGCGATTCCGGCGACGTTTATCTCGCGGATGCATTGATCATCGCCACCGGCGCGCAGGCGCGCTGGCTCGATCTGCCCTCCGAGCAGAAGTTCAAAGGCTACGGCGTATCGGCTTGCGCCACCTGCGATGGATTTTTCTATCGCAACAAGGAAGTGGTCGTGATCGGCGGCGGCAATACCGCGGTGGAGGAAGCGCTGTTCCTCACCAATTTCGCCTCCAAGGTCACCGTGGTGCACCGGCGCGACTCGTTCCGGGCGGAAAAGATCCTGCAGGACCGGCTGTTCAAGAACCCTAAGATCGACGTGATCTGGGACAACATGCTCGACGACGTCCTTGGAGCTGAGAACCCCATGAAGGTGAACCGCGTGCGGCTCAAGAACGTAAAGACTGGCGCTACCACGGAGCGGAGTACCGACGGCGTGTTCATCGCCATCGGACATTCGCCGGCGTCCGAATTATTCGTCGGCCAATTGCAGATGAAGCCGTCCGGCTACATCGTCACCGCCGGCCATTCCACCGCCACCTCGGTGCCCGGCGTGTTCGCCGCCGGCGACGTCACCGACGACATCTACCGCCAGGCGGTCACCGCCGCGGGACTGGGCTGTATGGCCGCGCTCGAAGCGGAAAAATTCCTGGCCGCGCACGAACACCAGCGCGCGGCGGCGGAATAGATCATGGTATCCACCAACAAAACGATGGACTGGGACAAGCTGAAAGTGTTCCACGCCGCAGCCGAAGCAGGCTCCTTCACGCATGCCGGCGAACGGCTTGGGCTGTCGCAGTCGGCCGTGTCGCGCCAGGTCTCGGCGCTCGAGGGCGAGCTATCGGTCTCGCTGTTTCACCGCCATGCCCGCGGCCTGATCCTCACCGAGCAGGGCGAAATGCTCTACCGCACGGCGCATGAAGTGTTCATGAAGCTGGAGGCCGCGCGCACCAAGCTCACCGACAGCCGCGAACGGCCGAACGGCGAACTCAAAGTTTCGACCACACCCGGCATCGGCGTGCACTGGCTGACACCGCGGCTCGGCGAATTCCTCGATCTGTATCCCGACATTTACATCACGCTGATCACCACCGACGAAGAGCTCGACCTCGCCATGCGCGAAGCGGATGTCGCCATCCGCTTGCGCCAGCCGACGCAGCCGGACCTGATTCAGCGCAAGATATTCTCGGTGCATTTCCACGCCTACGCCTCGCCTGATTACCTGAAGCGCTTCGGGACGCCGCGCACGCACGAGGACCTCGACAAGCACCGCATCATTATGCTGGGCGGCGGGCAGGTGCCCGCGCATTTCTCCAACCGGCGCTGGCTGGTTGAGGTCGGCCGCGAGGCCAAAGATGCGCGCGTGCCGCAGCTGAGCATCAACAATGTGCTCGGCGTTCTGCGCGCCTGCCAGCGCGGCCTCGGCGTGGCGATGCTGCCGGATTATCTGGTGGAGGAGAACGGCGGACTGGTGCAGCTGTTCGGGGAAGCCGACACGGTCGCGGTCGATGCCTACTTCGTCTATCCGGAGGAGCTCAAGTCGGTCGCGCGCATCCAGGTTTTCCGCGACTTCCTGGTGGCGAACGCGCAGCGCTGGCATTTCTGATTTTCACCGCGCTAAAAAAGTCGGCCGATTCTCCGATTCAGCATGGCAGTCATGCGGCCCACGCCGTTGCTGCGTTCACAGGCCGCTCGCATACTTCAGGCTCGCTGTTGCACCGGAGGTATCCTCCCAGAGTCACCGGTGTGCAGCATGTTCCCCTCTGGAAGATATTGCCGGCCCCCACGCCGGCAAACTGAGACCGGGCCCCTCACGGGGTCCGGTTTTTTTTTGCGCGGTTGAAAATCAGCGGAAGCGCGCGATGTAATAGGCGAGATCGACGATCTGCGCGTCGGTGATCGGCGTGAGCGCCTCGGCCATGACGCCGTCGTAGCCGTGCCGGGTGTTGCTCTTGTACTCGCGCAGCGTCTTCACGAGATAGTCCTCGCGCTGATCGGCGATGCGCGAAATGTTTTCGCGGCCGGTCAAATCCAGATTGTGACAGCTGTTGCAACGATGCTGCCCGATCAATGCGCGGCCGTTCTGCATGCGGGCGGCGTCCGGCGTATCCACGAGCGGCGGCGGCGGCGGCAGTTTGGCGATGAAGTCGGAGAAATTCCGCAGGTCGTCGTCGGTGAAGCTCTTGGTCATGTCGTTCATGATCTCGACGACGCGCTGCTTTTCCCGGAACAAATAAAGCTGGATCAGCAAATAGGGCGCCGGCTGTCCGCCGAGCGAAGGGATTTCCGGGGTTTCCGATTGGCCTTTCTCGCCGTGGCAGGTAAGGCACGGCGCCACGCGCTCCGCCAATGTCTCGGCAAGAAGCGGCTGGCTGGCGGCGCAAGCAAGCAGCCCGGCGGCGGCAATGCGGCGCGTGAAGGTTAGCATCGACATGATTGTCTTAGTTTGGTTGCGCATGATCTTGTCCGAAAACCGGTTCCCACTTTTCGGGATCATGCGCTGAATAAAAAGCGGCCGGGGGCACCGCCCCCGGCCGCTTGCCTCGAATTATCGGCCGGCGACTTTCGCCTTGCCGTAAGTGATGCGGTAGATCGCGCCGTTCCAGTCGTCGGAAATCAGCATCGATCCATCGGCCATCTGCTGCACGTCCACCGGACGGCCGATATATTTGTTGTCGACCAGGAAGCCGGTGATGAACGGCTCCATCGATTTCACCGTGCCGTCCTTGTTGAGCTGGATGACGACGATGTCGCCGCCGATCTTCTTCGACTTGTTCCACGAGCCGTGGCGAGCGAGGAAGATGGCGTTCTTGTACTTCTTCGGGAACATGTTGCCGGTGTAGAAGCGCAGGCCGAGTCCGGCCGAGTGCGGTCCGGTCAAAGCGACGGGCGGGGTGAACTCGCTGCAGCTATGGCCCCAGCCGAATTCCGGATCCGGCAGATTGCCCTGATAGCAGTAGGGCGACCCGAAATGCTCGCCGGTCTTGGTGACGCGGTTGCATCACGAAAAAGTCATCAGGGTAAAACCCGCAAAAGGCTAGCCAGGAACCCTCTGCCCTGCCAGCCGTTGCACTAAGCTTTGGGCTTCTGAACGAAGCAGAAACCACGGTCGAATATGGTGTTGGGCTAACCGTGCAAAATAGCCACACTCCGTATTCGTTTGGACCGGCGTGTTGTGA
>DATBZY010000296.1:0-9557 GCA_036512915.1 Pseudolabrys sp. | reverse complement strand
CACGCGCGCGATGGTGGAAAAGATCCGCGAAGTCTATGAGCGCTACGGCTTCGAGCCGGTGGAGACGCCGGCGTTCGAATACACCGACGCGCTCGGCAAATTCCTGCCCGACCAGGACCGCCCGAACGAAGGCGTGTTTTCGTTCCAGGATGACGACGAGCAGTGGCTGTCGCTGCGCTACGACCTGACCGCGCCGCTGGCGCGCTATGTGGCGGAGAATTACGGAACGGAAAACTTAATTCTACCCTATCGCAGTTATCGCTACGGCTGGGTGTTCCGCAACGAGAAGCCGGGACCGGGCCGCTTCCGCCAGTTCATGCAATTCGATGCCGACACCGTGGGCGCCGCCTCGATGGCCGCCGATGCCGAGATGTGCATGCTCGCCGCCGACACCATGGAAGCGCTTGGCATCCCGCGCGGAAGTTATGTGGTGAAGGTGAATAATCGAAAGGTATTCGATGGCATAAGACACGAATGCGGCATCACTGATGACCTCCGTTGGCTAACCGTGTTGCGTGCAATGGACAAGCTCGACCGCCTCGGAATTCCCGGCGTCGAAGCATTGCTGGGACCTGGTCGCAAGGATGAAACCGGCGATTTCACCAAAGGTGCGGGTCTTGATCGGGAGCAGTCAAATACGATTTTTAGCTATGTACTTTCGGAGCCCACGCAGATCGTCCAAGATCAGTATCTCACCAGCGGAAAAGATGGCTTCGTACGGCACGCAATTCATGAAGTTCACAAACGACTGCCGAATTCCGAAGCGCTGGACGTTTTAATGCACGATTTCGGAAATAATCCAATTTCCGAAAGTGGAATAACTGAATTGAGGTCGATAATCGAAATCGTACAAAGCGCCGGTTACGATGAAGATCGCATTCGTATCGATACCTCCGTCATTCGCGGCCTCGAATATTACACCGGCCCGGTCTACGAAGTAGAACTCACCTTCGAGATCAAAGACGACAAAGGCCGCCCGGTGCGCTTCGGCTCGGTCGGCGGCGGCGGACGCTATGACGGACTGGTGTCGCGCTTTCGCGGCGAGCCGGTGCCGGCCACCGGCTTCTCCATCGGCGTCTCGCGGCTGCAAGCCGCCCTCACCGCGCTCGGCAAGCTCAGCGAAAAGCCCGAGCCCGGCCCGGTGGTGGTCACCGTGTTCGACCGCGACCGCGTCGCCGACTACCAGCGCATGGTGGCTGCCTTGCGCGCGGCGAACATCCGCGCCGAACTCTATCTCGGCAATCCGAAGAACATCGGCAACCAGCTCAAATATGCCGACAAGCGCGGCTCGCCTTGCGTCGTCATCCAGGGCGGCGACGAGAAAGCGCGCGGCGAGGTGCTGATCAAGGATCTCGTGCTCGGCGCCGAGATCGCCGGGCTGTCCAAGGAGCGCGACGACTACCTCAAGAAACAGGCGGAAGCGCAATTCGCGGTGAAGGAAGACGAGTTGGTCGAGGCTGTCGCTGCGCTGCTCGCGCGGCACGGGATCACCTAACGATCACGCTCACACCGCGACCAGATCGCCCACGTCCGCCATTTGGCCGTCATGCAGGGCGAGCGGATGACCGAGCACCTGCTCGACCGCATCGAAGCTGTCGATCAGCGAGATGTTTTCGACCACCTTGCCGTCACGGAAGCGCAAGAAGTGCGCCAGCCGATAGCTGATCACACGGCCGTCGCTGCTGCGCGCCGACAGGCGATTGAGCGTCGCCACCCGGTCGCCGTCCACCAGCATGGCGTCGGGCACGAAGCTGTAGACGCGGAAAACTTCCGGCACCAGCCGCTCGATCAGGTCGAGCACAGCGGCCTTGCCGTGGCGCGTGCCACAGAACGGCAAGACGTCGACCGGCCCGCTGATCGTCCATTCCACGTCGTCGTCGAGGAATTCCGCGACCTTTGCGCGTTACGCTCCGCATAGGCCCTGTAGAAGGCCTCAACCACGGCACGCGGGACAGGATTGGTCATTAGAAGCGGTCTCCAGCTACCTCTACTCAACGCCGGTTGTGTTGAAATTTTATTACTCGCGAGGGCTTATGGGCCATCAACGGCGCTAATGGGCTATACGGGACTGCCTCAAGCCCTGCCGACCTCAAAATTTGTTAATGACGCCAAGCATTTGGCGGCCCGGGCCGTTAAGGGCACCGGGCAATCGGCGTCGAATCCTTAAGCGGGCCGTGCTAGATGGCGGGCGCGGGTTAGCGACGAATTTGGGACCACAATGGACGCGAGCGTCACAACGCAGGCGAAAGGGCCCGACGCGCGGGCGGAGGCGCTGGTCGCTTCTTACGAGCGCGCTGGCTACGCCCGCGTCACGCCCGCTATCCTGCAGCCGGCGGAGCCGTTCCTCGACCTGTCGGGCGAGGACATCCGCAAGCGCATGTATCTGACCACCGCGCCCGGCGGCGGCGAGTTCTGCCTGCGGCCCGACCTCACCATTCCGGTCTCGCGCGACTACCTCGCCTCTCCCTTGGCCGGAAAACCCGCCGGCTTTTGTTATCTCGGCCCGGTCTTTCGCCACCGCAGCGATCAAACTGCCGAATTCCTGCAAGCTGGCATCGAATCCTTCGGCCGTCCCGATAAGGCGGCGGCCGACGCCGAAATGCTCTCGCTCGGGCTGGAAGCCACCGCCGGCTACGGCCTGAGCGTACCGGACATCCGCACCGGCGATGTCGCGCTGTTTGCTACCCTGGTCGCCGGGCTCGAGCTGCCGCCGGCCTGGAAGCGGCGGCTGATCAAGGATTTCAACCGCAAGACCAATCTGGCGCAGGATCTCGATCGCCTCGTGCTCGGCGGCAACAATGCACGGCCGGAATATCAGGGCGTACTGGCGGCGCTGGCCGGCTCCGACCCGAAGGGCGCGCATGCGCTGGTCACTGACCTGTTGTCGATCGCCGGCATCAATGCGGTCGGCGGACGCTCGGTTGCCGAGATCGCGGAGCGTTTCCTCGAACAGTCCGCGCTCGGCGCCAGCGCGAAGCTGCCGCGCGAGGTGCGCGGGCTGATCGAGCGTTTCCTCGCGATTCAAGGCGACCCCGACGAAGCCGCCGCCGAACTGCGCGCGCTCGCCACCGAGGCCAATATGACGTCGGTGCTAGCGCCAGCCCTCGATCTGTTCGAAAGCCGCACCGGCTTCCTGGCCGCGCGCGGCATCGATCTCAAGCGCGTGCGCTTCTCGACCGGCTTCGGACGCGGCTTCGATTATTACACCGGCTTCGTGTTCGAATTGACTGATCCGGCGCGCACCGGCGACCCGCTGGTTGCCGGCGGGCGCTACGATGGCCTGCTCGCCCGGCTCGGCAGCACGCAGGCGACCCCTGCGGTCGGCTTCGCGGTCTGGATCGAACGCCTGGCGGCTTACGGAGGCGCGTCATGAGTGCGCCGCTGGTGCTCGCAGTGCCGGCCAAAGGCCGGCTGCAGGAAAACGCCGAAGCCTTCTTCGCGCGCGCGGGGCTGGCGCTGATCAAGCCGCGCGGCGCGCGCGACTATCGCGGCGCCATCGCAGGCCTTGAAGGCGTCGAGGTCGCCTATTTGTCGGCCTCCGAAATCACTTCGCAGCTCGCGGCCGGGGCGGTGCATCTCGGCGTCACCGGCGAAGACCTGGTGCGCGAATTGATCCCGGACGCGGACAAGCGCGTAGTGCTGATCGAAGGTCTCGGCTTCGGCTTCGCGACCGTCGTGGTCGCCGTACCGCAGGCCTGGATCGACGTGCGCACCATGGCCGACATCGATGACGTCGCCACCGCCTTCCGCCATCATCACGGCCGCAAGATGCGGGTGGCGACGAAATACATCAACCTCACGCGCGACTTCTTCTCCGCGCAGGGCGTCATCGACTATCGCATCGTCGAGAGCTCGGGCGCGACCGAAGGCGCGCCCGCCGCCGGCAGTGCCGAGCTGATCGTCGACATCACCACCACCGGCACCACGCTCGCCGCCAACGGGCTCAAGGTGGTGGAGGACGGCGTCATCCTGCGCTCGCAGGCCAATCTGGTGGCCGCGCGCGGCGCATCGTGGGATGCGAGCACCCGCGAGACCGCGCGCGTGATCCTCGATCGCGTGGCCGCGCAGGCGCGCGCCCGCGCCTTCCGCGAGGTGCGCGCCCGCTTTGCCGCTTGCGACGCCAGGCTGGTGGAGAGTGCCAAAGAGAAATTCGGCGTCGCCACGCCGTTTGGCGGGCCGACCTCGTCGGGCATGCTGACGCTGCATTGCCCGCCCGAGCAGGTCTATGCGCTCACCAGCTTCCTGCGCGAGAACGGCGCCGAGGCGGTGGCGGTGGCCGACCTCGGCTACGTGTTCTCGCGCGACAATCCGCTCTACGCCAAGCTCGAGGCGGGGCTTTAGCGGCTGAGCGCGGCCGTCAGTTCACCTTGATGTTGGCGGCCTTGATCATCGGCCACCATTTCTTCACCTCGGCCTGCTGATGGGCGGCGAGCGCTTCCGGCGTCTGCTTGGCGCGCGGCGGGACCTCAAGCCCGACATCGGCAAAACGCTTTTGTACGCCCGGATCGGCCAGCGCCTCCACCACAGCCGCATTGAGCTTGGCGACGATGTCCTTGGGCGTGCCCTTCGGCACCCAGAGCGCCGACCACAGCGAAATATAAAAGCCCGGCAGACCCGCCTCATCCACGGTCGGGATGTCCTTGGCCGCCGGCAGGCGCTTGTCGGCGGTGATGCCATAGGCGCGGATCGTGCCGGCCTGCACTTGCGGCAACGAGTTCGATGCCTGATCGACGATTACGTCGATTTGCCCGGCCACAAGATCCTGCAACGCCGGCCCGGTGCCGCGATAAGGCACGAATTGCAGCTTCACGCCGATGAGTTGCTCGAAGTAAACGCCGGAGAAATGCGCGCCCGAGCCGGCGCCGGCAGTGCCGGCCGACACCTTGCCGTCATTGGCTTTGATCCAGGCGATCAGCTCTTTCAAGTTTTTCGCCGGCACCGCATTCTTGCTCACGATCATCATCGGATTGCTGGCGACCATGGCCAGCGGGTCGAGGTCGTTCACCAGATCGAAGTTGAGCGGATAGATCGCGCCGTTGACCACATGCGTGCCGAGATGGCCGATGCTCAGCGTATAGCCGTCGGGCGCCGAACGCACCGCGCGGGCGACGCCAAGGGTGCCGCCGGCGCCAGTGACATTCTCGATTACGATCGTCTGCCCAAGCGGCTGCCGCATGCGGTCGGCGAGCACGCGCGCCAGCGCGTCGGTCGGCCCGCCGGCGGCGAACGGCACGATGATGGTGATCGGCTTTGACGGGTAGGCTTGTCCATTGGCAGTCACGCTGCCGGCCAGCATCGCCATGGCCATGGCGGCAAATATCAGCTTTTTCATTGTTTCCCCCACGAGGCACTTTTTTTGCGCTTGGGGGAAATCATCTTCTTACAGCGACGCGAAATCAATCGGCCGGTGACGGTCTAGTGTGCGGTGCACCGGCGGCAGCGGATATTTCAGGCCGGTCGCGCAATTGAACAGCACCACTTGGTCGTTACGCGAAACCCGCCCGTCGGCCAGGCTCTGCTTGTAGGCGGCATAAGTCGCCGCGCCCTCCGGACAGAGCAACAGCCCTTCCTCGCGCGCCATCTCCTCGAGCGCGGCGCTGATCGCCTCGTCGTCGACCGCGATGGCGAAGCCGCCGCTTTCGCGCACGGCGCGCAGAATGAGAAAGTCGCCGATCGCCTGCGGCACGCGGATGCCGGACGCGATGGTATGCGCGTTCTCCCAGCGCGTCGCGTGCTCCTCGCCGGCTTCGTAGGCGCGCACCATCGGCGCGCAACCGGCCGCCTGTACCGCGATCATGCGCGGGCGTTTCTTGCCGATAAAGCCGATCGCTTCCAGCTCGGCGAAGGCCTTCCACATGCCGATCAGGCCGGTACCGCCGCCAGTCGGATAGAAGATCGCGTCTGGCACATTCCAGTCGAGCTGCTCGGCCAGCTCCAGCCCCATCGTCTTCTTGCCTTCGATTCTGTACGGCTCCTTCAAGGTTGAGGTATCGAACCAGCCGACCTTGGCGTTGCCTTCGCCGACGATCTTGCCGCAGTCGTCGATCAAGCCGTTGACGCGATAGACGGTGGCGCCCTGCAGCGCGATTTCGCTGACATTCACCTCCGGCGTATCTTCCGGGCAGAAGATCGTGGTCTTGATGCCAGCGCGCGAGGCATAGGCGGCGAGAGCTGCGCCGGCATTGCCGTTGGTCGGCATCGCCATATGTTTGATGCCGAGCGCTTTCGCCATCGACACCGCCATCACCAGGCCGCGCGCCTTGAACGAGCCGGTCGGCAGCCGGCCTTCATCCTTCACCAGGATGTCGCCGCCACCGAGCTTGGCCGACAGTTTCGGCATACGCACGATCGGCGTCATCGCCTCGCCCAGGCTGACGATGTTTTCAGACGCCCGAACCGGCAGCAGCTCGCGATAGCGCCACAGATCGGGCGCACGCTCGGCGAGCACCTGTTTGCTCAGCGCCTTGCGCACGCCGGCAAGATCGTAGCGCACCAGCAGCGGCTTACCGGCGCGCGATAGATTATGGACCTGATCCGCCTCGTGGCGCTCGCCGGTCATCGCGCATTCGAGATGCGTGACGAAGTTCGGCCGCTGCGCCTTCAGATTGTCGTCGTGTTGCATCAATCAACTCCAACTTAATTCCTGCGTCCGGCCTGCCGTCAACCGGCATCGCCGCGCGGCCGGCGCGTGCGGAATACCACAAAATGGGAAAGCGAGAAATTGACGACGAAGCTGACCGCGATCGATACGAGCTTGGCGACCAGCAGCGGCAACACGTAGGAAAGCGCGACCAGCGTCGCCGTGCTCGCCACCATGCCGGCAATGCCGGAGGCGACGAAGGTGGCATAATCGCGCCAGCGCAACACCCGGCCCGACTCCGGACCGAAGGTGGTGAAGGAGTTCATCGCATAGGAGAACGACACCGCCAACAGCCAGGCGAGGATATTGGCGGGCACCAGCGGCCATTGCAGGTATGTGGCCGCGGTCCAAAAAATGCTGAAATCGATGGCTGTGTTGATGACGCCGACAAAGGCAAAGCTGATCGCCTTGAGGGCAATCGCGCGCTCGTGCCAGGCCACGGTGAGACGGTCGAGGATGCTCTGCAAGGGTGCCGGAATCATCGTTCGTTCATAACATTTTGCTGGCGCATGATCTTATCCGAAAACCGGGGCCCACTTTTCGGGATCATGCGCTACCACGTCCGGCCCGCCCCGCCGACCCCTCTTGAGGCGGGCGCGACAGGGCCGCTCCGGTGCGCTATAGATCGCGGCGAAACTTAAAGAGCGACAGGTTAATGCGAATGCCGGTGAAACCGACCAAATCAGGCGCCCGCGCGACACCGTCGCGGTCCATGCCGGGCTTGTCGATCGTGGTTCCGCTGTTCAACGAGGCCAAGGGTCTGGCCGGGCTGCACGAGCGCATCGCCGAGGTCGCACGGTTTCTGAAGGTCAAGCGCGGCCTTAGCCTGGAAGTCGTCTATGTGGACGACGGCAGCAGCGACGAAACTAGTCGCATCGCCAAATCGTTGCCGGCCATGCCGCTCGACATCCAGGTGGTCACGCTGTCGCGCAATTTCGGCAAGGAGGCCGCCCTGCTCGCCGGCCTCGATCATGCCCGGCTCGGCGCCGTGCTGTTCATGGATGGCGACGGCCAGCATCCGCCGACCCTGATCGAGACGCTGGTCGCACGCTGGCTCGATGACGGTTACGACGTGGTCTACACCGCCAAGGCGCATCGCGAGAACGAGCCCTGGCTCCGGCGCCTAGCCGTCAAAGGATTTTACGCCTTGATCAACTGGCGCACGCGGCACAAGATTCCGGAAGACGCCGGCGACTTCCGCCTGCTGTCGCCGCGCGCGGCGGCGGCGCTGCGGCAGATGCCGGAGCGCAATCGCTTTTTCAAAGGCCTGTCGAGCTGGATCGGCTTCCGCCAGGTGCGGGTCGATTACGAGCCGGCCGCGCGCGCGCACGGCAAGACGAGCTGGAATGTCTGGACGCTGATCGGCCTGTCGATCGAGGGGCTGACGTCGTTCTCGGTGGCGCCGCTGCGCGTCGCCACCCTGCTCGGCCTGCTGCTGGCGGCGAGCGCGCTATTCTTCGGTTGCTGGATTCTTATCGAGACCATCCTCTACGGCCAGGATGTGCCCGGCTATCCCTCGCTGGTGGTCGGCCTGATGGTGCTCGGCGGCGTGCAACTGCTCATGATCGGTGTGCTGGGCGAATATGTCGGCAAGATGCTGTCCGAGATCAAAGGGCGGCCGGTCTATTTCGTCGCCGAACACAGCGTGAAAAATGCCAACGAAACCGCCAAAGCGCGACCGGTTGCCTCGCGCGCGGCGGAGTAAGCCCGCACGAACCATGCGCACGGCCCCGCGCCAAATCTGGCTATGCGCCGACGATTACGGCATTTCGCCTTCGGTCAACGCCGGCATCCGCGAATTGATCGCGCGCGGACGCCTCAATGCCACCTCGGTCATGGTAGCGGCGCCGCATCTCGGCGACGACGAAGCGCCGGAGCTCGAACTGCTCAATTCCGGCACCAAGCGCATTGCGATCGGCCTACATATAACGCTGACCGCGCCGTTCAAGCCGATGTCGGCCTCCTTCGCGCCGGGGCGCGACGGCTGCTTCTTGCCGCTGGCGGAGATGATGCGCGCCGCGATCGCGCGGCGGCTACAGCCGGAGGCGCTCACGATCGAGATCGCCACCCAGCTGCGCGCTTTTCTGGAAGTCTTCGGCCGCCTGCCCGACTTCCTTGACGGTCATCAGCACGTGCATTTGTTTCCGCAGGTACGCGATGCCTTTCTCAAAGTCGTGGCGGAGACGGCGCCCAATGCCTGGGTCCGGCAATGCGGCCGCGCGCGTTCGTCGCGACGCCTGCACGAGCGCAAGGGACTGGTGCTCGACATTTTGAGCGTGCGCTTTCGCCGCAAGGCCGAGCGGCTCGGAATCGCCACCAATCCGGCCTTTGCCGGGGCCTATACTTTCAACGCTAAGGCCAATTTTGCCAAGATTTTCCCGCGTTTCCTGGCCGGCCTGCCGGATGGCGGTCTGATCATGTGTCATCCGGGCTTCGTCGATGCCGAGCTGGAGCGGCTCGATCCGCTTACCCACCTGCGCGAGCACGAATTTGCCTATTTCAATTCGGATGATTTCCCGCGCCTGCTGGCCCATCACGGCATTGAACTCGCCCGCCCGGCTGGCAATAACGATGAAGCTGCTTAGATATCCGCGGCCATAAGATCAGGGGAGTACAGGGAGCACACCATGACGCCACAGGAACGCCAACAGGTGAACGAGCTGTTCGATCGCCTCGCCCGCCTCGAGACGGCGCCGCGCGATGCGGAAGCCGAGCGCGCGATCGCCGAAGGGCTGGCGCGCGCGCCGCATGCAATCTATCCGCTGGTGCAGACGGCGCTGGTGCAGGACGAGGCGCTCAAGCGCGCCGATGCCCGCATTCGCGAATTGACCGGCGAGGATGACGGCACGCGCGACAGCGGCGGCTTTCTCGACAGCATGCGCAATGCGCTGACGGGTCGCCCCGCCCACACGTCGGT
>DATBZY010000295.1:0-2311 GCA_036512915.1 Pseudolabrys sp. | reverse complement strand
CGGATTTTCGTATCCGCCGGCAGCGTCACGCCGAAGTCGGCGAGCACGCCGCGCGGATCGGCGACTGCGCGCGAGCGGTAGGGCGCCGACTTGTACCAAACCGGCGGCAGGCCGAGCACCGGCCATGGATAGCAAGAGCACAGCGTGCATACGACCATGTTGTGCAGCTGCGGGGTATTTTCGACCGCGACGATGTGCTCGCCTTGGCGTCCGGCGTAGCCGAGCTCGGCGATCGCCGGCGTTGCGTCCTTGAACAGGCGCGCGCGGTAGGCCGGATCGGCCCAGGCCTTGGCGACCACGCGGGCGCCGTTGCGGGGCCCGACTTTCTTTTCATAGGTCTCGATCAACAGGTCGAGCGCGGCCGGGTCGACATAGCCTTTTTCGGTGAGCACGCTCTCCAGCGCGTGCACGCGCAGCTGGGTTTCCGACAGCTCGGAATGCTCGTGATCGTGGTGGTCGTGATCGTGCCCGGACATGGGCTCCACTATACGCAAAACACCCGCCGTTGTGCCATCATCGGCTTATGAGTTTTGCGCCTATGACCGCATTGGCCGATCGCATCGACCGCCTGACCACCGGCATCGGGCGGGCGGTGGCGTGGCTGGTGCTGGTCGTCGTGCTGCTGCAGTTCGCGCTGGTGGTGGCGCGCTACTTGTTCGGGCTGGGCTCGATTTGGGCTTCCGAGGCCGTGATTTACGGCCACGCCACGCTGTTCATGCTGGCGGCGGCCTGGACGCTGCACGTCGGCGGCCATGTGCGGGTCGACGTATTCTATGCCGAGGCTAGCCCACGCGCGCGCGCCATGATCGATCTCGTGGGCGCGCTGCTGCTGCTGCTGCCGTTCGCGATTGCGCTGGTCTGGCTCTCGCTGCCCTACGCCGCGCGCTCCTGGACGATCCTCGAGCGTTCGCAGGAGTCGAGCGGCCTGCCGCTGGTGTTCCTGCTCAAGACGCTGATCCCACTATTCGCTGTGCTGATGGCGTTGCAAGGCATCGCGCAGGCGATCCGGGCGCTGGCCGCGCTGGCGAGGGCGCGCTGATGCCGCTCGCCGAAGTCCTGGCCGTGCTCATGGTCGCCGCCGTTTGCGCGGCGCTGATGGCCGGCTATCCGGTGGCGCTGACGCTGGCCGGCGTGTCGCTGATCTTCGCCGTGCTCGGACATATGCTGGGAGCGATGAATTTCGCCATTCTCGGCGCGCTCCCCCAGCGCATCTTTGGTGTGATGACGAACGACGTGCTGTTGGCCTTGCCGATGTTCGTGTTCATGGGCGTCATGCTTGAACAATCGCGCATCGCCGAGGACTTGCTGGAGCGCATGGGCCGGCTGTTCGGCACGCTGCGCGGCGGCTTGGGATTTTCGGTGGTCGTCGTCGGCGCGCTGCTCGCCGCGTCCACCGGCATCGTCGGCGCCACCGCGGTAACCATGGGATTGATCGTGCTGCCGGCGATGATGCGGCATGGTTACGATCCGCGGCTGGCGGCCGGCACGGTGGCGGCCTCGGCAACGCTGGCGCAGATCATTCCGCCGTCGACCGTGCTGGTGGTGCTCGGGGACCAACTCAACAACGCCTATCAGGCCGCCCAGCTTGCGCAAGGCAAGTTCGCGCCCAACGTGATTTCGGTCAGCGATCTGTTCGCCGGCGCAATTTTACCCGGCCTTCTGCTGGTCGGTCTGTATCTCGCGTTCCTGGTGGCGATGGCCCTGCTGCGGCCGAACAGTTGCCCGGCGGTCGGCATGCCCGAAACGCAGCCCTCAACCGGGCTGCTTGAAGCGTTGCTCGCGCCGGTGCTGCTGATCGTCGCGGTGCTCGGTTCGATCCTGTTCGGCGTGGCGACGCCGACGGAAGCGGCCGCAGTCGGCGCCGTCGGCGCGATATTGCTTGCCGCGCGCAAGGCCAAATTTGCTGCCCTGCTGATGCCGGTGGTGGAGAAGACCACGCAGATCACCAGCATGATCTTCCTCATCCTGATCGGCGCCACCCTGTTCAGCTTGGTGTTTCGCGCGCTCGGCGGCGACGACATGGTGCATCGCGCGGTTACCGATTTGCCGGGCGGCGCCGCCGGCGCGGTGCTGGCGGTGATGCTGGCGATGTTCCTGCTCGGCTTCGTGATGGACGCCTTCGAGATCGTCTTTGTGGTGGTGCCGATCGTGGCGCCGGCGTTGCTGAAGTTGCCCGGCGTCGATCCGGTCTGGCTCGGCATCATGATGGCGGTGAACCTGCAGACCTCCTACATGCATCCGCCGCTCGGTCCGACCCTGTTCTATCTGCGCGGCGTGGCGCCGCCCGAGATCACCACCCGGCATATCTATG
>DATBZY010000294.1:0-8659 GCA_036512915.1 Pseudolabrys sp. | reverse complement strand
AAAAATGCTTCGACAGCGGCGTGATCTGCACCCGCCCCTCTTCCGGCACGCGCGGCGTGTCGGCGGTGATGATGGTGAGGATGACGTTCTTCTCGTGCAGCACCTTGTTGTGCTTGAGATTGTGCAGCAGCGCGGTCGGCGTGAATTCCGGATCGCTGGTGAGGAACACTGCCGTGCCCGGTACGATATGCGGCGGCTTCTTCTCCAGACTGCGGAACAGCGTATCGAGCGGCACCTCGGTGCGCCGGGTCTTGCTGATCAGGATTCCAGAGCCGCGCCGCCAGGTCAGGATCAGCAGCACCATGGTGGCGCCGAACAACAGCGGCGCCCAGGCGCCCTCGAACAATTTCAGGAAATTGGCGGAGAAGAAGGTCACGTCGACGATCACGAACGGAACGATCATCAGCAGCGTTTTCCAGAGCGGCCATTGCCATAGCTTCCAGACCACAAAGAAGGCGAGCAGCCCGTCCACCACCATGGTGGTAGCGACGGCGATGCCATAGGCGGAAGCCAGCGCGCTCGAAGTGCGGAACAGCCCGACCAGCAGCAGCACGCCGACCAGCAACGCGATGGTCACGCGCGGAATATAAATCTGTCCGACATGCGAAGCCGAGGTGTGCAGGATGGCGAGCCGTGGCAGCAGCCCGAGCTGGATCGCCTGATGCACCAGCGAATAGGCACCGGTGATCACGGCCTGGCTCGCGATCACCGTCGCGGCCGTCGCCAGCACGACCATCGGCAGCAGGAAGGTTTCCGGCACCAGGCGATAGAACGGATTTTCGATCGCCGCCGGATCGGCCAGCACCTTGGCTCCCTGCCCGAAATAATTGATCAGCAGCGCCGGCAGCACCAGGCAAAGCCAGGCAGTCTGGATCGGCTTGCGGCCGAAATGGCCGAGATCGGCGTAGAGCGCCTCGCCGCCGGTCACCACGAGGAATACGGCACCTAGCGTGACCAAACCGATTTGGCCGTGATCGAGAAGAAATGCGATGCCGTAGAGCGGATTGATCGCGGCGAGCACGTGCGGGTCGTCGCGAATATGCAGCGCGCCAGCGACCGCGATTGCCACGAACCACACCACCATGACCGGACCGAACAAGGCCGCCACCTTGGCGGTGCCGCGGCTTTGCGCGGCAAACAGCGCGACCAGGATGGTGACCGCGAGCGGCGCCACATAATCGCCGAAGGCGGGGTTGGCGAGTTTGAGCCCCTCGACCGCCGAGAGTACGGAGATCGCCGGCGTGATGACGGAGTCGCCGAGAAACATCGAGGCGCCGATGACGCCGACGATGAGGATGAAGGGAGTCCGCTTGCCGAGCGCGCGGGTCGCCAGCGCCATGAGCGAGAGCGTTCCGCCCTCCCCGTTATTGTCGGCGCGCAACAGCATCAACACGTATTTCAGCGTCACCGTGATGATAAGCGCCCACAAGATCAGCGAGAGCACGCCGAGCACGACGGCGCGGGTGACCCCCTGGTTGTTACTGGCGGCAATCGCCGCCTCGCGAAAGGCGTAGAGCGGGCTGGTGCCGATGTCGCCATAGACGACGCCAACGCTGCCGAGCGCCAAAGCCACAAAGCTCTGCGGCGCCTCTTGGCCGGTACTCGCGGTCTTGGCCTCGGCGGAGGCTACCGTCTCGTTCACGCCATCGCCCCTTTTGAAGTTGTGTCCGCCGATCGGCTGAAAGCCGGGCGGCGTTATATCATCGCCCTGCCCGCGAGAATACCGGCCTCTCCCCGCGAGGGGATAACGCGGGAATGCGCCAATGGAACCAAACTATTTTAGCTTACGGGGCATTGTACTCGACTCGCTATCGAAAAGCCAAAGAGAGCAAGGGTTTGACGGGTAGTTTTGGGGACAGGAGTTGGGCAAGGAAGGCGATTATTTGATCAGGACTTGCGGCGACAAAGATTTTGCGGAGCGTGTTCAGACCGAGAGCGAACAGCGACCAAGCGCGGCGGCCATGTTTTTTGATGGGAATGGCATGCAGACGCGCCCTGGCGACGCCGGTTTTCACCGTCAGCGCTCGGCAAGAGCCAAGAGCGCGAGTAACGTGCACAGTTTGTCCGGGTTGGTCAGGTGCGTGGCCTCCAGCGCGAAGCCTTTAGTTTTGAGATTTCCGAACATGGTTTCGATCGTCCAGCGTTGGCGATAACGCGCGAGCGCATGACGCGCCCTGCCGGAACAGGCCAACGCTAACAGCTCGCCTGACGCGAGCCGCGTTATCACGAGCCGCACCGGCGCGGACAAAGTCTCGTTGCTGCGGCCGAGCCGGCAACTGCCTTCGACGATCATTTTGTCCCCGACTTTGAGGTGCTGTGCGATGACGGAGATCGGCAGTGCCGCATAGCCCTCGCGGAGGACGTGCTGGTTCTCGCGCAGACGCAGGATAAATGGGATCTTTTCGCGTTGCAGATAGGCCATCCACACATCGCCGATGAACTCACGATCGCCCATCAGCGCCGCAATCTTCATGCCCGGAAATGCCGTGCGCAGGCGATCCAGAAGCTCGGTGCGCTCCGCGGTGTTCGAGTTTCCCGACGTTGGCAGCAGCATCCACAGCAGCGGAATGCCCATGCCGTTCCAGGCCACCGATATCATCAGGATGTTGATCGTGGTCTTGCCAAAATCCCAGTTCGTGCGATCAATCGCCAGAACCCACGGCTTGCCGGAAAGGCCCAGCAGCTCGACCACCACGCGCGCTGAGTGCGTACCGTCGAGCCGCACAAACTGGAAAAACCGATAAAACCGCCGCTGCACCGAAGCCGTCTGCGCCACGCTTGCCACGTAGGCCGCTAGCCGCCACAGGCTGATCGTTCCGTGTTGCATGATCAACAGCGCCAGCCACGACAGCGTCTCCCGCCTTGTCGCCGACAGACCGATGTGTTTGGCTACCGCCCTGGATAAGGCGTTTGAGAATATCGATTGCAATTGCCTTGAGCGACGGCGCGATCTTCTGGATCAGCTTGCGGGTGCGCTCAAAGGGTTCCTTGGCGCCGTCCGGGAACATCGAGCGGCCGTCCTGGTCGACGATCTCGATGTTGAGGCCCTGCTTGGTCTCCTCGACCATGATGTGTTTCGAGATCTCGGTGATCTCCGGCATTTCCTGCAAGGCCTGGCGCAGCGAGGCGGAGGCGAGCGCGAATTTGCGGTCCTCCTTGAAGCGCGCGCCATAGGCGCTGTCTTTGTCGTGCTCGTCGGGCGATGGTGTCGCCGACGCTTCGGAGGGATCGATATGGGCGGCGTTCTTGAGCTTCGGCCGCGTCGGCAAGCCCAGCACCTCGATGATGCCGGAATAGCGCACGCGATCCTGCACGCCGAAGGCGTCGCGCATGGAGCCAGCGACCACTTGCAGCTTGGCCTGGTCCTGGGTGGAAAACGCGACCAGCATCACGAAGAACGCGACGAGTAGCCCCATCAGGTCCGCAAACGTCACGAACCAACCGTGACCGCCGCTATGCGCTTCTTTCCGCCGTGCCATGATAACGCTTGCCCCGCGCTACGCCGGCGCCAGTTCGACTTCTTCTTCTTTTTCGACTTCGGCGTGCCGATGTTTCTCGGGCAAGTATGCAAGCAGCATTTCACGCACCAGTGTCGGACTCTTAGCCTCGCGGATCATCAAAATGCCGTCGATGATGAGGGTGCGGTTGATTTCCTCATCCACCAGCTTGAGGTGCAGCTTGTCGGCGATCGGCAGGCAGAACAGGTTTGCCACCGCCGCGCCGTAGAAGGTCGCGAGCAGCGCGACGGCCATGTAAGGACCTAACTTGGACGGATCGGTCATGTTGGCGAACATCTGCACCATGCCGATCCGCGTGCCGATCATGCCGAAGGCCGGCGCGCAGTCGCCGACCGCACGATAGATCTTCTGGCCCTCGTCGAGATGGGTGAGGAAGTTGTCGCGGTCGCGCTCAAGATTGTCGCGGATGAAATTGCCTTCCTAGCCGTCGGCGACGAAGCGGATGCCTTTGGCGAGGAACGGATCCTCGATCTCGACCTTTTCCAGGCCGATCGGTCCGGACTTGCGGGCGATTTCGGCAAGGCCGGCCAGTTCGTCGACCAGGTCGCGCTGGCTCATGCGGCGCAGCGAGAAGGCGAATTTGGCGCCTGCCACCAAGCCTAGACCGGTCGCAATATCCATGACTTTACCCCACCAACGCGCACGACTTCCGCAAACGCTCAAGGCGACGCCGCTGGGCGACCCTAGACTGGCGCTGTTAAGAGGCGGTAAAGGCTAACCGATCGTGAAAGAAAAACGGGCCCGGCCGGACCCGACGAAGCCCGTGACCGGCCGTTAAAAAGCTGCGAAAATCGCTGCAAATGGGCACCGAAGGGCCCATGGTCCCGTCCAGGACCCCTTAAAAATCGGAGGAGATCGACCCATGCGTGATATTGGCCATTTCATCGGCGGCAAGGCTGTCAAGGGCATCTCCGGGCGTTTCGGCGACATCTTCGATCCCAACACCGGCGAGGTGCAGGCCAGGGTCGCGCTCGCCAAGCATTCCGAAGTCGAGCACGCCATTGCCAATGCCGAGGCGGCCCAGCCGGCCTGGGGAGCGACCAATCCGCAGCGCCGCGCCCGCGTGATGTTCAAGTTCCTTGAGCTGATCCAGAAGGAATACGACAATCTCGGCAAGCTGCTCTCCTCCGAGCACGGCAAGACCGTTCCCGACGCGCGCGGTGACATCCAGCGTGGCGTCGAAGTGGTGGAGTTCGCCTGCGGCATCCCGCATTTGATGAAGGGCGAATACTCCGAAGGCGCCGGCCCCGGCATCGACATCTATTCCACTCGTCAGCCGCTCGGCGTGGTCGCCGGCATTACGCCGTTCAATTTCCCGGCGATGATTCCGCTGTGGAAATGTGCGCCCGCGATCGCGTGCGGCAATGCCTTCATCCTCAAGCCGTCGGAACGCGATCCGTCCGTGCCGATGCGGATTGCCGAACTGTTCCTCGAGGCCGGCCTGCCGCCCGGCATTCTCAACGTGATCAACGGCGACAAGGAGGCGGTGGACACGCTGCTCACCGATCCCCGCGTGAAGGCGATCGGTTTCGTCGGCTCGTCGGCGATCGCGGAATACATCTATTCCACCGGCTGCGCGCACGGAAAGCGCGTGCAATGCTTCGGCGGCGCCAAGAACCACATGATCGTGATGCCGGACGCCGATATGGACCAGGCAGTCGATGCGCTGATCGGCGCCGGCTACGGCTCGGCTGGCGAGCGCTGCATGGCGATCTCGGTGGCGGTGCCGGTCGGCAAGAAGACCGCCGACATCCTGATCGAGAAGCTGATCCCGCGCGTGGAGAACCTGAAGATCGGCCCCTCGTCCGACCCGCAGGCGGACTACGGACCGATGGTGACCAAGGCGCACCTCAACAAGGTGAAGGACTATGTCGATCTCGGCGTCAAGGAAGGCGCCAAGCTCTTGGTCGACGGCCGCGGCTTCAAGATGCAGGGCTACGAGAACGGCAACTTCATGGGCGGCTGCCTGTTCGACGAGGTGAAGCCGGAGATGCGCATCTACAAGGAGGAAATCTTCGGCCCGGTGCTGTCGGTGGTGCGCGCCAAGGATTACGAGGAAGCCGTGCGGCTTCCCTCCGAGCATGAATACGGCAACGGCGTTGCCATCTTCACCCGCGACGGCGATGCTGCGCGCGATTTCGTCAATCGCGTGCAGGTCGGCATGGTGGGCGTGAATTTCGCCATTCCGGTGCCGCTCGCCTATCACACCTTCGGCGGCTGGAAACGTTCCGGCTTCGGCGATCTCAACCAGCACGGGCCGGATTCGATCCGCTTTTATACCAAGACCAAAACCGTCACCCAGCGCTGGCCGACCGGCACCAAGGAAGGCGCCGAATTCGTGATCCCGACCATGAAGTGAGGACGCGACGCGGAATGCTTGCAGTCCGGGTCGCAGCGGGCGCTCTCATTGCATTGGTGCTCGCGGGCTGTGCCGGCGGCTCGTTCGGCGACTCCGCGCCGGCGGCGGCACAAACGCCGACCACAGACATGGCCGGCCGCTGGATGTTGTCGGCCCCCGATGCGCCGGCCTGCGGCATGAATTTCACCGGCGCAGCGGGCGCGCGCGAGGGCTCGGTCTCGCCGGAAGGTGGCTGCCCGGGCAATTTTTTCCTGAGCCGGCGCTGGACCACCGCCGATGGCGCACTGATCATCAATGACGCGGAAAACCAGCCGCTGGCGCAGCTCAATTTCGTCGGCGGCCGCTCCGCAGGCCAATCGACCGCCGGCACGCCGGTGACGCTGGCACGCTAGTTCATCCCATACATCCGGAATCCCAATGGCAGACTTCCAGCTCTATTGCTTCGCCCAGTCCGGCAATGCCTATCGCGCCGCGCTGATGCTCAATTTGATCGGCGCCGACTGGGAGCCGATCTGGATCGACTTCTTCGCCGGCGGCGCCACGCGCAAGCCCGACTATCGCGAAGAGGTCAACGAGATGGGCGAGGTGCCGGTGCTGGTGCACGGCAAGAAGAAGCTCACCAGTCGGGCGTGATCCTCACTTATCTCTCCGCCTTACGGCCAAGTTCAAACCGCAGGGCGAGGATGAGCGGCTGGAAGCGCTGCGCTGGATCATTTTTGACAATCAGAAAGTCAATGGTTTCCTCGGGCCGTACCGCTTCCTGCGCAATTTTGCCAAGCCGGCGGGCGATCCGGCGGTGATGGCGTTTCTGAAGGCGCGCATCGACGGCAGTCTCGCCATCGTCAACAAGCGGCTGGCGTCGCACGCTTACCTGCTGGGTGACCGGCCGACCATCGCCGACATCTCGCTCACCGGCTATCTCTATTATCCGGCTGAGGAGTTCGGCTTCGATATCGTCAAGGACTATCCGGCGATCGGGCCGTGGCTCGACCGCATGACGGCCAGCATCCGTACGAATTGATGCCGGGCTATCCGCTCGGCACGCGCTGAGGGCTTGTCCGGTCAGTGATCGTGACGATGGCATGATCGTGGTCGTGCGCGGAGCACGCGGCATGTCGATTGCGGATTTCTGCGGTCAGTTTAGCCGCGCGGTGCGACCGTGATCGCTATCGCGCTCGAGTCCGTCGGAGCCATGCGAGCGCGGCGGCTTGCCCGCGGGCCCCGCGGCGGTCTCGGCAGCGGCAGCGGCCGCCGTTTCGTCTTTGCGCTGGTATTCGCGGTAGGACAGCCAGCCGAGCGGCAGACAGCCGAGATAGACGAGCGTGCCGAGGGTGAGCACTTCCCATGGATAGCTGATCAGCAGCGCGAAGAACAACACCACCACCACGAAGACCGCCAGCACCATGTCCGGCGGCACGCGTTTGCCCACGCGCTTGCCGGAGAACACCGGCAGGCGCGAGACCATCAACAGCGCGATCAGCACCGTGTAGAAGAATGTGAGCCACACCGTGATAAGTCCGCCGGGGGCGCCCAGGAAACTGAGGTAGATCGGCAGCAGCACGGTGATGGCGCCGGCCGGTGCCGGAATACCGGTGAAGAAATTCCCCGCCCAGGCCGGCTTGTTGGGATCGTCGATCATCACGTTGAAGCGCGCGAGCCGAAGCCCTCCACAGATCGCGAACACCATCGCCGCGATCCAGCCCGCCGATTTGAGCTCGTGCAGCCCCCAGAAATATAGGATCAGCGCCGGCGCCACGCCGAAATTGACGAAGTCGGCGAGGCTGTCGAGCTCGGCGCCGAAGCGCGAGGTGCCTTTGAGCAGGCGCGCGACCCGCCCGTCGATGCCGTCGAGCAACGCGGCGAACACGATCGCCGCCAGCGCCAGCTCGAGCTTGTTCTCGACCGCCAAGCGGATCGCAGTCAGCCCCGCGCACAGCGCCAACAGAGTGATCAGATTGGGCAGCAGCGTGCGCACCGGGATCGCCTTAAAGCGGCGATGGCGAGGCGGCGGGCCGGGATCGAACGGCTGAAAGACCATGATCATAATATAAGCGCTTGCGGCCGCGTGCGCCACGGCGCGTGGAACCGGTCGCGGGGCCTCGTTAACGATTTGCCGGCGCCCGATCTTGGTGTTTGCGTATGATCGTTTCCGAAAACCGGTGCCCACCCCGGATCAAGTCCGGGACAGGCCTTTTCGGGATCATGCGCTAACCGCTGCGAAACGCGCGCCCGACGTCCCCCGCTGCATGCAGGTCGGCAAGCACGGTTTCACCGGCGAGCGAGGTCTGCCCCACCGCAACCAGCGGCGGCATGCCCTCAGGCAGATAGACATCGAGACGCGAGCCGAACCGGATCATGCCGAAGCGCTCACCGGCACCGACCGGCTGTTGCTCGCGCACGAAGCAGACGATGCGGCGCGCCACCAGGCCGGCGATCTGTACCACCGCCACGCGCGTTCCCGCGGTGGCGATCACCAGCGAATTGCGCTCGTTGTCGGCACTGGCCTTGTCGAGGTCCGCGTTGAAGGACTTGCCGGGCTGATAGACGATACGCTCGATGCGGCCGGTGACCGGGCTGCGGTTCACGTGGCAGTCGAACACGCTCATGAAGATCGAGATGCGCGGCAGTGGCTTGTCGCCGAGGCCGAGCTCATACGGCGGCGCCGCCGTGGTGATCTGGCTTATGCGGCCGTCGGCCGGCGACACCACCAGCCCGTCACGCACCGGCGTCACGCGCGGCGGGTCGCGGAAGAAATAGGCGCACCACAAGGCCGCCACGGTAC
>DATBZY010000293.1:0-4172 GCA_036512915.1 Pseudolabrys sp. | reverse complement strand
CAGGGGAATCGGGTGAAGGAACAAACGCCGAATCCAATCCGGTAGCTGTTCGCCGCTTGGGCATTTCGGACTCGCATAAGGCGAAACCTCGGTCGACCATACCACCATTAGGAAGCATGCTTGGTGTAGCGCAGCGTCCGCGTCTTCAAACTCGGACCGCCAGCAGCTCGCGAGACCATTCACCCGATTGCCCTGCCGCTCGATGGCAGCCCCGTTGTTCGTAAAACGGCCATATTATAGGGGGAGTAAGTCGATTCGCGCGGCAAGTCGTGATTGCGGAGGACTTCCGGCCTTGAGAACAAAACTGGCGATATTGATTTTGGCAGCGATCGCGGCGTTGAGCGCCTCGGCGCTGCACGCTCAGCAACTGAAGGAGCCCACCGCCGCGGGTCTGTGGCAGAAGGTGAACGAAGCCGGCGAGCCGATAAGCTGGTTTTTGTTCGTGGAGCACGAGGGCGTCTATGAGGGCGCCATCGCCAAGATGTTTCCGAGGCCCCAGGACGAGGTCAATCCGGTCTGCTCCAGATGCGTGGATGACCGCAGAAATGCGCCGGTGCTCGGCATCTCTTTCATCCGGGACATGAAGCGCCGCGGATTGCGATACGAGGATGGCAACGTTCTCGACCCGCGCGACGGCACCGTGTACCGCGCCATGATGTCGGTCAGCCCGGATGGCCAGAGGCTCACCGTCCGCGGCTACCTTGGGATACCGCTTTTGGGAATGGATGAGGTCTGGACCCGCCTCCCCGACAGCGCCATCGCAAATCTCGATCCGACCGTCATTGCCAAATACCTGCCGGGTGCGACGCCGGCGGACTTGGCCGCATCCGCCGCGTCGCGGTTGCCCAACAACGGCAAACTTAAGCCGACACGCCCCAGATGACTGCCAAACTGGCGTGAATAGTTGCGATTTTCCAGCTTCCCTGAAAGCCAGACGACGGGAGACATGGGGCGACATTTCTCGGCGCCGGCGCATCGACGGACCGATGAACGGGCAGAGCCTCCTTGCCCGAGAACAAACATTGGGGTCTGCTAAGCTTGTCATTGGAATGCTGCATTTGAAGCGGGACTTCCCGAGCGGGCATGCAACCCCATTGCAATCAGCGATGCGCCTCCGACGATCATGTTGATCCCGATAAGCAGTCCCATCGTCCAGGCAGAAGTCCCTGGTAGATCAAAAATTATGATGCTCGCCAAACCTATGTCGAGGACACCTGTGTGTACCGAAAACTCCATCCGCATTGATTAGCTGAAGGAATCATCTAACTTCAGCGCACAATGGGCCTCGGACCGATATTTTGAGCATACGGCGTGATGCGACGCCTGCGGCCTTAGGCTTTCCGCTCCGCCACGAACTTTGCCCCCTCCATCAGTACCCACGCCGCGGCGCCGAACGGCGCGAGCGCCGCCACGGCCTCGGCGACCAGGGTCTTGAGCCGCGCCTTCGCCTGTTCGGGCCCGAGAACCCCCAACCAGCGTCGCCTTTCCTGCTTTGGCGTCCTTGCCAATGGCCTTCCCCAGGATAGTGCTGTCGCCTTGGATGTCGAGGAGGTCGTCGGCGATCTGGAAGGCTTGGCCGACAGCGGAGCCGTAGCGTTCGAGGGCCTCGCGCTCGGCGCCGATCGCTTGCCCCAGAATACCACCGGCGATGCAGGCGAAGCGCAGCAGCGCGCCGGTCTTCATCGCCTGCAGCGTCGTCACCGCAGCCTCGTCGAACGCCTGCGGCCGGCCGTCGGCAAAGCGGCCTTCGGCGGCCAGGTCGAGCATCTGCCCGCCCACCATGCCGCCGAGCCCCGACGCGCGCGAGCGCCAGCAGCAGCTCGATGCGCACCGCGGGGTCGGGATGCGCGTCGGGGCGCGCGAGGATGTCGAAGGCGAAGGTCAGGAGCCCGTCGCCCGCCAAAATCGCGGTCGCCTCGTCGAACGCCTTGTGGGCGGTCGGGTGCCCGCGCCGCAGATCATCGTCGTCCATCGCCGGCAGGTCGTCGTGCACCAGCGAGTAACAGTGCACACATTCGAGCGCCGCGCCGACCATCAGCGCACGTTTGCGGGGCACGTCGAACAGCGCGGCGATGGCGACCACGAGAAAAGGACGGAAGCGCTTGCCCCCATTGAGGCTCGCGTAGCGCATAGCGTCGAGCAGGCGCTGCGGGCGCGCGCGCTTGCCCTCGATCGCCGGCGCGGCGAGGAGGCGATCGATCAGACTCTCGATTTCCGCGGCCACCGCAGTGAGCTGCGACAGGAAGGCTTCACCGGAAACAGTCATCGTCGCCCCCGCTTTCGACGGCATTCGCGCCGTCCGTGGGTGGGCCGCTGGACCGAGTCGCGGTTCGGCGACCATTTGAAGTAACCCGGCCTTGTAGAACCATTCAATCGCATCGGCGAGGCCCTCGCGATAGGGCCGGGCGCGGAAGCCGAGCTCGCGCTCGGCCTTGGCGGCGTTGAAGAACATGCGGTATTGCGCTATGCGCAGCCGGTCCTTGGTCACGAACGGCTCGCGCCCGGTCATCCGCGCAATGCCTTCGGCCGCATAGGCGAGCGGCATGATCAGCTGGCGGTAAAGCGCCAGCGCGGTGGCGGGCGGCCGACCATCGTGGAGATGTCCACCAGCCTGTCGGAGAACAGCACGTTCTCCCCGCCGAGAATGTAGCGATCGGGGTGGACGGGTTGACGATGATGGCGGGCAGGTCGTCGTTTGCGATCATTGCCTCGACCAGCCGCTCGGCGGCAACCTTGCTGCGCTTGTAGGCGCCGATCGCCTTCGCCTCCTCGAGCGGCGCCGCCGCGCAATGCCTCTGTCATGATGGTGCGTGTGCCCGCGACATTGACTTCAGCGATCTCGCTGGGATCGCGCGCCCACAGCCGGTAGTCAGCAGCGATGTGGAAGAGGTAGCGCACGCCCGCCATCGTCCCGGCGCACCGATTCCGCGTCGCACAGGTCACCTTCGGCGAACACAGCCTCGACGCCATCGAGATGCGCGCGGGCTCGTCGGACGCACCAACACGCGCGTGGAAGCCGGCCTCGACCAGGGCCTTGGCCACCGCCGAGCCGACGAAGCCGCTCGCCCCCGTCACCAGCACCTGTCCGACGCTGCTCATGTGGCCTTGGTTGCTCCGGGCACCCACGAAGCGCGCTCGCACTGGCCTTGGAAAATCTCGCCAGACTCGCCATATAATTTAGGGTTCGCACTTTTACTCGCACCCGGAGTGCCGGGCCGCCAATCCGAGGAACATTTCGGCCAAATGGTGGCGAACCTCGTAGCCTCGGCCGCGCTCGCGGTCTGGGTATATCTAATTGCGGGGCGCGGCTGCTTCTGGCTCGCTGCCGAGCGCGATGACGGCGGCCCCGCGCCGTTGGTATGGCCGGCCGTCACGGCCGTCATCCCAACGCGTGACGAGGCCCAAGGCGTCGGCGAAGCCATCGCCTCGCTGCTGCGGCAGGATTATCCGGGCCCGTTCTCCGTCATCCTGGTGGACGACCAAAGCACCGACGGCACGGCCGAGGTCGCGCGGCACGCTTCGGCAGCGGCCGCGGATCGGCTGACCATCCTGCCCGGCGCAGCGCTACCGGCGGGGTGGACGGGCAAGCTGTGGGCGATGAAGCAGGGCGTCGAGCGCGCGCAGATAAGCGAGCCCACCTATCTGCTGCTCACCGACGCCGACATCGTCTACGCCCCCGATGCGCTCACGCGCCTCGTTTCGCAGGCGCAGGCGGAAGGTCTCGTGCTCACCTCGCTGATGGCCAAGCTGCGCTGCGAGAGCTTCGCCGAACGCGCGCTCATTCCGGCCTTCATCTTTTTGTTCCAGATGCTCTACCCCTTCGCCTGGGTGAAGCGCCACGACCGCGCCACCGCGGCGGCGGCCGGTGGCTGCATGCTGGTGCGCCGCGATGCACTCTGCGCGGCTGGCGGCATCGAGGACATCCGCGGCGCGCTGATCGACGACTGCGCGCTGGCGCACAACCTCAAGACGCAGGGGCCGATCCGGCTCAGCCTGACCGAGCGCGCGCGCAGCATCCGCGCTTACGCGGCGGCGCAGGACATCCGGCGCATGGTCGCGCGCTCGGCCTACGCGCAGCTTCGCTATTCGCCGCTACTCCTCGCAGGAACGGTGGCCGGCATGGCCCTCACCTATCTGGCGCCGGTTCTGCTGGCGCTGTTCAGCCACGGCTT
>DATBZY010000292.1:0-2068 GCA_036512915.1 Pseudolabrys sp. | reverse complement strand
GCCACCACCACCCGCACCATGTTGGCGGGGATGGCGAAGCCGATGCCTTGCGAGCCGCCCGAGCGCGAGAAGATCGCGGTATTGATGCCGACCAGGCGCCCGGTGAGATCGACCAGTGCGCCGCCGGAATTGCCCGGATTGATGGCGGCGTCGGTCTGGATGAAGAACTGATAGTCGGTGATGCCGACCTGCGTGCGCGCCAGCGCCGACACGATGCCATGCGTCACCGTCTGCCCGACGCCGAACGGATTGCCGATGGCGAGCACGATGTCGCCGACTTCGAGCGCGTCGGAATTGGCAAAATCGAGGAACGCAAAACGCTCGCGCCCATCCTTGATGCGCAGCACCGCCAGATCGGTGCGCTGGTCCTTGAGCACCAGCGTCGCCTCGAATTCGCGCTTGTCGGCGAGCGAGACCTTCACCTCGTCGGCGCCTTCGATGACGTGGTAGTTGGTGACGACCAGGCCGGAGGCATCCACCATCACGCCGGAGCCGAGCGAGCGCTGCAGCTGGCTGCCGCCGCCCGGCACGCCGAAGAAGCGCCGGAAGATCGGATCGTCCAACAGCGGGTTGCGGTTCTGCACCGTCTTGGCGGCATAGACATTGACCACCGCCGGCGCCACCCGCTGCACCACCGGCGCATAGGACAGGCGCAGCTCGGCCGCCGTCGGCACGCGCCGCTCTTGCGCAGCGGCGTTTTGGGCAGCGGCGTTTTGGACGGACGCGGTGGCGACGCCGGCCAAGGCGATGGCGGCGATCAAAGCGGCGGTCAGACGTGGCTTACGGCGCATGATGTCAATTCCCGGCAAGTGGCCGAGATATAGGCCCCCACCGGGACTAAATGAAGGCCGGCTATCTCCCTCTCCCCGCGTGCATACCGAACTCGGGTTTACCCGAGTTCGGTCACTTAGAGAGGGGTCGAAGTCGGATATATCCGACTTCGACGTGAGAGGGTCGGGGTGAGGGGGCGTAGAGACCAAGCGCAAACCACGAGGCCCCCTCACCCGGCTTCCGCGCTGCGCGCGAAAGCCGACCTCTCCCCGCGCACGGGGAGAGGTTAGAGCCGCTACTCCTTCGCCGGCAGCGTGCGCAGCCAGGCCACGACCGCGTCGAGGTCGCCGCCGGTCATCTTGGCGTAGTAATGGAAGCCCATCGGCCGCTTGAGCTTGCTGCGTCCTTACGCACCCCTTGGGTGACGGCGCGCTTGATCTCGCCGTCGGTCCACTCCCCGATGCCCTTGGTCTTGCTGGAGGTGATGTTGCGCGACACCGACTTGCCCCATGGTCCCGGAAACTCGAAGCCGCCGGTGCCGAGCTTGTCGGCGAATTCGCGCCCGCGCGGCCCCATCGGCGTATGGCACTCCAGGCAGTGGCCGATGCTGACGAGGTAGAAGCTTTTCTTCAGCGTGTCGCTCATCATCGCTTCCGTGTACGGCTTGTCGGCGCCGGGGAAGGCATGGTGCGGCACCTGCATCTTGTAGATCGGGTCCGGCACCTTGTTGGCGATCGGCTTGAGCGTGCGCAGGTAAGCGACGATCGCGTTCATGTCGTTGTCGGTGATGATGCCGTAAAAGGCGGTCGGCATGATCTCGGCGATCTGCACGCCGTTCGGCCGCACGCCGGTGCGCATCAGCTTCTTGATGTCGGCATCGCTCCAGGCGCCGATGCCGGTGTCCTTGTCTTGCGTGATGTTGGGCGCCGTGACTTTGAACGGCGGCTCGTCCCATGACAGTCCGCCGGAAAAGGCCTTGTCCATGATGTCGCCGGTGGGTCCCTTCGGCGTGTGGCAATTGCCGCAGGTCATGATGGTGTTGACCAGATAATCGCCGCGTTTCACCAACTCCGATTGCGCGTTGGCCGTGCCGACCAGCGCCGCGCCCAACGCGAGCGCCATTAATGCGATGCGGATCATTTCCGTTCTCCCTGACCTAGAGTCTTTTTAGATTGATCTGAATCGTCAGGGGATTCACGGGACGTTTTTTCTGGTTCAGGATTCGACCGTCTTGATTCGGAGGCGGCGATGACACGGGCTTATTCGTCTGATTTGCGCGAACGAGTGATCGGTGCGG
>DATBZY010000291.1:0-8328 GCA_036512915.1 Pseudolabrys sp. | reverse complement strand
CTTACGCTCGAACGCGCAGGGTTCATCCGCCGACAGCGCGGCGTCGCTCGCAGTATCGAAATGCTCGTTGATCCAGAACACCTGCCGGTCCTACGATGAACCACGCTCAACCAGTCAAAACCTCTGTGCAGAGGTACTAGGGGCAAACCTCACTGGGAGTAAAACCATGCCGATTTCACGCCGCACGCTGATCGTCACGCTCGGCCTGGCGCCGGCCGTCAGCCTGCTGCCGCGCGCCGCCTTCGCCGCCTATCCCGACCAGCCGATCCGGCTGATCGTGCCGTTCGCCCCCGGCGGCAATGCCGATATCGTCGGCCGCCTGCTCGGCGAACAGATGTCGCACGCGCTCGGCCAGCCGGTGGTGGTCGACAACCGCGGCGGCGCCGGCGGCAGCATCGGCGCCGAAGCGGTGGCGCGCGCGGCGCCCGACGGCTACACGCTGCTGGTCGGCTCGAACGGGCCGCTCACCGTCAATCCATTCGTCCAGGCCAAGCTCGGCTACGATCCGCTCAAGGACTTCGTAGCCGTGGCGCTCACCAGCTACGCGCCGCACGTGATCATTTTGAATGCCAAGGTCGCAGCCAAGACGATTCCCGAGCTGATCGCGCTGTCGAAGCAGCAGCAGATCAGCATCGCCACCAGCGGCGTCGGCAGCGCCACCCACATGACGCTCGAGCGCTTCAAGGCGGCAACCGGCGCCAATGTCGTGCATATCCCCTATCGCAGCGGCGGCGCGCTGATGCCGGACTTGCTCGGCGGCAGCATCCAGGCGGCGATGACGGAATTCTCCACCGCGCTGCCGCTGCACACCGGCGGCCAGGCGCACATCATTGCGATCGCATCAGCGCAGCGCTCGCAGCTGGCGCCCGACATCCCGACCTTCATCGAAGGCGGCGTGAAGGATTTCACCGCCGCCAGCTATATCGGCATCCTGGCGCCGACCGGCACACCGGGCGCCATCATCGCGCAATTGCAAAAGGCCATCGCCGGCGGGCTCACCAGCGGGGGCGCAGCCGACAAACTGCGCGGCATGGGCACGGAAATCGCCACGCCCGAGCAGATGACCCCGGACGGTTTTGCAGCCTTCCTCCGCACCGACTACGACCGCATGCGCGAGGCCGCCCAGCTCGCCGGGATCACGCCGAAATGAGCGGCGCGCTGCCGCGCGGCGCCTGCGACTGTCACTGCCATGTGTTCGGCCCGGCCGCGCGCTTTCCCTATGCGGAGCCGCGCAGCTACACGCCGGACGATGCGCCGCTCGAAGCCTATCTGGCGCTGCTCGACCGCCTCGGTTTCGATCGCGGCGTGCTGGTGCAGCCGAGCGCCTACGGCCGCGACAACCGCGCCATGCTCGATGCGCTCACGCGCGCGCCTGAACGCCTGCGCGGCGTCGCGGTCGGCGGGGCGGAGCTGACCGCTGCAACGCTGAAGCAATGGCATGCGGCCGGCGTGCGCGGCCTGCGCGCCAACGAATTCCGCCGCGACGGCAAGCCGTACTACCAGAACGGCGTCGGCTTAAAGGACATCGAGCCGCTGCTGCCGCTGATCGCCGAACTCGGCTGGCATCTGCAGCTATGGATCGACGCGCGCGATCTGCCCGACATGGCGGCGGCGCTCGCGCGCGTGCCGGTACCGGTGGTGATCGATCACATGGGCCGCATGGAGTATCACCACGGCATCGCGCACCCGGGATTTCAAGCGCTGCTGCGCGGTGTCGGCGAGGGCCGGCTGTGGGCGAAACTCTCCGGCACTTATCGACTGGGCGCCACGCCGCCCGATTATGCAGAAGCGCGCCCGTTCCACGACGCGCTGGTCGCCGCCAATCCGCGCAATCTGGTGTGGGGCACCGACTGGCCGCATCCGCGCCCCGAGGGCCCGGTGCCGGATGCCGGCCGCCTGCTGGCGGTGTTTCTCGATTGGACAAACAAATCCAACCGGCAGGCGATCCTCACCGACAACCCGGCGCGGCTTTACGATTTTCCGAGCGCATGATCCCGAAAAGCGGCAACCGGTTTCCCGCCTTCGCGAAGCCCGCTTCGGCGGGCGAAGTGAGGTCGGATAAGATCATGCGCAAGAAAAATTTCGGCGTGACCGTCTTACGTCACACCATACGCTCCAATTCGCGCGGCAGCGGCATCTGCCGCGGCTTCGGCACGTAGTAATTGCCGACCTTCATCATCGGTCGCGGCTTCACCACGATCGACATCAAACGGTCGTGCAGCGCCTTGGGCGAGGTCGGCTTCAGCAGGAATTCGTGCGCACCCACGCGCAACGCCTCGAAAACGGAAGAGCGCTGGGCACGGTTGGTCAGCATGATGGTCGGCAGATTGGGACGCGGAAACACTCCGGGCGAGCGCACGATGCGCATCACCTCCATGCCATTGAGAACCGGCATGTCCCAATCGAGCAGCATGGCGTCGGGGTCGCAGCTGCGGATCTGCTCGAGCGCGGCAAGGCCGTCGGCGGCCTCGATCACCGACTTGGCGCCGAGATTCACCAGCATCGTGCGCGTGAGCCGGCGCATATAGGCATTGCCATCGACGATCAAAATATTGAGGCCCTGCAGCAGCTTTTCGATCGGCTTGTTGGGCATGGAGACGCGGCACCGTTGGGTTGAGATGGCGCCAAGCTAATTCGAAGACGCTGTAATTTTGCTAAGATCAATCGTTCAATTTGTCGCAATTCGGCCGTGCACAGGCGAAAATCGGCTACCACATGAGGCGCCGGACGAAATATTCATTTGCGTAAAATTGTCCGTAACGCCCGCGCATGATCCCGAAAAGTGGCGACCGGTTTCCGGAAAAGATCGTGCGCAAGCAAGCTGAGGCAAGCATGCAACGCCGCTCAATGCATACGCGGCGCTTTGAGGAATTTCGCGCGGTCGGATGAGTTCACCCGCACGTCGAAGGTGACGCCCTCGCGATAGAGCGTGAGCGGCACTTCCACGCCGGCTTGACCGAGCGCCCAGACCCGCCGGTAGAAGCCTCCGAGCGTGGTGACCTTCTGGCCCTTAACCGCCAGCACCACGTCGCCGGTCTTGAGCTCGGCGCGCGCCGCCGGTCCCTTCGGGGCAATGCCGACGGCGACCACCTTGTCCTCGATCTCGGTCGAGTAGAGTCCGAGCCACGGCCGCGCCGGCTTGTTGACGCGGCCGAATTTCCGCAAATCGTCGAGGATCGGTTTCAACAGATCGATCGGCACGGTCATGTTGAGATGTTCGCTCTTGCCCGCGCGCCCGCGCTCGAGCTGCAGCGAGCCGATGCCGATCAGATCGCCCGTGGCCGAGATCAAGGCGGTACCGCCCCAGTTGGGATGCGCCGGATAGGTGAAGATCGCCTCGTCGAGGACGTATTCCCAATAGCCGGAGAATTCCTGCTTGGCGGCGATGCGGCCGGCCAGCGAACGGGTGCGCCCGCCGGCGCCGCCGACCACCACGCGCTCACCGATTTGGGCCGCGCTCGAGGATCCGAGCGCGAGCGTCGGCAGCTCGATGGCGCCGAGCGCCTGCACCAGGCCGAAGCCGGTCTCCTGGTCGAGGCCGAGCGCATGGCCCTGCACCACGTGGCCGTCGCCGAGATGCAGCCAGACGGTCTCGGCCTCAGTGATCAGATAGCCGATGGTGAGCACCAGGCCGTCGTCGATCAGCACGCCGTTGCCGGCGCGCTCGACCCCGAGGGTGTCGGCGGTGAAGGCATCGGGCGGCACAATGGAATGCAGGCCGACCACCGCGGACAGCGCGCGCTCGAGATCGTAAGAATAGTCTTCCGCGCGCGGCTGCACGGCCGGCGGAACCTTCCATTCGATCAGCGAGGCCATGCGAGCTCCCTTCTCGTCCGATATTTATCATAGGCGGACCGGTATGCGCGAGAACACCGTATTCGGCATGATAAGGTTTCGACCATGACCCCTCTCTCCGTCCTCGATCTGTCGCCGGTGTCGGCCGGCTCGACCGGCGCGCAAGCGCTGCGCAATTCGCTCGATCTGGCGCGGCTGGCCGACCGGCTCGGCTTTACGCGCTACTGGGTGGCCGAGCATCATAATCTACCGGCGATCGCCAGCTCGGCGCCCGACATCATGATCGGGCAGATCGCTGCGATCACCAGCAACATGCGCATCGGCTCCGGCGGCGTGATGCTACCCAACCACGCGCCGCTGATGGTGGCCGAGCGCTTCAAGGTGCTGGAAGCGCTGTTTCCGGGCCGCATCGATCTCGGTCTCGGCCGCGCGCCCGGCACCGACCCGGCAACTTCTTACGCGCTGCGCCGCCGCCAGGGCATCAGCGAGGAGGACGACTTCCTCGAGCGTTTCAACGAACTGATGCTGCTGGAGACGCGCGGCTTTCCCGCCGGCCATCCGTTCCACAATGTGCGGGCGATGCCTTCGGACGTGGCCCTGCCGCCGATCTATCTGCTCGGCTCGTCCGACTACAGTGCGCAACTGGCCGGCCAGATTGGCGCGGCGTTTGCCTTCGCGCACCACTTCGCCACTTTCGACGCGGCGGAGGCGATGCGGCTCTATCGCGACAATTTCCGCCCCTCCGCCTCGCACGCCAAGCCGTACGCGATCCTCGGCACCCATGTGGTGTGCGCCGACACCGATGCGGCAGCCGAGCGGCTGGCCTTAACCGTCGATCTCAATATCGTGCGCCGCGCCAAGGGCGACTATCTCCCGCTCGCCTCGCCGGAAGACGCGGCGGCTTACGACTACGCGCCGGCCGATCGCGCCCGCATCGCGCAAAACCGCGCGCGCATGTCGGTCGGCTCACCCGCAACGATCAAAGCCAAGCTCGCGCCGCTGCTCGCGGCGACGCAGGCCAATGAGCTGATGGTGACCACCATGATCTTCAGCCACGAGGCGCGCAAACGATCCTACGAGCTGCTGGCGCAGGCGTTCTTAGGCGCGAGCAACTGAGCTTGGCGTGAAGCCTCCAACAATCTGGTTAGACCGCCGCCGGTCATGCTAAAAGCTGCGCGGGCGCGACAGGTTTTTTGTCATCAGTCGAATTAAACGGGAGGCTCCCTTGGGCAAGCAGTTCAAGCTCACCACCACTGACAAGCATTCGCTCGGTGCCTACCGCGCCGATCCGCAAGGCACGCCGAAGGGCGGGCTGGTGGTGGTGCAGGAGATTTTCGGCGTCAATCACCACATCCGCGCGGTCTGCGACCGGCTCGCCGCGCTCGGCTATGTGGCGGTGGCGCCCGCCGTGTTCGACCGCTTCGTGCGCGACTTCGAGTGCGGCTATACGCCCGACGAGATCGCCCATGCCCGCAGCTACTTAGGGAATCTCAACTGGGATCACATGGTGGCCGACATGACCGCCGCCGTCGGCGATCTCAAGGGCGTAGGCCCCTTGGGCGTGATCGGCTTCTGTATGGGCGGCACCGCCGCGTTTCTCGCCGCCTGCCGGATTCCCGGCCTGTCGGCCGCGATCGCCTATTACGGCGGCATGATCGGCAAGTTCGCCGACGAGAAGCCGAAATGTCCGCTGCAGCTGCATTTCGGCGAAAAGGACGAGGGCATTCCGCTCGACGTGGTGGCGACCATCAAGCAGAAGCAGCCGCAGGCGGAAACTTACGTCTACCCCGGCGCCGCGCACGGTTTCTATTGCGACGAGCGCGCGAGCTACAACAAGGCGGCCGCCGATCTCGCCTGGAGCCGCACCCAGGAATTCCTGACCAAGCATATGAAGAAGAAGTAAGGCCGCGGCGTCGAATTCCGCTGTCGTCCCCGCAAAAGCGTGGTCGACAGTGCAGCGCTAGAACCAGCGCTCCTTCACCACCACGGTATCGCCGGGGCGAAGCGTGAAGCCAAGCGGCACGTCGCCGTGGATCTGCTGACCGGGCGCGTTGCGGGTGAGCGCGACCTTGCTCTTGTTGGCGCGCGGGGCAAAGCTGCCGGCGATTGCAATCGCGGTCTCCGCCGTCATGTTGGCGACGTAAGGATACTGGCCCGGATTGGTGACCTCGCCGAGGATGCTCGCGCACATAGCCTTGCTTGAGCCGCTCGGAGATCATCTGCGCGAGCTGCTGGGTGCCGTAGCCGCGCGCCGGCACGGTGCCGACCAGCGGCAGGTTGACGTTGCCGCCGGCATCGACGGTGTAGCTGTTGGTGATGCCGTCCTGGCCGAACACCACGATGCGCAGCTTGTCGCCGCTATCGAGCGTGTAGGGCTGCTGATCGGCGGCGGGCGACGAGGCGTAGCCGTAAGGCGCCGCGACATAAGGTCCGCCTTGCGGAGCGGCATATTGCGGTTGCGCCCCGTAAGGCTGCGGCACGTAAGTCTGCGGCGCGCTCTGCCGCGAGCTGAACAGGCCGCGCTCGGAGTTGAACAGGCCGCGCTCGCCACTGCTGGCGGCGCGCGGCTGCGCCACCGGCTGCTGATAAGACGGCTGCGCGTAACTCTGCTGCGCGTATTGCGGTTGCTGGACGACTTGCGGCTGGGCGTAACCCTGCTGCGCGTATTGCGGTTGCGCGTAGGCCGGCTGGGCATATTGCTGCTGCGTCACCACCGGCACCGGCTGGCCGCTGTTGGGATCGACGACGTAGTAAGTCGGCTGCTGGCGCGCGCAGGCGCTGCCCGCCAGCGCGGCCACTACGGCTAACAGCAATCGGGCTCCCCGCATCGCTCAAATTCGGGCCGGGTGGCGGAAATCTGAGCCCGATTAACGCTTTATATGGTTAAGAAATCCTCACCAGCCGATCGGGGCGATAACCCCGTGCCCTGCCAGCATTTTCCGCCCTCACCTTGAAACGCGACGGGCGCCCGGTGCTTGAGCATGGGCGCCCGCGACATTTCGATTCTGTGGCCTGACATTTTAGGCGTTGGCGCCTTGCGTCAGCTTGGCGCCAGTGCCGATCGGGCAGGACACGCCGGTACCGCCAAGCCCGCAATAGCCGAGCGGATTTTTGGCCAGATACTGCTGGTGGTAATCCTCGGCGAAGTAGAACTCGCCCGCATCGACGATCTCGGTGGTGATCGCGCCGTAGCGCTTGGCCTTGATCGCCTGCTCATACAACGCCTTCGACGCCTCGGCGGCTTGGCGCTGTTCGGGCGTGAAGGTGTAGATGCCGGAACGGTACTGAGTGCCGACGTCGTTGCCCTGGCGCATGCCTTGCGTCGGGTCGTGGCTCTCCCAGAACGTCTTGAGCAGCGCCTGGTAGGAAATCTTTTTCGGGTCGTAGACCACCAGCACCACCTCATTGTGGCCGGTGCGTCCCGAGCAGACTTCCTCGTAGGTCGGATTGGGCGTCAGTCCGCCGGCATAGCCGACGGCGGTGACCTGGATGCCCGAATCTCCCGACCCTTTGCCAAGCTCCCAGAATTTGCGCTCGGCGCCCCAGAAGCAGCCAAGCCCGAACATCGCCTTTTGCGAGCCCTCCGGATAAGGCCCCTTCAGCGCGCGGTGATTGACGAAGTGCTCGGGCGCGGTGCGGATCGCAGCATTACGGCCCGGCAGCGCGTCGGCGGCCTTGGGCATCGCAATCGATTTCTTGAACCCGAACATCGGCATTTCTCCTGCAATCGATGACAGGAATATATGTGACGCCAAGCCTGCCGGGAATGCCGCAGCCCATCACGTCTCGGCCAGCCGGCCACGCCAGCCGTTCACGCCCACGCGAGGTTGCTATGGCGCGCTAACGCGCGTAGCCGATCAGCGGCTTTTTCCGGCGGCCGAGCAGGAGCAGCAGGATGCCGAAGCCGCCGAGCAGGCCCCAGCTCGGCGCCGCCAGAATGGCGATCATCACCGGGTCCCACAGGATACCGCCGGCATAAGGCTCGATCAGCGGCTTGAGCTTGGCCAGGCTGCCCGCATTGATAAGCTCCCACAGCGTCCGCATGCTGGTGAGATAGAGGTTGTTGGCCGCAATCGACTTGGTGCCGTCATAGATCACCAGGATAAATGCGGCGGCCAGGCAGATCAGGCCGATAAAGCGGAACAGGAAGCGGATCATGGCCGGGGGATCTTCTCACTCGAGCAGGTCACCGATTAACCCGCGCCGCGCCCAGGTTCAACCATTGCTGGGTTTAACCAATGCAATATACGCAGACTGGCCTTGCCTTGAGCTAATGCTGTTCCTTCCGCTAACGTCGCCCGCGCCGGGCACCTCCGGTCGCCCCATGGAGTGAAAATGCCCGCAAACCCCCCCGGCGGCCGTAACCGGCCGACCATTACCGACCAGGAAGCCCTGCAATTTCACAGCGTCGGGCGGCCCGGCAAGCTGGAGGTCGTAGCCACCAAGCCGATGGCGACCCAGCGCGACCTCTCGCTCGCTTATTCGCCGGGCGTCGCCGTGCCGGTGCTCGCCATCGCTGAGGATCCGAGCCGC
>DATBZY010000290.1:0-2708 GCA_036512915.1 Pseudolabrys sp. | reverse complement strand
GTCCTTGTTTGCGGTATAGCGGCCGCATTATTGATCGCAGGCGCGATGTCATTGACTATTTCTCAGCCAGCCAATGCCACACCGCAATATGCTCAGCAAACCGGCAAAGCTTGCGGCTTCTGCCATAAGAATCCGGCGGGCGGCGGCGCGCTCAAGCCGGCCGGCGAAAAATTCAAGGCGAATGGCCACAAGCTGTAATCGCGAATCGATAGACGCCGCGGTCGGCGGCGTGTTCGCTTTCGATTGAGTGAAGCCGCGCTTCAGGTTGCGGATCGAACATGAGAGCGCGCGGCACATTGTGCCGCGCGTTCGTCTTTCGGACGCAGAGGAGTATGAGCCATGCACGCTGGCAAACTTGCGCTGCGGGCGGTCGTGCTAGCGACCATCCTCGTTTGGGTGCACGCCGCAATCGCCCAAGGCGCCGAGGATCTCGCCAACGCGACCTGCCTCGGCTGTCACGGCGTGTCGGGATTTTCGGCGCCGCGCGCCGATGGACAAGCGCGCTCGCTGTTCGTGAACGCGGATCATTTTGCCGGCAGCGTGCACGGCAAGGTACTGCGCTGCGTCGACTGTCATACGACAATAACCGAGCTGCCCCATAAGAGCGTGGCAAAGACGCCCGCCGAGTGGGACCGGACACGGCTCGCCATCACCAAGAACTGCATCAATTGCCATGCCAAGGCCGCGCAGGGTTACACCGAGACCTATCATGGCCAGGTCACCGCCATGGGTTTTGCCGATGGCGCGACCTGCTCCGACTGCCACGGCAGCCACGCGATCCTGCGCACCAGCGATCCGGCGTCGAGTGTGGCGCCAGCCAACCTGCTGAAGACCTGCCAGAAGTGCCATCAGGACGCGACGGCGGGCTTCGCGACGTTCCAGCCGCATGCCACCACCGACGACTTCGCGCGCTATCCCTATACTTGGCTTGCCTCGAAGTTCGTGAATTTGGCGGTCGGCGGCGTGCTCGTGTTCTTCTGGATCCATTCGGCGCTCTGGTTCTATCGCGAATATCGCGATCGCCAGCAGCAAAAGCTGCGGCCGCATGTGCGCACGCAAGCATTGCCGCAAGGAGAAGGCCGCTATGTCCAGCGTTGGAGCGCCCTGTGGCGATGGGCTCACCTCCTGTTCGCGCTCAGCATCATTCTGCTGGTCGCAACCGGCGTGACATTGCTCTATCCGACCACGGCCTGGGCGCCGCTGCTCCAACGGGCCATGGGCGGGCCGACCATCGCCGGGCTCGTGCATAGGGTCGCGGCCGCGGTCATGGTCGCCGTCTTTGCCTGGCACATTGTCTATGCCGCCATCCACATCGCGCGGAATTGGCAGAGCTTCAAAGTGTTCGGGCCCTATTCGCTGATGCCGAATTGGCAAGACGCCACGGACTTCGCCGCCATGTTCAAATGGTTTTTCGGCCGGCGGCCGCGGCCGACGTTCGACCATTGGAACTATCAGCAGAAGGTCGATTACTGGGCGCCGTTCTGGGGCATCGCGATGCTGGTCGCGACCGGCGCCATGTTGTGGTTCAAGACGCTCACCGCAGCGTACCTGCCGGGATGGGCGTTCAATGTCGCCACGGTCGCCCATGGCGATGAAGCCCTGCTCGCCGCCGCCTACCTGTTCACGGTGCACTATTTCGTGAATCACTGGCGGCCGGACAAGTTCCCGCTCGACGTCGTCATGTTCACCGGCTCGATGCCGCTCGAAGAGTTCAAGCGCGAATACGCCGTCGAATACGCCCGCTTGGCGGAAAGCGGACAACTGCAACAGCATCTGGTGGACGCGCCATCGCGGCCGCTGACGCTCGGCTCCAAGATTTTGGGCTTAAGCCTTGTGGCCGTCGGGCTGGCGCTGCTCGTTATGATGGCGATCGGGTTTGGCGGAAATCTTATTTGAGCCGGACTTAGATCGGCCAGCCATATGGGGCGCGCGATGTCGACGACTAATTGCCGCCGGGGTGCTGCGCTTTATTATGCGACGCGCGATGGACAATCGCGGCGCATTGCCGAGCATATTTTCGGCCGTCTGGCGGAGAGCGAAACGCTCAGCCCCCCAAAGGATCTCGCGGTGGCGCGGCCGGCGCCGGAGGACCTAACCGCCGCCTCGGTGATCGTGCTGGTGGCCGCCGTCCGTTATCGCAAGCACTTGCCGGAGGCGGATCGATTACTCGCGGTCTACCGGTCGCTGGCTTCGCCGCCGCCGCTGGCGCTGGCGTCGGTGAATCTGACCGCCCGCAAACCGGCCAAGACGACGGCGACCGGCAATTCCTATCTGCGCAAGCTCATCGCGCGCCATCGCCTGGCGCCCGCTTTGGCGGTCGCCTTTGCCGGGCGGCTCGACTACCGCCACTACGGCTGGCTGGATCGCCAGATCATCCGCTTCATCATGTTGCTGACGCGGGGGCCGACCGACCCGGATACCAACGTCGAATATACGTCTTGGCCGGCGGTCGATGAATTCGCCGCCCGCATCGCCGACCTGCAACGGCGTAACTGATTGTCGATCGCCGCCACCGCGGTGCGCGTCTACGACAGCAAACGAATCGGCGCGATATTGCGCCCGATGATTCACACGTCGAAGCGCTAGCGCTCCCTCACGGCGGTTGGTGTCGGGGAGAACCACATCTGATACAGGGTCACCAGACACATGATGGCGAAACACAATCCCATCACGGCACCGGCCGTTATTTCCACGTAGACGAAGGGATG